>JAOPYV010000039.1 GCA_025964435.1 Thermoleophilia bacterium | reverse complement strand
CATCAGCGTGCCGAGCAGGATGCAGATGGCCGTCGCGCCGAGCCCGACGCGCAGCGACACCGAGCCGCCGGCGACCGCTCGGACGAAGACGTCACGGCCGAGACCGTCGGCGCCCATCGCATATTCGGAGCGGATGCCCGGACCCACGGCCGGCATGCCCTTGAGGTCGACGACCTCGACCTGCTTGCCACCCAGCTCGATGGTGCCGTCGAGGTTCTGCTCGGTCGCCGTGCGACCGGCCCACTTCTCGACCATCGCGTCGCGACCGACATCGAGCAGATGAGCACGAACGCGACGAGTGCGACCATTGCCACGCGGTTCTCGCGGAAGCGGCGGATCGCCAGCTGCGACGGGCTCTCGCTCTGTGCGGTGACGGTCTCGGCAACCGGCCTGACCAGAGCGCCCTGGCGTGATGCTCCGGGGAGCGCCGCGGCGTTCGGTCGATTCGGCTGTGACATCCCTGCGGCGGTCATTCGGCACCACCTTCTGCGTCGTCCTTCGGCTTGCTGCCGACCTCGTGCTCGTGCATGTCCTTGTTGTTCGTGCCCGAGCCGTCGACGGTCGCCTTCATGAAGAGGAAATCGTAGAGCGGGTGGAAGACGTAGTCACCCACGCGCTTGCCGATGAGGTTGCGCTGCACGCCGTGCGAGATCGGCGCCCAGGCGGCGTCCTCGATGATCTCGCGGTCGAGCTTGCCCCAGGCCTTGGCGCGGGCATCGAGGTCCATCATCTGCATGACCGCGTTGATCTCCTTGTCCTTGGCCGTGTACCAGGCGTAGTTGGAGGAGTGGTCGGGGCTCGCGTTCTTGCCGTTCAGGTTCGAGTCGATGAAGGTCGCGCCCTCGGGGAAGTCGGCGCCCCAGCTGGCGAAGCCGATCTGCGTCTTGTTCTTCTTGACGCCGATCAGGTTGTAGTACGCCGAGCCGTCGACGCAGCGCGTGCGCGCCTTGAAGCCGAGCTGGTTGAGGATGTCCTGCAGGTACTGCGCGCTGTCGGGATTCGGCGGCGACGTCATGCACCAGATCGTGATCTCGCCCGGCGTGATGCCGCTCTCCTTGATGAGCTGCTTCGCCTTCTTCATGTCCTGCTTCGGGTACGGCTCGTAGCCCGTGTAGCCCGGCGTGGTGGGCGGCAGGATGGTGGAGGAGGGTGAGCCCGAGCCGCCGGTCAGCTTGACCATCGCGCGGCGGTTGAGCGCCCAGTTGACGGCCTGGCGGACCTTGACGTTGTCGAACGGCGGCGCCGAGTTGTTCATCCAGATGTAGGAGGTGCGGGCGAGCTCGTGCTCGTGCATGTACGGCTTCCACTCCTCGCTCTTGGCGAGGAAGGGCAGCTTCGAGCGCGGGATGGCGGACATCGCGGCATCGGCCTTGCCCTGCATGATGAGCGTCACCGCGTTCTCGTCACTCACCTTGAGCTTGACCTCGATGCGGTCGACCTTGCCGTTCGGGGTGTCCTTGGTCCACTCCTTGAAGTTCGGGTTGCGCTCGAGCAGCACGCGGCGCGACGGGTCGTACTCGGCGAAGCGGTACGGGCCTGTGGCGGGGGTGCGCACCTTCTGCGAGAGGTCCTCGGCAGCGGTGCCCTTCGGCACGACGAACGAGAACGGCAGCGCCAGGACGTAGAGGAAGGTCGCGTCCGGGCGGGTCAGGTGGAAGACGACCGTGCCGGCCTTGTCGTCGGCGACGACGCCCTTGACGGTGCCCTTCTTGGACTTCATGAAGTCGTCGAAGCCCTCGATCACGCCGAAGAAGCCGGCACCCTGCGACGGCAGCAGCGCGAGACGGTCGAAGGTGTACTTGATGTCGGAGGGCAGGACCTCGCGGTTGGCGGGCGCGTCGAACGTGACGCCACGGCGGACGTTGAAGGTGAGGGTGCGGCCGCCGTCGGTGATCTTCGGCAGGGAGGTCGCCAGGTCGGGCACGAGCTCGGTGCCGGCAGGCCCGGACTGCTTGCTGAAGGTGAGCAGGCCGTTGTAGACGTTGACCTGCATCTGCCAGGAGACCGCCATCCACGAGACCTGTGGATCGATCGAGTCCGGCGCCGAGGTGGCGGTGATGCGGAGGGTGCTGTCGTCACCCTCCTGATCGGGCGCGGGGCCCCATGCAGCGAGCAGCACCGCGAGAGCGGCGATTCCTGCGACCAGTGCGAGCTTTCCCTTGTTCATCGTCCCAATTCCCGTGTCGCCCGCAAGGTGCTGCAGGCACGTCCCTACCGTTCTGTCGGGAAAGACTCGAGAAGTGTTGCGACGAATTGGCGCGCTCGACGGGGATGCCAACCGTATGATGCCTGCTTGATGTCGAAGCACCCTGTCGCACACACGGATCCCGATGCGCCCACCGACGACGTGGCCGCGCAGCTGAACGCCGCTGCCGGGAAGTTCGAGCGGTCCGTCGACAGCACGCTCGGCATCGAGGAAGAGTTCGCGATCTGCGACCCGGAGACGCTCGACCTGCAGCCGCGCTACCCCGAGCTGAACGCGATCGCCGAGGAGTTCGGCCTCGGCACCGCGGTCGCAGGTGAGCTGCTCGCCAGCGAGATCGAGTTCCGCACCGGCCGCTGCGAGACCTGGGCCGACGCCGTCACCGAGCTGAGCGACATCCGTCGCCGCGTGGCCGAGCTGGCGACGTCGACGAACGCCGTGCTCGGCGCGAGCGCGACCCATCCGTGGGCCGACTACCGCGAGCAGCCGACGGTGCAGCTGCCCTACTACCAGCAGCTCGTCGACCGCATGCAGCTGGTCGCGCGCCGCAACAACACCTTCGGGCTCCACGTGCACGTGGGTGTGCATGGTGCCGACCGCGCGATCCGCGTCCACGACGCGCTGCGCAGCCTCGCGCCGCTGATGCTGGCGCTGAGCGCGTCATCGCCGTTCCTGGACGGGCTCGACAGCGGCATGGCGTCGACCCGCTCGATCATCTTCAGCCGCCAGTTCCCGCGCGCGAACGTCGCGCCGATCTTCGGCACGATGGACGGCTACCTCGGGCACCTGCGGTGGCTGCTCGACAGCGGCGCCATCACGAGCGCCGGCCAGGTCTGGTGGGGCACGCGCCCGCACGTGCTGCACGGCACCGTCGAGCTGCGCATGTTCGACGGCCAGCCCGACGTGCGCGACACGCTCGCGCTCGCGGCGCTCGCCCAGGGCACCGTCGCGCACCTGTGCGACCTGCACGACGCGAACGAGTTGCCGGAGCCGATCCAGACGGTCTTCATCGACGAGAACAGCTGGCGCGCGAGCCGCTACGGCACCGACGCCCTCTTCGTCGACGCGCCCGGCACCGGCCAGGTTCCGGCCGCCGAGGCGATCGGCGCGCTCATCGCCAACGCACGTGCGGCCGGCACGCGACGCGGCCTCGGCATCGACGCCGGCCTCGATCGCGCGCAGGGCATGCTCGACGCCGGCTGCAGCGCGCTCTGGCAGCGATCCCTGCACGCCGAGACAGGCAGCCTGCGCGACGCCTACGGCGCCGTCGTCTCCGCCACCATGGCCAGCGCCACCGAGCCCGCCTTCAGCTAGAGCCGGTGCGGCCGGCCGGCCCAGTGCCGCGCCGTCGATGAGCCGCGCCGCGTCCCCGCACTCGGCTCAACCTCCAGCTGAATCTCCAGCTGCATCATGGATGTGGCGTTGGGAGATTCAGTCGCCGTCCGAGGTCCACTGAATCTCCAGGTGCGACATTGGGGTGGCACCTGGAGATTTAGTCGCTTCCGTGCCTTCCGCGCCTTCCGGGGCGCCCTCGCTCGGCGCCTCCAGATCTCTGAGAGGTGCATGGGTACACCGCTGGGAGATTCGAGCGCCGCGCAGCTCGGTCAGATCTCTGAGCGGTGCATGGGTACACCGCTGGGAGATCCGAGCGTCCACTCGGGGTGCCAGTGCCTCGTGCGCGGGGTGGCCGTCGATTCCGTGAACGCGGCATGGATACCGCGCTGGGAGAATCGAGCTTCGCCTCGCCCTGTCGATTCCGTGAACGCTGCATGGATACCGCGTTGGGAGAATCGAGCGCCCGCTCGGGGAGCCAGTGCCTGGAGCGCCGGGTGGCCCGTCGAATCTGGAAGCGGATCACGGATACCGGGAGCGGTGGGTGCATTCCCGCGTCGCGCGTTGATCGTTTCACCGAACAATGATCGCGTCCGTCCGAGTGGTTCTGTAGGTTCGCCGAGAAACCGGCCATGGTGTGCGCAATTTTCGCGTCCCGGAAGCGGTGAGTCACGACCACCACTACCAACCATCCAGGAGTCCAAAAGTGGAGTTCTTCGCAGACCACGGCGTGCTGTTCGCACTGCTGGCAGGCGCCCTCGGCGTTCTGTACGGCATCGCACAGATCATCAGCCTCATGAAGTTGCCTGACGGCGACGAGAAGATGCGCGAGATCGCATCCGCAATCCAGGAAGGCGCCCGCGCCTACCTGAACCGCCAGTACACCGCCATCGGCATCGTCGGTGCCATCGTCACCATCCTGATCTGGATCTTCATCGACCAGTACGCCGGTATCGGCTTCCTCATCGGTGCCGTCCTCTCGGGCGCTGCCGGCTACGTCGGCATGACCGTCTCGGTCCGCGTGAACGTGCGTACCGCCGAGGCAGCCAAGCACGGCCTGGCCAAGGGCCTCAGCACCGCATTCCGCGGTGGTGCCGTCACCGGCCTGCTCGTCGTCGGCTTCGGCCTGCTCGGCGTCGCTGGCTACTACGGCGCGCTGACCAACTGGTTCGACCTGAACCTGAACGACGCCAAGGACCTCGAGGACATCACCAGCGGCCTCATCGGCCTCGGCTTCGGTGGCTCGCTGATCTCGATCTTCGCTCGACTGGGCGGCGGCATCTTCACCAAGGGTGCAGACGTCGGTGCAGACCTGTCCGGCAAGATCGACGCAGGCATCCCCGAGGATGACCCGCGCAACCCCGCCGTGATCGCCGACAACGTCGGTGACAACGTCGGCGACTGTGCCGGCATGGCAGCTGACCTGTTCGAGACCTACGCAGTGACCGCGGTCGCCGTGATGGTGCTCGCGACGCTGCGCATCGAGGGTGAAGCCGACATCGCCAAGGCAGTGCTCCTGCCGCTGGTGCTCGGTGGCATCGCCATCATCGCCAGCATCATCGGTACGTTCTTCGTCCGCGGCAAGAAGGTCATGCGCGCCCTCTACCAGGGCGTGCTCGGCGCCGGCGTGCTGTCGGCAATCGGTACCTGGTTCGCGATCGACGGCCTCGTCGGCAACGGCTTCAAG
>JAOPYV010000207.1 GCA_025964435.1 Thermoleophilia bacterium | reverse complement strand
CGACCTTGGGCCCCTGCTGCTCCCGTCGCCGCACCCGCACCCACTGCTGCTGCCCCGACACCCGCCGCCGTGCCGGCCGTCCAGGCTCCCGCACCCTCGCGTGTCACCGCGGTCGACGCAGCACCTGCGCCGACGCCCGCAGCGCCCGCCGCGCCGGCCGCGTCGGCAGCAGCACCCGCCGCTGCTGCCCCTGTCGCCCAGCTCGACGAGGCGCAGGTCGTCGACGTCGCCGTGTGGTGGCCCAAGGTCGCGCTGCTCGTCGCGCAGACGCCCGCGCATCGCCCCGTCCTGCAGTCGCTCGCCCCCGAATCGGCAAGCACGGATCGGCTCGTGCTGCGCCCCGCCTCGCGGATGCCCGTCTCGTCCAAGCTCAAGGCCGCACTGGTCGACGCCACCTACGAGGTGACCGGCCGCCGACTCGTCGTCGAGCTGCTCGACCCGAAGGTCGTCGAGCAGGCACCGCGCGCCGACGTGCCCGCCGCCACGAGTGCCGCTACGAGCGCGGCGACGAGCGCGGCCACATCGGCGCCGACCGCGCCGACCCCGACGGCCGCACCCGTCGCCGCACCCGCTGGCCTGCCGATCCCAGCGCCCGTCGCCGACCCCGAGTCGGATGCCGGCGTGGCCAACCTGATGTCGATGTTCGACGCGACGCCGGTCACGCCAGACAGCGACACCGGCGCCCAGTAGGCTCTTCCCACCAACGAATCGAGAGGCGGAATCCCGATGGACATGCAGAAGCTCATGCAGCAGGCCCAGCAGATGCAGGCGCAGGTCGCCGCAGCGCAGGAGTCACTCGCGAAGGAGATCGTCGAGGCGAGCTCCGGTGGCGGCATGGTCGTCGTGCAGGCGACCGGCGCGGGCGAGATCCGCTCGATCAAGATCGATGCCGAAGCCGTCGACACCGACGACATCGAGCTGCTCGAGGACATGGTCCTCGCAGCCGTCAGCGAAGCACAGCGCCAGGCGACGGAGCTTGCCAACTCGCGCATGAACTCCGCGGTTCCGGGCGGTCTCGGAGGCCTCGGCCTCCCGGGCATGTGATCCGACGCGCGCGGCGATGATGGGCGGTTGGCGACCATATGTGGTCGCGGATGGCCCATGATCCGGGCTGCGGGCGCAGAACGCCCATGATCCGAGCTGCGGGCACGGATCGCCCATGATCCGAGCTGGGATGTCAGGACGCGGCGCGGACCCAGCTCACCGGGTTCGTGACGATGCGCTCGCCGTCGGCCCACGTGCCGGTGGCGCGCACCTGGTCCAGCGCGGCGCCACAGACCGCGAGCGCGCCCGGATAGGCCTCGGCGACGTCACGGAGCTCGTACATCGACCAGTCGCCCTTGGCGGCGGCCCCGTCGTCGTCGACCAGTGTGCCGCGCTCGTCCACGACGAGCCCGGAGCAGGCGACGTGGACGTCCTCGTCGACGAAGCAGTCGAGCAGCCGTGGCAGCCAGCCGGACTGCACGAGCGTGCCCGGCGTCAGGAGCACCACCACATCGCGGGTCGCAGCAGCGGCGCCAGCTGCGTGCAGCTCGGCCGCATCGAGCACCGTGTCGCGCTCGACGATGGCAACGTCACCTTCGAGCTGTGCGACGAGGGCGCGTACCTCGGCGCTCGCCGTCGCATCCACCACCAGCACCACCTCGAACGCCGCCGGCGCCGTGCCCGCGATGATCGACTGCAGCTGCTCCATGAGCTGGTCGGCGTCGGCACCTGCCGCGACCACGATGCTCGCGCGCGCCGCGACATCGAGCGTCGCCTCCGCGCCACCCGCCTGCAGCCGTCGCACGTGCCCGAGCGCGCGCTCCGCCACGTCGAGCACCCGAGCTGCGTCAGGCGTGTCGGCGTGCGCCGTCGCCGACTGCATCGCGATGCCCGTGATCATGTTGAGCGCGCTCATCTTGGCGACGCGGTCGATGTCGGGCGCGAAGCTCGCGAACTGCTCCTGGATGACCAGCAGGTCGTTGACCCGGTCATAGATGTGGCGCGCGTCGTGCGTGACGCGTCCCTCGTGCTCGCGGGTCTGCGAGAGCGGCTCGGGTGAGTAGAACGCCGGACCGGAGGCGAGCAGCCCGAGCCAGATCGACCAGTCGGCGCCATAGTGCGAGACCGCCACGCCACCGAAGCGGCCGAGGTGCGGCAGCGCCAGTCGCCGCCGTGGGAACAGCGTCGCCGTCGTCGAGCCGACCAGGTTCATGTTCGCGGGCATGCCGGCCTGCGCGAACTCGGCGCCGGGCAGCAGCTTCGGTGACTGTGCCCAGCGCCCGTAGCCGGGCGGGTCGGGCTGCACGCGACCGTGTGCATCGATGTGCTGGAAGTAGGAGAAGGCGAACGAGATGCGCGGGTCGTCGACCATCGGGGCGAGCAGCCGTTCCACGTGCGTGGGTGCGATGAGGTCGTCGTCGCACAGCGCCTTGCAGTACTCGCCGCGCGATGCACGCAGCGCCCAGACGAAGTTCGCGATGTTGCCGAGGTTCTCGGGCTGTCGCACGTAGCGCACGCGCGGGTCGCCGGCAGCGACCTCGCGGACGACCGCCTCGACCTCGCGGTTCGGTGACGCGTCGTCGGAGACGAGGATCTCAAGGTTCTCGTACGTCTGCTCGATCGCCGAGCGCAGCGACAGTGCCAGGTACTCGGGGCGGTTGTACGTCGGGATCTGGATGCTGACGAGCGGCTGGGTGGTCTCCGGGGGCATGGCTCGTGCCTACCCCCGGTCGGGCCCGTCGATGCCTTCGCGGCGGGAGTCGACTCGCTACGCTGTCGGGACCATGTCCTCCAGCGCGCTCCCAGAAAGCCTCGAGCGACTCGTCACCGAGCTCGCGCGCCTGCCCGGCATCGGCCGCCGCACGGCGCAGCGCCTCGCCGTGCACCTCGTGCGCGCCGACGCCAGCCAGTCGCAGCAGCTCGCCCGCGCCCTCGATGCCGCGCGCGAGAAGCTGCGCCGCTGCGAGCGCTGCTTCGGCTTCTCCGAGCAGTCGATCTGCGCGATCTGCACCGATCCCCGCCGCGACGCCACGCTCGTGTGCGTGGTGGAGGAGCCGACCGACGTGCTGCTGGTCGAGCGCATGGCCGAGTTCCATGGGCTCTACCACGTGCTCGGCGGTGCGCTCAGCCCGATCGAGGGCATCGATCCCGAGCACCTCACGATCGCCCAGCTCGTCGCCCGGATCGACACCGACCACGTCACCGAGGTCGTCGTCGCCACGAACCCGACGATGAGCGGCGAGGCGACCGCCTCCTACATCGCCGACGTGCTACGGGGGCGCAGCCGCGTCACGCGGCCCGCCAGTGGCCTGCCCGTGGGATCCGACATGGAGCACGCGGATGAGCTCACCATCGGGCGTGCATTCAGTGGACGTCGCGACCTCGCGTGAACATCGGGTAGCCTAGGACCCATGGAGCCGACCCCCGCCGAGCAGAGCAGCGTCGACACGGGCTATGAGTCCCTCGCGCGCGTCATGAGTGACAAGCCGACCCGGCCTGCCGGGTCGCGCCCGCTGCTCGTGATGAAGTTCGGCGGTACCTCCGTCGCCGACGCCGGGCGGATCCGCCGCGTCGCCCAGCGCGCCGTCGCCGCCTGCGATGCCGGCAGCGATGTCGTCGTCGTCGCCAGCGCGATGGGCAAGTCGACCGACCAGCTCATGGACCTCGCGCGCGAGGTGAGCCCGCTGCCCAACGAGCGCGAGCTCGACATGCTGCTCTCGACCGGCGAGCGCATCAGCTGCGCGCTGATCGCGATGGCCATCCACGACCTCGGCCACGTCGCCGTGTCGCTGACCGGCTCGCAGGCCGGCATCGTCACGACCAACGAGCACACGAACGCGAAGATCGTCGAGATCCGCGGCCACCGCATCGACGAGGCGCTCGCCGCCGGGCACATCGTGCTCGTCGCCGGCTTCCAGGGCGTCTCGCTCGACAAGAACGTGACCACGCTCGGCCGCGGCGGCTCCGACACGACCGCCGTCGCGCTGGCCGCCGCACTCGGCGCCGACGCCTGCGAGATCTACACTGACGTCGACGGCGTCTTCACGGCGGACCCGCGCATCGTGCCCGATGCCCGCAAGCTCCACTTCGTCTCCTTCGAGGAGATGCTCGAGATGGCGGCCTCCGGCGCGCGTGTGCTCATGCTGCGCTCGGTCGAGTTCGCCCGTAACTACGATGTCCCGCTGCACGTGCGCTCGTCCTTCAACGACGAGCCCGGAACCTGGATCGGAAAGGCTGACGAACGTATGGAAAATGCCATCATCAGCGGCGTCACGCACGACGCCGCCCAGGCCCGCATCACCGTCGGGGAAGTGCCCGACCGCCCAGGCAGCGCCGCCACGATCTTCGGCGCCTGCGCCGAGCTCGGTATCAACGTCGACATGATCCTGCAGACGCCTGCCGTCAACGGCGTCACTGACGTCGCCTTCACGTTGCCCTCGGGTGACGTGGAGAAGGCGGGCCCCGTGCTCGATCGGATCGTCGAGCAGGTCGGCGCCGCGATGTGGCGCTGCGACCAGGGCGTCGGCATCGTGTCGCTCGTGGGCGCAGGCATGAAGACCCATCCCGGCATCGCCGCGAAGATGTTCGCCTCGCTCGCAGACGACGGCATCAACATGCAGATGATCTCGACGTCGCCGATCAAGATCAGCTGCGTCATCCCGGAGGAGCAGGTCGAGACGGCCGTGCGCTGCCTCCACGCCGCCTTCGACCTCGCCGCAACCTCCGAGCTGCGCGACCATGGCCACGCAGGAACGACCTCATGACCGACACCGAAGCCACCCCCTCCGCAGTCGCCTCGATCGAGCACGGCGTGCGCCCGCTGACGATCGCCATCGTCGGCGCGACCGGCAACGTCGGCAGCACGCTGCTCGAGGTGCTTGCCGAGCGCGGCATCCCGATCGCCCAGCTGCGCGCCTTCGCCTCCTCGCGCAGCGCCGGCAAGACCGTCATGTGCGGCGCCCAGAGCGCGCTCGTCGAGGATCTCTCCGATCCCGACCTCGACCTGTCGGGCATCGACGTCGCGCTCTTCAGCGCGGGCGCCGCACGCTCGGTCCGCCACGCCGAGCAGTTCACCTCCGCCGGCGCGATCGTCGTCGACAACTCGAGCGCCTTCCGGCTGCACCCGCAGGTGCCGCTCGTCGTGCCGGAGGTCAACGCCGACGCGTTGGCTGACATCCCGCGCGGCATCGTCGCCAACCCGAACTGCTCGACGATCCAGCTGATGGTCGCGCTCAAGCCGCTGCACGATGCCTACGGCCTCGACCGCGTGTCCGTCACGACGATGCAGTCGACCTCGGGCACCGGCCGCGCCGCGATGCAGGAGCTCGAGCACCAGAGCCGCGTCGTGATGGGCGTCGCCGCCGAGCCGCCGGAGATCTATCCCCACGAGATCGCCTTCAACGTGCTGCCGCAGTGCGACGACTTCGCCGACGGCGACTTCACGAAGGAAGAGCTCAAGCTCGTCAACGAGAGCCGCAAGATCCTTGGCGAGCCCGACCTGCGCCTCGTCGCCACCTGCACGCGCGTGCCCGTCTTCATCGGCCACTCCGAGGTCGTGCACCTCGAGCTGCAGCGCGGCGCCACTGCCAGCGACGTGCGCGAGCTGCTCGCCGCGTCGCCCGGCCTCGAGCTCGTCGACGACCCGGCCGCCGGCCGCTACCCGATGGCGCGCGCCGCCGCGGGCAAGGACGAGGTCTTCGTCGGCCGCGTCCGCCAGGACCCGACGATGCCCGACAACCGCGGCATCGCCCTGTTCATCGTCGCCGACAACCTGCGCAAGGGCGCCGCGACGAACGCCGTCCAGATCGTCGAGGCGCTCATCGTCCGCGGTCAGTGGAACTCCGCCACCTGACGCCGCGCCTCCTCAGCGCCGCCTCCTCAGCGCCGCCACCTAGGCGACGCCACCTAGCCGCGGCGCCCAGCCCACGACGCGACGTGTCGCACCTCATGTCTCCTATTGGATGCTCATGTTCGACACGTCCGCGCTGTACAGCCGGGGGGGACCCGTGCAGTGAGGGCTCGAGCCGGACGTGAGGAGCATGAGGACCCAATATGCGCACTCATGTTCCTCACGTCCGAGTTGGAGGACCAACCCGATCTGACGACGTCAGTCCCGTGACGCACTCGTGCCCAGAACCGTGAGGCCCTGGGCACGAGGTGGAAGCGTGGTGTGTGCGCTCGTCGCGCTGTGGTCGTGACGCCGGTGACGGGTCGTGGCCGCCGGTGATTCCCTAGCGCAGGGTGCGATGGGCGCGCAGCTGGCGCTTCTCCGCATTGGCTGCGCGGGCGGTGTCGTCGCCGTCGCCGTCGTCGGTCTCGACGCCGTCCTCGTCCTCGGGCTCGGCGGTGGTCGCGTCGACCTGCTTCACGGTCTCGCAGGAGCGCTTGGCCTGGTCGATCTCACCGGCATCGACGCGGGCAATGTCCGTGCCGCCGCCGCAGTTGATCGTGTCGCTCTCGCCGTCACGGGCACGCAGCAGGTCGTCGCCGGCGCCGCCGTCCATGTTGTCCTGGCCCTTGCCGCCGTAGATCTCGTCGTCGCCGGGGCCGCCGCTGATCCGGTCGTCGCCGCCGCCGCCGCGGATCGTGTCGAAGTCGGCACCGCCGTCGATGACGTCATTGCCGCCGCCACCGAACAGGTAGTCGAACGAAGCGCCGCCGCTGATCACGTCAGTGCCGCCATCGCCGAGCACGAAGTCGAAGTCGGTTCCGCCCGAGAGCACGTCGTTGCCGCCGTTGCCGCGGACGTAGTCGAAGCCGCCACCGCCGGACACGACGTCGTTGCCGGGGCCGCCGTACAGCGTGTCAGCACCCGAGCCGGCGGAGATGATGTCCGCACCGGCGCCCGATTCCATGACGTTCATGCCATGGCCGAGGTCGGCGACCAGGGAGATGCGCCGCGGCAGGTCGGCCGCGTAGACCCAGTCGTCGCCGGCGTCGAGGTTGAGCACGATGGTGCGTGCACCCGGGGCGCTGCAGGTGGCGGAGATGCCCGCTTCCACTGCGACCGCGCTGCAGCCAGCGGGCAACGCACGTGTGAAGCTGGTCTCGCCCGCATCGGTGAAGACGAGGCTGGTGCCCGCGACCGCGATCGTCAGGTCGCTGTCAGACGCGGTTCCGTTGTAGCTGAAGCCGCTGCCGGTGGCCTTGAGCGTCGCGGCCTGGGCGCCTGCGCTTCCCACCAGTGCCATCGTGGCGAGGACCGCGGCCATCGCCAGCGTTCGTCCAAGCATTCGTCGTCGTGCGCCCATCGTGTGTCCCCCAAGGACCGTGCATCCGGTACCGAAACCGCGCGAAGCCCCCCGGCTCCGCACTGAGACGGGTATCGGCACGAACAAGACCTTTCTGAAACCGTTTCCTAACCTTCTGCTTCTTCCCACGCGTCATCGCAGGTAACCCGCAGGCAGAGCGTCTGGTCGAATGCCTCATCCGAGCATCGATCCGGGGCCTGGTGGCCGCGTAGCAAACGGGTTCACGCCTGCGAGCGCCGTTCGTCCCCCAACGCCGTCGCACTCTCGCCGCCCCCGGTGGCCGCCGGCCCCGGATCGCATGGGTCAGGACTCGTGACCGCCGCGCCTCATGCCGCTCGTTCCTTGGGTGCGTGGACGTGGCTGTCGTGGACGGAATCGGTAGGCCGAACGCCGTCCAGCAGCCAGCTCGCGATGTCGTCGCCATGCATCTCGTAGTGGTGCGGGCGGTAGCTGAAGGTCTTGGTCGCGATCCACCCCGAGATCGCCTCGATGTAGCCCATCGGCGTCTTGCGGCTGATTCCGGCGAAGAGGCTCGGCACGATGTCGTCGGTATGGCGCCACTGGATCACGCCGGTGTGGCCGGGGTCGGTGCCCGGCAGCATCGCCGCGCCCTGGCGTGCCGCCCCGACGGTGGCCGGCATGCCGACGAAGCCGGGCTTGGAGACCAGCGCGACGCGCGTCACGGCCGCCGCGAGCTCTGGTGCGGCGCGCAGCGTGTCGGCGATGTACCACGAGCCCTGGCTCTCGCCGGCGAGCAGGATGGCGCGACCGGTGTTCGCGGCAATGAGGCGCTTCAGCACGAGCGCCAGCACGTTCGTCTCAAGCTTGGTATCGATGCGCAGGACGCGCTTGACCACGTCGAACACGCCGTTGGGATAGGCAATCGCGCTGATCGAGACGGGACCCTTCGTCTGCTTGATGAAGGCGCGCGCAGCGGCGTACATGCCGTTGTCGTAGAGGTCCGCGACCGTGCCGGGCACGCACAGCAGGATCGGTCCGCGCCCGCGCAGCAGCGATGCGGCGATGCGGTCGGCGTGCTCATCCGGCGACATCCCGCGGATCATGCCGCCCCGCGGAGCGCGTGGACGCGATGCAGGATCGGGGTCGAGCAGCTCGTGTGGGCGGGTGGCACCGGACTTCGCAGCTTCCGTCCGCTTGGCGGCCGTGCGCGCCGCTTCCGTCCCCGGTACGGGCTGCACGGCGGGTGCCGCGGGCAGCGGGCTGGTCGGCGCCGCGGCCGCGCCGCGTCGCCGACGCCGTGGGTCATCGACCCAGGACGCAGCACTCACGCTGGCTGTGCGGTGTGACGGCAGCTCGACTCCCCCTCAAGAGTTCGAACCGGATCAGCGCCTGTCCGGCGACAGGTCGGTGTCCGGACAGCGAGATTACCCGGGGTTCCAGAAACGGAACCGGTTCGATCATCCGACGACGGATGGGATGCCCCGGCGATGGGTAGGGGCCTGCCGATGGATATTGCACTTTCCGTGCTCCTGCTTTGGGGCCTGCTCTTCGTTCCGATCGGCCTCGTCCTGCACTGGCTGGTGTTGGGCGATGGCGCCTGCGTCCGTGCGCTGCCGATTGCGCCAGTGACCGGCGTGGCGACCGCCTTCCTCGTGCTCGCGACGCTGGGGCGAATGGGCTACGACGCCGGCGAATCGTGGGTGCCGTGGGTCTTCGTCGTGGCCACGCTCGGCAGCGTCCTCGCGATCTGGCGGCTCGCCATCCCCTGGCGCTCACGCGAGCTGATCGGCTCGACGATGCTCGTGCTCTTCGCGATGCTGCTCATCCAGCTGCCCGTCTTCGGTGACCACGGTGAGGGCCCGCTCGGCTACGGAACTGCAGCGAACCCGGTGGAGGAGGTCGCGGCGATCGACGCCGCCGCCAAGGGCCCCGCTGGTGACCTGGAGGTCGCGCGCGACGCTGCCGCCACGGCATCGGACCGACCGATCGGCTTCGAGCAGTTCGCGGCGCTGACCGTGGCGATCGGCGGCGGCGACGCCGGCGACGACGCTGACGTGGAGTGGTCCGGCTACGGTCTGCACTCGGTCATCAGTGGCCTGCTCGCGCTCTTCACGACGCTGCCGCTCTTCGCCTTCGCCCGTGCTCGCGGCGTGGGAACCCTCGGCCTGATCGTGCTCGTGCCGCTCGGGGTGCTGACGCCGTACGCCTTCCTGGCCGTGGCGAATGGCGCCGGCGCCGCCGTCGCGTCGATCCCCTTCCTCATCGCTGGCGCCTTCTCGCTGCTCGTCACCCGACGCGACCGCGGCTGGTGGGCGCTCGCCGTGCTCTTCGGCGCGGCAGCGGTCTCGACCGCAGGTGCGCTGGCGCTCCTGCCGCTCGTCACGACCGGCCTGGCGTGGATGTTCCTGCGCACGCACACGTACGAGCACCTTTCCCAGCACGACGCACCGGTGCCGCGCTGGCGCACGCTGATCGTCACCGCAGCGGCGGCGATCCTCGGTGCGACGTCGATCATCACGACGCTGGGCAGCGGCAGTGGCAGCCTGCTCGCCTGGCCGCGGCTGCACGACAACCTGCTCGACGCCGTCCGCTCCTGGCCCTTCACCTGGCTCGACACCGACCTCTCGACCGCTGGCCCGGCCGGCACGCTCGAGACGCTCTTCTGGCTGATTGGTCCGGTGCTGCTGCTCGTCGCGGGCATCGAGGCCGTGATCCGCAATGAGCGCCGTGAGCTCGGCGTCATGGCGGGCGCGATCGTGGCATTCGCCGTCGGCCTGGCCGTTGCCTTCGTCGACCGCTCCGCCGGTATCCGCCTGATCGAGTTCGTGCTGCTGGCGTGCTCGCCGCTGCTCGCCTCGCTGGCCGTGCGTGGCGTCTCGCTCGCACGCGAGACCTCCGAGGGCGTCGATACGCCCGTGCGCCGCATCGCACGCGTCTTCCCGGCGCTCGTGGTCGTCTCCTTCGTCGTGCTCTCGCTCTCGGCCACGGCCGTGACCGGCTCACGCATGGTGCATGCGCCGCAGCTCGCGGAGGTCGAGGCGGCGAGCTCGAAGCAGGGCGCCACGCTGATCGCCGCCGGCGATCCCTGGCTCGCCTTCGTGATCGACGGGGAGCGAGCCCGTGGCGGCTACGCCGATGCCGACGAGCTCGCCGGCGTCGACCCGAGCCGCTCGCGCGAGTCGATCTCCGGCGAGGCCTACTCCCAGCTGATCCTGCCCGGCTCGCCGCTCGCGAGCGATCCTCCCGTGAGCTACGTGGAGCAGTCGACCTTCGACGCCTACCAGGCACGTGGCTTCCTGAACCGGTCGAAGGATGCCAAGGTCACCCGCGACACCGCCGTCGACATCGAGCAGCTGCGCCAAGCGGCGCTGAGCGCGACCTCGAGCAGCCCCGAGCGCGTGGCCGCCGATGAATCGGCCGCCGAGGGCGACACGGATCCGGCAGCCGACACGTCGGGGCCACGCCGCACCGCCGACCTGCGCACGGCGCGCCAGCACACCCCCGTCGAGACCTCCCGCGTGCCGGCAGATCGCCCCGCCGGCCGGCTGCTGCCCGCCGACGACGTGCCCGACTGCAGCGCCAAGGCGGACGTCACCGATGTCGCACCCCCGTGCGACCCCGACGAGCCGCGGCTCGGTGAAGGCTGCACGCCTGCCGACGTTGCCGCAGTCCGCAGCCCGATCGACGTCGACGCCTCCGCCACCCGTGCCGGCGAGCCCGCCGTCGACACCCAGCTGCTGCACATCGACTCGGACCCGACCCAGCAGGAGAAGCCGCCGCTACTCGGCGTCCAGTGCTTCGAGGTCGACCTGCAGTCGGCATCCAGCGTCCTGCTCGTCCACCTGCGCGACGTCGGCCTCGTGCTGGCGCCGGAGGATGCGACGTCGCTCGGCACCTCCGGGGCGTGGAGCCGCGAGAACGAGGAAGGTCGCAGTGGCGGCAGCGGTGGCGTCGCTGGCGGCGTGCGCCGCGTCACCAACGAGCGGGATGCGTCGCTGACCTTCGGTGCCAGCCGCCTGTTCGGCGAGTTCGAGGTCGTCGTCGAGGGCTCCTTCGGTGCTGGCGTCGGCATCGCGGCCCCGTCCAGCCTGGGTCCCGTCGATCCCGACCGCGATGGGGCCGACAACGACCCACCCGTGCCGATCGAGGAGCTGCGTGGCTCGGCCGACGGCTTCAGCCGGATCGTCCGCTCCGTGCGGCTCGAGGGCTCGCTCGCCGTCACCAACTCCTCCGGCACCGACATCGAGGTCGGTCGCGTCTTCGCACGCCCGCGCGACATCCCGCGCAGCTGCAACGTGCCGCTGCCGATCGAGGCGGGCGAGCGTCGCGAGGTCCGGCTCGAATCGACCGGCGGCGCCTCGACCGAGAAGATCGTGCGCCCCGGCCTGTCGGCCGCCGTCGTGCGCGTCAACGAGGACGGCGCGAACCGCCGCGTCCGCGTCGCCGTCGGCACCTACCTCACCAACCACGGCCTGCCGCGCTACACGCTGGTCGACTGGACCGAGCAGTACGACGGCCCGCTCGAGGTCGATGGCTGCGATGGGCTCGTGCACCGGGAACAGGGCGCGCTCGACCTGCAGGACCTCGAGAGCTTCGGCCGCGAGCGCGACATCGAGATCACCAGCAAGTAGCCCGGCTCGGGCGGGGAAGAAGTTGGGGCCCGCCGCACGTGTGCGACGAGCCCCAACGCCCCTTTGCCCCCAAAGGAAGCGGTCGACCTGCGGTCTGGACGTGGTGCGCTGGTTGCCCGACCTGCGCACCGGCGAGGTCGCCGTGGTCAGGTATTCGTCGCCCTGTCGACCACTCCTCCCGGCGGTCCTCGAACCCTGCTGAAAGTTGTCGTTGGTCTAGGATGCAACGGTTCCCACTACCACCGGAGCCAACGACCATGAATGAAGTCCTCGTCGCAGGCCTGCCCGCCGCGCAGCACGTCCACGTGAATCCCTCCGCGGAGACGCTCCGGGAGCTCGCCGAGCGCATGCCCAATGCGCAGGTCACGGAGTTCGGGAACCTGAACGTGCGGACCAAGGTCGTGTCCCGCTCCAAGCTCAGCACCTTCCTCGTCTCCGAGCAGCCGATCGGCACGCACCAGGTGATGTCGCGCGCCGACTTCACGGCGCAGGCCGCGCGCCAGGACGCCTACATCGCCCAGCAGGACATGGTGCTGGTGGAGGGCTGGATCGGCAACGATCCCAAGTACCGCGTGCCCGCACGGCTCTACGTCGAGGCAGCCAACGCGAACATCGCCGGCATGCAGCAGCAGCTCTTCTTCGAGCCCGGCGAGCTCGGCGACGTCGATGGCCAGATCCTGACCGTCATCTATACGCCCAACCTCACCGCCCCGGGCTTCCCCGACGATCGCCTGATCGCCACCGACCTCGAGAACGGCATCACGCGCGTCTTCAACTCCGACTACTTCGGTGAGTCGAAGAAGGGCAACCTGCGCCAGTGGAACCAGCTGGTCTACGACCGCGGTGGCATCCCGCTGCACGCGGGCGCGAAGGTCATCCCCACGCCGAACGGCAACCGGGTCGCGATGATCGTCGGCCTCTCCGGCACCGGCAAGACGACCACCACCTTCACCAAGCAGAACGGCTCGCTGCCGGTCCAGGACGACTTCCTCGCGTGGTGGCCCAACGGCGACGTCTCCGCCACCGAGGCTGGCTGCTTCGCCAAGACCTTCGCGCTGAGCGCCGAGGACGAGCCGACGATCCACGGCGCCACGACGCGTCCCGAGGCGTACATGGAGAACGTCTCGGTCGCCGAAGACGGCTCCGTCGACTTCTTCGACACGGGCTACACGCAGAACGGCCGCTCGACCTTCTCCTTCAGCACGATCGACGCCGCCGATGCTCGCGAGATCCACGACGCGAACATCCTGCTCATCCTGAACAAGAACGACAACGTCATCCCCGCCGTCTCGAAGCTGACGCCCGCTCAGGCGGCTGCCTTCTTCCAGCTCGGTGAGACGACCGGCACGAGCGCCGGTGGCGCCAGCGAGCAGGGCAAGTTCCTGCGCGTGCCCGGCACCAACCCGTTCTTCCCGATGCCGCACGGCCTCCAGGGCAACCGCTTCCTCGAGCTGATGCACACCAATCCGCTCGAGGTCTACGTCCTCAACACCGGCCGCGTCGGTGGCAAGGAAGACGTCGACGGCTCACTCAAGGTCCGCATCCCGCACTCCTCGGCCATCGTCAAGGCGATCGCCGAGGGCACGATCGAGTGGCAGCGCGACGAGGACTTCGGCTACGAGGTCGCGGCCAGCGTGCCCGGCATCGACGAGGCCGACCACGGCATCCTGCGCCCGAAGGAGCTCTACGCCGAGCTTGGTCGTGAGCAGGAGTACGCGGAGTGGGTCGAGCGCCTCAAGACCGAGCGCCGCGAGTTCCTCGCCACCTTCCCCGAGCTGAGCCCGGAGATCCGCGACGCCGTCTGAGCCATTGGCCCCTTCCGGGTGCAACGTCGCCGGTGCACGGAACGAAGCATTGGTATGGAGCTCCTCCCCTGTGTGGAGCAGCTCCGACGACTGCTCGAGAAGGACACGCGATGGGACGATCGCAGCGATTTGGACGGCGAGGAACCACCTCGGACATGGACGAGACACCGTGGTGGGAAGAGATCGCCGGTAACGCACGAGCGCATGGCGCACGTCCGTACATGGTCGAGGGCTTCACCGAGATCACGGATGCAGTGCGACGCGGCCATGCCGTGCTCGTGCGGCGCGAGCAGGTCGAGGTTGCCGATGGCATCACGGTCTTCGAGGGAGGGACCACGCCCGTCACGGGCCCCTTCGCGAAGGTCGCCGCCACCGAGGCACCCCCGATCGTGGCCATCCTGCGCTTCGACTTCGGCTCGGCACGCTTCGTGCTCCAGGACGCGGCAAGCCCGACCGGTGGCGTCCAGCTGACGCCGCGCCGGCTGGCGCGCTACCTGGAAGATGATCGCCGCTCTACCGGCGTGGCGCTCGGCGCCTGACAGCCGCCTGAAGTCGCCGCCGCAGGTGTGGCGGCTGACTACACGTATGCGCGATTCAGCCGCCACACCTCTGTCGAGCGTGCCGGAGTGTGGCGGGTGGCTCTACATATACGTGACTGAACCGCCACACCCGGCGGATAGGAATCGGGTTCAGGACCGCCGGGGACGTCCGGGTGGCGGTTGCGTCAGATCGTCGGAACGGTCTGCGGGGCCTCGGGGCCCACGTACTCGGCGCTCGGGCGGAAGATGCGGTTGTCGTTCTCGACCTGCTCGCGGATGTTCGCGGTCCAGCCAATGACGCGGCTGACGGCGAAGGTCGGCGTGAAGAGCTCGTCTGGAATGCCCGCGCTGCGCATCACGAGCGCTGCGTAGAACTCGACGTTGGTCTTGAGGCCGCGGCCCGGCTTCACTTCCTCGAGCAGGTCGAGGCTCGTCTGCTCGACGTGGCGGGCCAGCTCGATCTGGTCGCCGCCGAGCGTGTCGGCGATGCCGCCGAGCATGACCGAGCGCGGGTCCATCGTCGTGTAGACGGGATGGCCGAAGCCCATGAGGCGCTCGCCGCGCGCGAACATCGCGCGGATGAACGGCTCGGCGTTCTCCTTCGTGCCGATCTCATCGACCATCGCGAGCGCGCGGCTCGGTGCGCCACCGTGCAGCGGGCCCGAGAGCGAGCCGATCGCCGCGACGACGGCGCTCGACACATCAGCGCCCGTTGAGGCGACGACGCGTGCGGTGAAGGTCGAGGCGTTGAAGCCGTGGTCGACCGTCAGGTCGAGGTACTTCTCGAGCGCGGCGGCCTTGTCGGCGCTCGGCAGCTCGCCGGTCACCATGCGCAGGTAGTCGGTCGCGTGCGGCAGCGTCGCGTCAGGCGCGACCATCTCGCGGCCGTGCTTGACGCGGTAGATCGCGGCGACGCCGACGGCGGTCAGCGCGACGGCGCGGCTGCACTGGTCCTTGATCTCATCGGAGCTCAGGTCGAGCCACGGCTTCCAGCCCTCACGTGCGCCAACGGCGGCGATCAGCGCGCGCAGCGTGGCGAGCACGTCGACGCGGCTCAGGTCGGCGCCGGCCAGCAGGCCGGGCACGAGCTGGGAGACCTGCTCGAAGGCGGCGACGCGCAGGGCGCCGGCGCGGGCGCGGAAGGCGTCGCTCGCAGCCTGGTCGGCCGGCAGCTCGCCCTCGTGCATGAGCACCCAGATGTCCTCGAGGGTGCGCAGCTTCGCGAGCTCGGTCGCGTCGTACTGGCGGTAGTGGAAGAAGCCTTCGGCGCCGCGCACGTTACCGATCTCGGTCTGTGCGACCTTCACGCCCTTGAGGCCGCGGGGCACCTCGACGTCGAGGACGGCATTGCGGGAAGAGGCGGATTCGGTGGCTGCGGCCATGCTGGGGTCCTTGCGCGGTTCGTCGTGGCGTCCGGGCGGAATCCCGAACGGTCCGAACCTATCGCGTCTTCCGACGCTACGCGACCCGCGTTCGCAGCTCGCGCGCGAGCACGCGGGCTCCCGCAGGTGTCAGGTGCACGCCGTCGGACCACAGCAGCGGATCATCGCCGACGCAGTCGAGCGAGCAATCGACGAAGCGGAAGCCACCCTTCGCCTCCTCGCTCCGGAGGAACTCGAGCACGGCCTGGCGGCGCGCCTCGCGCTGCAGCGGGCGCAGCGCAGCCTGCACGCTCGGGTGCATCGGGGTCAGGTAGATGAGCGGCGTGTCGCCCTGCTCGCGCGCGATCTCGATCATCGCCCGGAAGTCGGCGAAGGCGTCCGCGCTGGGCTCGGCGCCGAAGCCGCGATAGCGGCCCTGGTAGTCGGAGACGGTCACGGTCAGCTCACGCGGCAGCTGCGCGGCAACGGCCGTGCGCACGGAGGCCTTGGCGAAGCGCGCGTCGCTGCGCAGCAGCCCGTGTCCGTCGAACAGGTCGACGGGCTGGGTGCGGGTGATCTCGTTCGGGTCCTCGGCGGCGCGCGCTGCCTCGCGCTCGAGCTGCTCGCGCTCGAAGGCGGCGGCGATCGAGGTGCGGGTCGCGCTCCACGTCAGGAGCAGGTCATCGAGCAGCGGCAGCAGCGGTGCGTCGCCGTCGCCATCGGCGCGCGCCTCCTCGCGTGCCACGTCGGCAACCTCCGGCACGGCGAGCATCCCCGACTCGCGCAGGGAGCTGCTGCGGAACTGCTCGACGTCGACGCCGACGACGAGGTGGGGGAAGGGTCGCTCGCCCGAGACGCGGTCGGCCAACCAGCGCGTCAGCACGCGTGCCTCGAGCAGGTCTGCGCCGACGGCCGCGGCGTTGACGCCGCGCGCGCCGGCGGGCCCGAGCTCGCGCGGGTCGAGTCGCTTGGCGCGTGATGAGCCGAGCACGACGAGCTCGGGGGAGTCGACGCGCTCGACGAGCGTGACCTTGGCGGCGCGGTCGCGCGGGAGCGCTGCGATCGGGTCGACCTGACCGGTGCCGAGCGTGCCGGTCGTATCCATCCAGGCGTTGAAGCCGGCCACGGCCGCGAGTAGCACGACGGCGAGCGCGAGCGTGCTGGCGACGAAGCGCCAGTGCGACTGCTCGGGGATCTGGGTGGCAGGAACATTCGTCACGAGTCGAAATGCTACAGTGGACATCGTGAGTTCCAATATGAAACCGTCAGCAACCTCATCGCCGCGCGCCCACCCGCTCGGCGCCGGTCGCCTCCGCGCCCTTCGTGTGCTGGCGGATCACTGGGCGCTCTGGATCGTGCTGGCCGTCGATGAGCGCGATGGCTCGCGCTTCAGTGACCTCGCCCACGAGCCCGGCCTCTCCCGCCGCGTGCTGACCGAGCGCCTGCGCCTGCTCCAGGACGAAGGGTTGCTGCGCACGGAGCAGTACAGCGTGCGCCCGGTGCGCCACCGTTACCTGCTCACCGAGCGCGGCGCCGTCGTGCGCCGGCTCGCACTCGCCACCGTCCACGTCGTCGCCGGCGGCGTGCTCGACGCTGACCCGCTCGCGCTGCAGCATCCCACGCCCGCGCCGGGATCCGACGCTGCCATCGAAGCCGCCGGCCTGCACCCGGCCGACCGCCTCCTGGCCGGCGACCTGGAGGAGGCGCGCCGCATCCACGCCGAGACGATCGAGCCGCTCGAGCGCTACGACCAGCAGTACGCGACCAGCCTCGTCGAGACGCTTGCCACCTGGCTCGCCTGCGACGCCTCCGTCTCGGTCGCAGCCGCCAAGCTCTTCGCCCACCGCCACACCGTGCGCTATCGCCTCGACCGCGTGCGTGAGCTGACCGGGCTGGATTCGGCGAGCTCCGCCGACCGCGAGCGCCTCGCGCTCGGGTTGCGCGCGCGACGCGTGCTGCAGGAGCGCCACGGCCCGTCCTGACGCGTCGCCGAATCTTGGACGATCGGCCAATGCCTTTCGCGCCGGCGCTGGGTAGCGTGGTGGGGAAGCGCGAACCAGCGAGCAACCGGAGAAAGGTACATGACCGAGACCATGGCGAACCCCACCCACGCATCCAAGACGTCGATCGAGGATGTCCTCAAGGCAGCCAAGGACTCGGAGGTCACCTTCGTCCGCCTCTGGTTCAACGACATCATGGGCAACGTGAAGAGCTTCGAGATCCCCGTTGGTGAGCTCAAGCACGCGATGACCAACGGCATGGGCTTCGACGGCTCCTCGATCACCGGCTTCAACCGCATCGAGGAGTCGGACATGGTCGCCATGCCCGACCCCGACACCTTCTCCGTGATGCCGTGGGAAGTCGCCGACGGCCACAAGGTCGCTCGCATGATCTGCGACGTGCTGGTTCCCGGCACGCTCGAGCCCTACGAGGGTGACCCGCGCTGGATCCTGCGCAAGGCGCTCAAGCGCGCCGCCGACATGGGCTATGACACCGTCAACGTCGGCCCCGAGCTCGAGTTCTTCCTCTTCGAGGACGAGACCCCGCAGCTCAAGACGCTCGACCGTGGCGGCTACTTCGACCTGACCACGCTCGATGCGAAGGGCGACGTGCGCAAGCAGGCCGTGCTCGCGCTCGAGGCGATGGGCAT
>JAOPYV010000122.1 GCA_025964435.1 Thermoleophilia bacterium | reverse complement strand
AGCGCGACGAGCGCGGTAGAACGAAGTGAGCCGAAGAGGTCGATAGCCACGAGTGACACGTATCGGCAGTTGTTTGCAGATTATTGAGGTTGATATGCCAAATTTGTGGGCATTGTTTGACGCTAGGATCGATCGAGTGCGTTCTTCCCCGGTCGCCGCTCGACAGCCCTGAACATCACGGGCTTTCCGCCTGAGATGCCGCCGCCCCGCTCTGGTGGTGAATGCTCCGAATACACAACGTATGTCGCCAGTGGAGCGCAAAGCACTGCCCCGGGTTGATACGACGTTCAGCCGGCGTCGGATCACTGATTCCTTGGGGACTTACGGCTCGGGCCTCGATCGTACGTGCGCCGATCGTGAGCACCCCCAGATTGAATGTCGACGGACATCCGAACCACGAACCCCCGTCGATTCGGCACTCGAAGGTCGAACCGGCTACGTTCGAGGACAGCAGGTAGGTCCCCGGCAGAGACGGAGAGATCGTGGTCTCCGGCGGCGCGACTACCGAGTAGGAATGTGTCGTTGACACCGCGTTCCCAGAGTTGTCGATCGCGTCAACGGTGAACAAGAAGACGCCTGCTACCGACGTGTCGATCACTGCGCTGGTCACGGCCGTGCCAGTACAGGAAGCCAGTCCACTTCCACCCGGTTCATCCGAACACGAGTACGCCGCGACGACATGTTCCCCTACGGCGAACGCCGCGCTGGCACCCGGCGTGGACAACGAGATGATGGGCGCAGTCCTGTCGGCATGGACGATGTATGAATGAGTGAGGGTCGTCGAGTTTCCGGCCACGTCCATCGCGGTCACAGTCACGGAGTAGGTACCAGGCACTGACGTATCGATCACCGTCCCGTTTGGGACTGTGCCTGTACACGACACCAATCCACTGCCACCAGCCTCTTCAGCACAGGAGAAAGTAGCCACCACCAGCGACCCGATCAGGTACTCAGCTCCGTCCGACGGCATCGAGAGCGAGACAGTCGGCGCGAGGACGTCGGCCACGACGGTGTATGCGTGCGTGGTCGTGCGCGTGTTCCCTGCACCGTCGAGGGCCGTCACGTTAAAGAACTGGACGCCCGGCACGGACGTGCTGATCAGCTCCCCCCGGGCGGTGGTGCCAACGCATGACACCAGTCCCGAGCCGCCATCGTCGGAACAACTGAAGTCGGCTACAACGTCCTGCCCCACGCGGAAGGTCGCGCCCTCGCTTGGAGAAACGATGGTGATCTCCGGCCGCGTCGTATCCGCTGGAAGCACGGTGTACGCATGGCTCACTTTGGTCTCGTTGCCACCCACGTCCGTACCGGTCACCACAAACTGGTACATGCCGGCGACGTTGGTGTCGACCACGCCCCCGTTCGGCCTTGATCCAACGCAGGAAGTCATTCCGACTCCGCTATCGGCGCAGCTATAGGTGGCGACAACAGCTTGACCGGACGTGAACACCGCCCCATCTACAGGTGATGTCAATGTGACGGCAGGAGGAATAAGGTCCGGTGCGAGCCGAACCAGGCTCATGGAAGTGGAGCTGCTTTTCTGGACATACACAGGCTTCCCGGTCGACTGAACCGCAACCGCTCGTTGCCCCCCGGTTATTGCGGGGGTGGCGGACGCCCCGCCGACGAATACCCTCCTTGGCGTCCCCGCCTGAGCACCGAACGCCGTTACAGAGAAGGAACCTCCACCGCTGACGCCGTAAAGCACCCCGCGTCGCTCAGCGATTGAATAGAATTCATTGGCTGCGACAGATACGCCACCAGTGCCGAAACCCGTGTCGAGATTTCCGGTTTGATGAAAGACGCTGACGAAGCCGGAGGTCCCTCTTGATCCGCCCACTGCAAGCCGGCCATCGGTCAGCAGCAGAATGTCGCGCAGGCCCTCCGGCGCGGAACTGTCGTGAGGGACATGAGCGAATCCATCGCCGGTCGTGCCGAAACTTGAGTTGCGGACCCCACTTGGTGAGAGCTGAGCGACGACCACCGAGCGACTCACGGCCCCTGTGGGATCAATCGATCCGGCCAAGAATGAAGACCCGTCCGCAGTAATGACAAGCTTCGTGACAGAAGTGGCCACACCAGGCGCAGGTGTGACGACGACCGCAGTACCTCCGAGGCCGAATGCGTTGTCATCGGCCCCGTTCGAATCAAACTTACGCACTAGGCCGCGCCCGACGTTATCCTGGCCAAGCACATATACGGCATCGCTTGGACCAACGGCTACGTCCTCACCAAGGAATTGAGCGGCCGAGCCAGCCAGTCCTGTTCGCTGTGTGTAGCCCCCGGCGCCAAATGTCGGATCCAAAGCACCATTCGGCAAGAATCTAGCGATAGTGAGATGCGTAGAGGGATTCGAGTAGCCCCAAAGAGCAACGACGACTCGATCTTGCGAGTCTCTAGCCATGCCCGCGCCGCTGATAACGGGCATGTCCGCGAACCAATCCCGCATCTCCGCAGTAATGACGCCATCTGGACTCGTAATGACCAGATTCAGAGCGTAGTTACCAAAGGTGGGGCGGGAGAAGAATGCCGTCGCGACGCTGTCATCGGAGAGGACAACAATTTCGTTCCACTCACTGGGGAGAAAGAGGCCTGGGATGTCCGCGGTGCCGCCCGCCCCGAAAGTTGGATCCTCGTCGCTCGCCGCGGCAACTGCCGGAAAACAAATCGAAAGGAACAAAACAGCGAACAGAGCAGCGAAGCGAAGCATTGAGTTCCTCAGAATCTAGTTTGAGGAGAGATAGTCTCACAGGCGTGCTAAACCTTCAATCTCGATTTAGGAACCTCTCGCTCCACTCATCCTCGGAGTAGTCATCCACATCGCTCTCCCCCGCCCGCGCCTCCGCCGCTTCCACCCGCGCCACGAGCTCGTTGTAGCGCCGCGATGAGCGCTTGCGCAACGTGATCGGGGTCGCCAGAGCGATGGCCAGCACGAGGAAATACCACCAAGCGGGAACGACCCAGATCGCCGGCAGCTCGTGCTTGACGGTCGTGCCGTCGCTGCCGCGCATCTCGATGACGGCATCGAACCGACCGATCATCGGGATGTTGCGCTGCCAGTTCGCCACGAACGCGCGCTCGGTGTCGCGCAGCACGACCTTCTCGGGAACCTCGATGCGCTCTACGACCTTCCCGCTCAGCGAGCTGGAAATCGTCACCGTGCCGTTCACCGTGTCTGTGTAGGAGCCGCCGTTGCGCCAATCGAAGCGCACCGGGGCGAAGCCGATGCCGCGCAGGCGGTCCAGCACCGGCAGCGTGTCGATGTTGAGCCCGTCCCACCAGACCACGCGCGGCGCGCGCGCATTGTTGACGTTGCCGCCACGCGTCCCGTCGCCCGGCACGTCGAAGAAGAGCTGGACGGTGACGGCGGGCACCGGCACGACGCGGCTGCCCTCGTCCTCGGTGCCAGGCGCATCCGAGGAGCGCGTCGCGGTGACCGAGGCGTACCAGCTTCCCGGCGCGACGTCGGCCGGCACGTCGACGTCGGTCGTCAGCCAGGCGACCTCCCCTGGCCGGAGGTCGCGCAACTCGTTGGTCGGCAAGGCAACCCAGTCCGCCGCGCCGTACTCGGACTCGCTCGGCTGGGAGAGCGGAGTCCCGTTCGCGTCGACCCCGACGTTGTTCATCACGAGCTCGAGCGAGATCGTGCCGGACGTCAGGTTCTGGTAGCCGAAGCAGACCTGCTGACGTCGCCCCTCCTCCACATCGATCACGACGCGCGGCGGGATGCCCGACAGACCCGTGAGCTCCTTGGAGCGCTCGAAGGATTGCCGGCGCGAGCCATCGGGATGTGGCGCGCCTGCCCTGCAGTTGGCGAGCGTGACGAGCCGCTCGCCGTTGGCGGCGATGGCGTTCGAGGGCAGCGTGGCAGACGCGAACGCCAGGAGCAGGACGACGAGCGGAAGCGCGGAAACGTGGAAGCGATGCATCGAGCAGAGGCTACCCGCGACGCCGCCCCGCCGAACGAGGGAGCTCTACGCCGCCTCGACCGTGAAGTTCGCGGCGGCGATGTAGTTGCCGGCTTCCTGGTTGGCGAGCGGATTCGCCTCGAAGGAGAGGGCGTAGCTGCCCGGCGTTGCCTGCACCGTCGTGCAGATCGGATCACCATTGCCAGGCGCAACGTTGGCAGGTCGCAGCGAGTAGTAGTTGGTGTTCGTCCAGACCGGCGCCGAGCAGGTCGGCGCGCCATTGACGCGGACAGCAAAGTTGCCGTCCGCAAGCGTCGCACCCTGCGATGTGGCGAGTGCTGACTCGGTGAATGCCGCGAGGGCGCAGTCGCTACCGGCCACGGTCTTGCAGAAGGCGACGCTGGTCGGGCGCGTGCTCTGGATGAGGAGCGTCGTGCCGGCCGCGTTGTTGTTGGTCGTCTGGGTGACCGTGCACTGTGCGAGCGGAACGGCCGCGTCGGAGACGCTCATCGTCGCGGTCGTGAAGCTGCCGCCGATGCAGTCGCCGCCGATCGTCAGGTTCGGCAACACCTGTGCGGTGACGCTCGTCGAACCGGAGCTTGCCGCGCGCGAGTCAGCGGTGACGAAGACGCCAGCAGCTGCCAGGACTCCCCACGCGAGCAGCGCGGCGGCGGGCAGGTACATCAGGCGTCGTGCGTACATGTAGGGCGGTCCTTCCGGGAGTTCGGTGCAGCACGGTGGGGGGCGTGCGCGTCGCGATCACACCATGTGTCGGCATCGAACGGCTCCGGCTTGAGCCGACCCCTCCAGACACTCCTGTGACCTGCAGTAGGTCCTTTATGGGGGGTATTCAGCAATTCGACAGGTATCGCTCAAGTGGTACATGTGTGGTGCCGACAACCGGTTTGAGCAACAATCTGCCGTTTTCGTACAACGCAGCCTGCCCCCGAGCACCCCACCAGGAGATCCTCCCATGCAGAAGACAACCAAGCGCACGAAGCTCATCGCTTTCGTTCCCGCGCTCGTCGTCATCGGTATCACCGCCTTCGCCGCCTCCGGCGCGTCGATCATCACGGGTGCCACCGCTGCATCGAGCATCGGTGTCGGTGGCTCGGTGACAACGAGCATCACGACGAACCCGACGGTCGACGGATCAGTCGGCGGTACCGGCTGTGCGTCGGAGACGATCGGCACCACCTTCGCCAATGCGAGCGGCGTGTCCGACGGTTGCCAGATCACCTTCAGCTCGAATGGTGGTAATGGAGCCGAGGTTCGGTTCGAGAACGCCGAGACCGCAGCAGGACAGATCGAGGCATTCTTCTGCGCCGACGCCGATGGTGCCGGTCCAGGCACCCGAACCTGCACGGCCCCAGCAGGACGCCTCGAGGATCGCCCTGCAGCCCCCGGTGCCCTCGCAGCTGACCAGTTCGGCATCGCACTCCGTGCGGTAGCTGGCGACGGTGGTACTCCGACTGCCGGCGCGGGTGTCGCTGCAGCCGATGCCTCACCGCTTGCCGGTGACTTGATCTGGGTCGGCGTTCCCGCGAACGGCGCATCTGCCCAGCTCTGCCACAGCACCGCACCGAACACGACAGGAACGACCTGTGACTTCGTGTTCGGCGGCTACGGCGCAGGCACGGCCAGCCAGGGCTCGGGCGACTACACCGGTACGCTCAACGTCACCACGACGCT
Source organism: Thermoleophilia bacterium (assembly GCA_025964435.1). Classification (GTDB taxonomy): domain Bacteria; phylum Actinomycetota; class Thermoleophilia; order Gaiellales; family SKUG01; genus JAGQUL01. The sequence goes on along the minus strand of JAOPYV010000122.1, from coordinate 1,215 downwards.
GCGCTGACAGCAAATCCCAACGACGATTCATCTCGGGCGGCACCTAGTGCCGCCCGAGCCAATTCCGGGTAGGCGAACCACATGACCCGCCGTTTCCACCTCCTCCATCTCGCATGCATGGCGCTCGTTGCCGCGTCGTTCACGATCGGGTTGATCCAACCGACCGTTGCAGCCGCCGAGGTCGAGCGCACCAAGATCGAGGAACCAGCCAATCCCTCGGGCCGCTTGGCCATCTCCCCCGCCCGCCTCGAGTCCGATGTCCAGCCAGGGGTTCGAACCGTCGTTCGCGTGCAGCTCACCAACGAGGGCGACGAGGCACTCGACGTCACGGTCTCCGCGACTGACCTCGGTGCCGCCTCGAATCCCCAATCGCTGGCATCGAGGGTCGAGGACGGCGAGTTCGGTGCGGCCGACTGGTTCCAGTCGGAGGTCACCGACATCCTGATCGAACCGTTCGAGCGCGTCAGCTTCGACGTCGTGATCGACCCACCGGTCGATGCTCCGGTCGGGACCAACATGGGCGGCATCGTCGTGGACGGCTCGACCGCCACAGGTGAGCCCGGCACCGCCGACAACGAAGGCGTCTTCAACATCGAGGGCCTGATCCAGGCGTTTCTCACCGTGCCCGGCCCTGTGAAGCACGACGTCCGCATCACCGACGTCGACGTGCGCGACAGCTTCGTCGTCGGCAAGCGCCGGCTGGCGGTCTGGGAGCTCACGCTCGACAACCGAGGCACTGTCAACGAGCACGTGCAGGGCACGTTTGACGTTCGCAGCATCTTCGGCAACTCCGCCACGAAGATCCCGATCAAGGACACGATCGTGCTCCGCGGATCCAAGCGCGTCATTCGCATCGTCTGGGACGACGTACCGTGGATCGGCCGCTTCTCGCCGGACGTGCGCCTGCGAGCGGACGACGCCAAGCGCATCACAGCCGCGGGCGAAGCCGTCACCGTGTTCCCATGGTGGATCCCGTTGGTGATCGCGGCGCTGATCGTCGGCCCCGCGCTCCTGCTCTGGTGGCGACGCCGCCAGGAGTGGAAGACCTACCTCGATGACGAGGACCACGGTGCGGACGACGAGTGGGACGACGATCCCACGCTCGCACGCTGAGATACCTCAAGAACTGGCCCGTGCTGGCCGATACCACCTACATCGACGCGTCGCGTCGCAGCTCCCCATGCTCACTACCCGACCGCACACCTCGCGCCTCCT
>JAOPYV010000107.1 GCA_025964435.1 Thermoleophilia bacterium | reverse complement strand
CGTTCTCCGCCGGGTGCGCCGTCGGCCGCCACGCGCGCGGGCTCTGGACGAAGATCTGGACGGCGTCGGCGCCGATGTCGACGGCGCGCTCCACTGCCTTGTGGATGCCGCCGGAGGAGGAGAGGTGCGCGCCAAAGTACATGCACGGATCCTAGATGATGCACCCATGTGTCGACTGGTCGCGGGAGGCGGCGCCGCGTCGGTGCGCTCAGCCCTCGCGCGCGGCCTCGGCGTTCGCCGCGAACGCATCGCGCATCCATGCGGCGAAGCCGGCGCGTTCATCTTCGGGTCCGTCGTAGTGCGCGGTGAAGCGTGGATCCTCGACGTACATCTCACCGAGGTTGCGCTGCATGTCGGGTGTCAGGTCATAGAACCAACGCCCGACGTGGAGGCGCCACGCCTCGGATGCGGCGACCGCGACCTGGGACGCCGGGTCGACACCCTCGTCGAACAGCGCGGCGAGGTCCTCGGTCAGGTCCTCGGCCTCGGCGCGGATCGTCCGCCACTGCTCGGGCGTGTACTGCTTCGTGCGTCGCGCCGACTCGCGATAGGAATCGGTATGGCCCCAGCGCTGGCGCGTCTCGTCGCCGTGCTCGGCGGGATCGAAGCCTCCGAGCGCATCGATGATGTCCTGGTTCGTGTCCACGATGTCAGCCTCCGTTATCGAGATGGCGCGGTCCAGCGCATCGGCGAGCTGCTCCAGCTCGTCGATGCGGTCGCCGATGCGGGCGCGCTGGTCCTCGAGGATCGCGCGCCGGTCGGCGCCGGTCGCCTCGAGCAGCTGGGGAATCTGCCGCAGCGGAACGTCGAGCCGCCGCCAGGTCAGGATCTCGCGCAGCCGCGTGACGTCCGCGGGCGAGTAGAGGCGATAGCCAGCCTCGCTGCGCGCAAGCGGCGCCAGCACGCCGATCTCGTCGTAGTGGTGCAGGGTGCGCACCGATACGCCGGCGAGTGCGGCGACCTCGGAGACCGTGAGGAGAGCGACGTATGTGGGGGTTTCGCGGAGCACGCTTCATACGGTATCGCCTTCCGCTACGTGAGGGTCAAGTGGCCGCCGCCAAGTGGGGGCGCGGCACGTCCGGTAACCTTGGTGGCATGACTTCACCCGTCCGCGTCCGCTTCGCACCCAGTCCTACCGGCACACTCCACCTCGGCAGTGCCCGTTCCGCGCTCAACAACTGGCTCTTCGCGCGCCATCACGGCGCCAATGGCACCTACGTGCTGCGCATCGAGGACACCGACCAGGAGCGCTCCACGCCGGAGAACGTCGAGCAGGCGCTGCGCGTGTTCCGCTGGCTCGGCATGGACTGGGACGAGGGTCCGGGCGTCGATGGCCCGTTCGCGCCGTACTTCCAGTCGCAGCGCCAGGACACCTACGGCGCCGCGCTCGGGAAGCTCATGGATCGGAGTGCCGAGCCCGTCGATCGCTACGCCTACCCGTGCTTCTGCACGAAGGAGCAGCTCGCCGAGGACCGCGCAGCCGCCGACGCTGCGAAGCGTCCGTTCATCTACACGGGCCGCTGCCGCAACCTCGACGAGGAGGAGCGCGCCAATCGCGTTGCCGCAGGCGATGCGCATGTCATTCGCTTCCGCATCCCGGACGCCGGCACGACCGTCGTGCACGACCTGGTGCTCGGTGACACGAGCTTCGAGAACGCGCTGATCGGCGACTTCGTCATCGCACGCGCCGACGGCTCGCCGCTCTACAACTTCGCCAACGTCGTGGACGACGCCGCCATGGAGATCACGCACGTGATCCGCGGCAACGACCACCTCTCGAACACGCCGAAGCAGATCCTGCTCTACGAGGCCCTCGGCGCAGCCGTTCCCGCCTTCGCGCACCTGCCGATGGTGCTCGGTCCGGATGGAGCGAAGCTCTCCAAGCGGCGCCACCACACCAGCACCGTCGAGCAGCTCGCCGAATCGGGCTACTCCCCGGAGGCCGTGCGCAACGCGCTCGCGCTGATCGGCTGGTCCAAGGATGACGTCACCAACGTGATGTCGACGGCCGAGCTGATCGAGCACTTCGACATCACGCGCGTGAAGAAGTCCGCTGCCGCGATCGACTACGACAAGCTCTCGTGGCTCAACGGCGAGCACCTGCGCGCGATGTCAGTCGCCGACTGGGCGGCCGGCTACGAGGCGTGGCGCGACGAGTGGCTGCCCGCCGACCATGAGCTGCACGCAGCGGCGTTCGCGCTGACCGGCGTCGAGGCCGCGCTGCTCGTCCAGGAGAAGTGCGTGACATGGGGCGAGGTGCCGGCGTACCTCGGCTTCCTGCTCGAGCCCTTCGCGATGAGCGACGAGGCATGGGCGCGCCTGCAGAAGACCGGCGACGTCGGCGTTCGTGTGCTGGAGCACGTCGTGCCGATGCTCGAGACGCTCGACGACTTCGGAATGGAATCGCTCGAGGCCGCGCTCCGCGGCGCATGCGATGCGCTCGAGCTCAAGCCCGGCAAGCTGTTTGGCCCCGTGCGCTTCGCGGTCACCGGCCAGACGATCGCGCCGGGCCTGTGGGAGTCGATGCACGAGCTCGGACGCACGCGCACGATCGAGCGACTACGCGCCGGCCGTGACCGGCTCGCGGCCACGCTCGCCAGCGCCTGATCACACCCACGATCAGTAGATGACGTCCGGCACGTCGTTCGGATCCAGGGTCTTCAGTCGCGCGGCTCCGGCGCCCGGGTCGTCGAGCAGGTTGCTCGTCGGCGCAGGTCCGGCGGGCTCCGTCGCGTCGTACTCGGCGATGTTCCACGCCTCGTCGACGACGCGTGCTTCCTCGCTCGCGGCGCCGAAGTTCTGCACCGCGGCGCTGCGCAGCGCCGACGCGAGCTCGACGTAGCCGGCATCGGCATCGAGGCTCGGGTCACCGAGGGCGGTGACGTAGAGCTGTGCCATCGTGTCGCGGCCGAGCGCCTCGCCGATGTGGCAGGCGACCTTGTTGCCGATGCCGGCATTGAGGTGCACCTCGCCGTTGGGGTCGATCTCGCTGCGCTTGGTCGGCTGTCCGCCGCCGGGGCCCTCACGGCCAGGATCGGCGAGCGACCTGATGCCGTCGGGTGGGAAGGAGTCCTCGCCGACGAGCCAGTCGTCGGTGTCGGTCGCCGCAGCGAAGGTGTCGGCCAGCGACTCGTGGAGCGCGCCGCCCTCACCGTCGTAGCCCAGGTTGGGCGCCAGCTCATGCACGACCTTGTGCGCGAACTCGTGTGACACGACGTCCTTGAGCAGGGGGATGCCCGACGTCGGGCTCCGGCCGATCTTGATGAATGCCTGGTCGTTCCCCGGCTGCTCGGGATGGAAGCTCGCGTTGAAGTAGCGAGCATCGTAGGACAGCGGCACCGTCTCGATCGCGTCCTCGCTCGCCCCGGCCGCCCGGAACATGTCCCGTGTCCTGTCGACGTCCGCATGGGCGTCGCGGACATAGCTGGCGTAGCGATCGCCGTTGCGCGACTGGTCGATGCCGGCGCCGACCTGCGCGCCGGCGAACGCGCCGCCGATACCCGCGGGGACCGCCAGGAACTTGAGCACGGGCATCGACTTGCCCACCTTGGTGAAGCCGAGCAGCGTCGCGCCGACGAGCCCGGCGGCGGCACCAGACACGACGGGCATGCCCGCGAACTTGCCGAGCTGCGCCGGAGTTCCGACCTGCTCGGAGGCTGCGAGCGTGCCGACCGCTGCTGCGGTGCCCCCAAGGGCGGCCACGGCCACTCCGGTGCCCGTGAGTGCAATCGTCTTGTGCAGCGCGGAGGCTGCGACTGGCGTCATTCCCATGTCCCGTCCCAGGATCAGGGGCGGCGCCGTCCCGGGGGCCACCCACGTCAGCTTGTCGGGAGCGGTGCCGTTCGCGTTCCATACGGTCGCGCCCCCGGAAGCTGATGCGAACACACGTTCGAGCGCGCGCCATCGCCGTCGAACCGGGTTTTCCTTCACTCGGGCACGGGAACCATTGATCATGTGCTGCTGCGGGAATCGGGCCTGCGCACCACTGCTGTCCATGCCCTCCGGGAGCGCGCCTGCGTGATCGACTCCGAAGCCACGATGACGCCTTCCGATGCGCAGCTCGCGTGGATGGAACGGCATGCCGGTCGCATCCTCGCCGCAGGTGCGTTGGTGGCCGTCAACCTCGTGGTCGTCGCGATCGTCGCGCACTTCTATGACCTGGGCCGCGTCGGAGCGCTCCTCGTCATCGGCCTCGCGATCGCGGGCTTCCTGCTCCTGCAGCGCTCCGTCGGTCGCATGATGCGCGCCGCGGTCCAGGCTGCACGACGCGAGGCGCAGGTGTCGCGCCGCATGATGATGACCGTGGAGGAGATCGGCTCGGAGTCGGCCGGACTCCAGGGCACCGTCGAAGGATTGTGCGCGAGCGCGCGCGGCGCGGGCCTCGAGGTCTACCTTTGGGACGAGGCCGAGCGCACGATCTGGTCGCCCGACTGGGGCACGCGTCTCGTCCTGACATCGACCGATGCGCGAGCCCTGCTCGATGCGATGGCAGCACGCCGCCCGCTGCGGATCGCCGATGGCACCGTTCCCGGCACGCCCTTGCCCGTCGAGCTCGCCGTCCGTCGAGGCAGCGCTGCGCTCGTCGTTGCTCCCATGTGGTCCGCTGACGAGTTCCACGGCGTCGTGCTGCGTCGCTACCCGACAGTGCGCGAGCTGCGGCGCGCCGACGATGATGCGCTCGTCGCCTCGATCGCCGCGCTCGGTGCCGTGGCCATCGGCAAGGCTGCAGTCGTCGATCGCGAGCACGCCCGCGCCCGCGACAACGAGCTGCTCATGCGCAGCATGAACGCGGCCAGCGAGAGTCGCCAGCGGGACCGCCTGACCGACCACGTCGAGCAGGCCGTCGAGGCCGTCCGCGCCGATCGTGGCGCGATCTTCGCGCTCGATGCCGGCCGCCTGCGCGCCGTCGGCACAGTCGGCATCGACCGCGTGAATGCCTCCGGTGCGGGATCGATCCGGCTCCGTTCCCAGCTCGCCGGGCTCGCCCACCACGCCGGAAACCATCCCTTCTCCTGCATGGTCGAGGACCTCGACGACCGCAGCCGCATCGTGCTCCAGCGGCTCGGCTTCGGCTCCACCGTGCTCGTCGTCGGCCTGCGTGATGCAGCTGGCCTGGTCGGCATGCTCGTCGTCGAGAGCCCGACGATCGGCATGGACCAGACCACTGCCGAGATGCTGAGCGCCCTCGGTCGCCAGGCCTCGATGGCGATCGAGCGCACGCGCATGCTCCGCTCGATCCGTAAGCGCAGCCGCCACCTCGCCTGCACTCCCAAGCTGGCGCGCAGCCTGACCGGCCAGCGCGAGCCCGAGGCCGTGGCGCGCATCGCCGCGCGCGAGCTGCACGAAGGTTTCGGCTTCGGTCGCGTCAGCATCGCGCTGATGGGACCGGAGGGCGTCGACAGCCTCCGCATCGCCGCATCGAGCGGCGCCATTGCCGCGAACGGGAGCCCGGTCGACCAGACCGACGTGCTCCGCGAGTGCTGCGAGACCGGTCGGCCCTACGTCAGCATCGCCGGCGACGTCGACGAGCCCGCCGAGGAGCATGGATCCGGCCCGGACGGCCTGCATGACCCCGACGCACCCGCCGGCTGCCGCGGCCGCATCGTCGTGCCGATCGCCGGTCGCGATCGCCGCATCACCGGAGCGATCGCCGTCTACGAGCTCGACCCCGACCTGCTGGGCGAGGACGACCTGCACATGCTCGAGACGATCGCCGACCAGCTCGGCGGTACGCTCGAGCAGGCCGAGCTGTTCGCCTCGCTCGAGCGCTCGTACTTCGAGACCGTGGAGGCACTCAGCTCCGCGCTCGAGGCGAAGGACGCCTACACGCTCGACCACGCTCGCTCGATCACCGACATGACCGCCGACGTCGGTCGCCGCCTCGGCATGCGCGAGGACGAGATCCGGGACCTCAAGCTCGGTGCGCTGCTGCACGACATCGGCAAGATCGGCGTGCCGACCGAGATCCTGTCCAAGCCCGGCCCGCTGACCGACGACGAGTTCGAGGTGATGAAGGAGCACACCGTGATCGGTGAGCAGATCATCGCCAGCGTCGAGTTCCTCCAGGGCGTGCGGCCACTGGTGCTCCACGAGCATGAGCGCTGGGATGGCGCCGGCTACCCGCACCAGCTCAAGGGCGAGGAGATCCCGCTCGGTGCCCGCATCATCTTCGTCTGTGACGCGTGGCATGCCATGACGAGCGATCGTCCCTACCGCCAGGCACTGCCGGACGTCGAGGCGGTCCGTCGCCTGCGCGCCGGCGCGGGATCCCAGTTCGATCCCGCCGTCGTCACGGCGTTCTGCGACCTCATGATCAGCGAGCCGCCCGCAGAAGAGCTGCCGGTTTCCTCAGTCGTCTGAGGCGATCAGCGCGGCGAGGCCATCGAGCAGTCGAGCCGGGTCGCCATCCTTCTGGAAGACGGCATCGGCGCCGGCCTCACGGGCCTGCTCGTTGAGCTTGGGGTCACTCCAGCCCGTGAAGAGCGCGAGGCGCGCATGGGGGAGGATCGGCCGAAGCTCGGTGATCAGCTCGACCCCGTTGGCGTCGGGAAGGGTCACGTCGACGAGGACGGCATTGATCGTCACTGGATCGGCGTCCTGGAGGGCCTGCCGCAGCTCCGCGGCGGTTCCCGCTGCCTTGACGAGCTCGAATCGAGCGTCGAGTGAGAAGGTCATCTCGAGCAGCGTTCGGATACCGAAGTCATCGTCGAGGACGAGGACACGCGCTGGCGAGATCGTGGTGCTGGACTCCATTGCTCACCATGTTGCAACGATAATCGTCAGTGCGCAATGAAAGCGGCCAACGACCTTCCTCAATTCTCCGTTGTCGTACGCCAGCGGGATGGTTCAGCCTATTGGCGCAATCAGGAAGACCTCGACGACGAGGGCCACCAGCAGCACCGAGCAGACTGCAACGAGCAGCCATGCCGTCACCGCCATCAACCGTGACTGGCTCGACGTTCCGCCATCGAGCGGGAGCCACGTCGGCTCGATCGTCTCGTCGACGCCCCAGGCATGGACCAGCGCGGTGGAGGCGCGGGCGCTGCGGCAGGCATCGCGGGTGGCATCCACGGCTCGCAGGCCCGCTTCGACGGCATCCTCATCGAGCTCGCGCAGCTGGGTTCGATGCGCCAGGACGCCGAGCACGTCGCGGCACATCGTCAACGTCTCGAGCAGGGCCGCATGCGCGTCGAGGGCGGATGGCGGCGGCACGAGGCCCGAGGTGAACTCGGCAGCGCTATGGGCGCGGTACTGGATTCGACGCAGCTGCGTCGCCAGCTCCTCGAGGTCGGTCGCTTCCTGGTCGAGCGGTCCGTCGAGGATGCCTTCGCAGCGCCGCAGGAAGGGCTCCCAGGCCGCCCAGACATGGTCGATTCCGTCCGCATAGCGGAGCGCGACCTGATCCTGGACGACATGCTGCTTCATCGCGGTGGAACCTTTCCTCAGGGCTCATGTTCCCGCGTCACCGTGTACGAATCCGGACGCCGCGAAGAGCCGTTCCCCGCGCTCGTGGAGCAGGAGCCCGTCCACATCATGCGCCACCTCGCCGATCGGTGTCAGCTGGAGCCCGCTGCAGTGTCGGGCGAGCAGCTCCTGGGCCGCTCCGACACGGTGCTTGGGGATCGTGCAGAGGAGCTCGTAGTCGTCGCCGTCACGGGCCGCTGCGACGGGATCGGTGACACCCGGGGCGAGCGGCAGCTGGGCAACGTCGATGCCGATGCCGTGGCCGGACGCATCAGCGAGGTGGCGCGCATCGGTGGCGATGCCGTCCGAGACGTCGATCATCGAGGTCGCATGGCGTGCCAGCAGCTGGCCGGCGCGAAGGCGATCCGGTGGTTCGGGCAGCTCGTAGCGCCCCGCGCGAAGGGCGACGCCGGACCCGCCCAGCAGTCCCGTCACCAGCACCACGTCGCCGATGCGTGCGCCGTCGCGCTGGACGAAGGAGCGGTTCGCAGTCGTTGGGCTGCCCGCGGTGCGGGTGCCGACCACGGTCACGATGAGGCTGGCCGGCGCCGAGCGGTCGATCTCGCACACGTCGCCGCCGACCACGTCGCAGCCCCGCTCGCGAGCCAGCTCGCGCGCGCCCGCCGCGGCTGCCTGGGCGTCGTCCCAGCGCCCTGCGGGAACCAGCTGGGCGACGGTGACGGCAACTGGTGCGGCTCCCATCGCCGCCAGGTCCGAGAGCGCGCGTGCGACGGCGCGCCGGCCGAGCGCGTGGGGCGTCGTGGCGAGTGGCGCGTGGACACCGGCCACCGTCGCATCGGTCGACATGCAGGCGATGCCGGAGGGGATCCGGAGTGGCGCGGCGTCGTCGCCATTGTCGACGTGGGCGGTCGCCAGCAGCCCGTCCAGCAGCTCGCGTTCGTTCTCCGGGGGGCGCGCAGGTTCCATGTCCTGCACCTACCCGCGGCGGTGCCGGCGTAGCTCCTGCGAAGTTGGGGCATCCTGTTCGCATGACGGCCACCCCCAGTCCCGCAGCAGCTCCCATCGCCCTCACCGCGATCGGGCGCAGCGCCCAGCTCGAGGCGATGGCCGAGGGGGTGCTCGACGTGCTCGTCGTCGGCGGTGGCATCACGGGCGTCGGGGTCGCACTCGATGCCGTCGCACGCGGCCTGCGGGTCGGCATCGTCGAGGCGGACGACTGGGCGTCGGGGACCTCGTCACGTTCCTCCAAGATGATCCACGGCGGCCTGCGCTACCTGGCGACCGGTGACATCGGCGTCGTGCGCGAGAGCCTGCGCGAGCGCGTGGCGCTCCAGCACAACGCCGCGCACCTCGTGCGGCCGCTGCCGATGATGGTGCCCGTCTACGGGCCCGCCGCGGGCGCGTTCCAGCGTGCGCGGCTCGGCGCCGGCCTCTGGGCCTACGACCTGCTCGGGCATCGCCGCGCCGCCGGCAGCCTGCACAAGTGGCGCAGCCTCCGCGCCGTGACACGTGCACTGCCGGGCATCGCACCCGAATCGACAGTCGCTGGCGGCGCGCTGCGTGGCGCGTTCGCCTACCACGACGGCAGCGCCGACGATGCGCGCCTCGTCCTGTCGGTCCTGCGCACGGCCGTCGGGCTCGGCGCGCTGGCGGCCAATGGCACGCGCGTCGAGCGGCTGCTGCACGAGGACGGGCATGTCAGTGGCGTCGTCGTCTCCGGTGATGCCGTCGCCCAGGTGTCGAGCGCCGTCGACGGCGAGCTCGAGCTCACCGCGCGTGTCGTGGTCAACGCGACGGGTGTCTGGGCCGACCAGCTGCTCGGCGCCGAGGACGACGGCTTCGACGTCGTGCCCAGCAAGGGGATCCACCTGACCGTCCGACGCGACCGCGCCGGCATCGATTCGGGCGTCGCCTTCTTCGAGCAGACCGGGAACGCCAACGTCTTCCTCGAGCCATGGCAGGACGATCTCGCCATCATCGGCACGACCGACGTTCCCTACGACGGCCCGCTCGCCGAGCCGGTCGCGACGCCGGAGGAGGTGCGCGGCATGCTCGAGATGGTCAACCAGTTCCTGCGCACGCCGCTCACCGAGGCGGACGTCATCACCAGCTGGGCCGGCCTGCGCCCGCTCGTGAAGCCGCGCACCACGACGAAGGATTCCAAGGACATCTCGCGTCGCCACCTGCTCTATGACCGCCCGGGCATCGTCACCATCACCGGTGGCAAGCTCACCGCCTACCGCGCGATGGCCGAGGCCGCAGTCGACACCGCCTGCGCCCAGCTCAAGGTGCGGACGAAGTCACCGACCCGCGACATGCCCCTGGATGGCTGCCGTCCGCTCGCCTCGAGCCGGGAGGTCGGGGAGCTCGCCGACCGTCTCGGCACCGATCGCCGCGTCGCCCGCCACCTGCTGCGCCGACATGGCTCGAACGTGCCCCACCTGCTCGCGCTGGTCGATGCGCACCCGGAGCTCGCTGGGCGACTGCACCCGGAGCGACCGTACCTCGCGGTGGAGGCGGCGTGGGCCGCGCGCTACGAGCAGGCACGCGACGTGGAGGACGTGCTCGCCCGCCGGACGCGCCTGACGCTGGAAACGGCCTCCCCGGAGCTGGCTGCGGAGGCCGTGGGCGACGTGCTGGCGCGGTTCCTCGCGCCCGAGGTGCGCGATGCGCTCGACGCTGGTGCTCCGAGCACCTGAAAGATGGTACTGGGGCTGGTATTTCGCCTCAGAACGATAACTGTCGGACCGACAAACCGTGTAGGTGAATCGCTCGCGCCCAATCGCGGTCCTGCTGCTGCTGGCCAGCTGTGCCGGCGTGCTCGGATCCAGCATGCCGGCGCGCGGCGCGAGCTCCGCGGCACGTGATGTGAGCGTCACCGTGCTGACCGCCCTGTCGCTCGAATCGTCGGGCTGCCAGACGGGGACCACGTCGACCAGCCTCGGCCCGCTCACACCGCCAGCTGCGGCGATCGCCACGGCGGAGTGCGAGCTCGAGTTCGGCGCGAGCGATGCGACGACCCACCTGCTCATGCACCAGGAGGATCGTGGCGGCGATGCGATGTATCGCTCCTCGGACGGCGTCCTCGACGTTGCGTTCGACGGCGACAGTGGCAGCTCCAACGGCCTCGTCCAGACGGTGATCGGTGGCGGCGACGACTACATCAACGACCTCGCCGTCCAGCCGGATGGCAAGGTCGTCGTCGTCGGCGTCCATGAGGGCGCGACCTTCGACGTCGCCGTTGCTCGCTACAACCTCGACGGGACGCTCGACCAAACCTTCGACGGCCCGAGCGGGACGGCGAATGGCTCCTTCACGCTGGCGGTCGGGGCGGGCGAGGACGTCGGCGAGTCCGTTGCCATCCAGCCGGACGGGAAGATCCTCATCGCCGGCCACTCCGTGGCAGCGAACGCCGACCCGATGCTGCTGCGCCTGACGACCACCGGCGCCTATGACATGGGCTTCGACGGCGCCAGCGGCACCGCGAACGGCATCATCGTCACACCTGGCTGCGGCGGCACCGAATCAGTTCGTGAGCTGGCGGTGCAGGAGGACGGCCGCGTCGTGCTGGTGGGGTCGGGCAGCGTCGCTGCCGACTCCGACTTCGCGCTCCTGCGATTCAATCCGGACGGCAGGCTCGACGCGACCTTCGATGGCGACACCGGAACCGGCAACGGCGTCGTCTGCACCAACGTCACGGGCGTGGCGAACGACTACGGCTTCGGGCTCGACATCCAGCCGGACGGCACGTTGGTGACGGTCGGATCGACGGGGTCGGGCGGCTCGCGCATGATCTTCATGCGCCACCTCGCCAACGGCACGCTCGATACGAGCTTCGATGGTGATGCCGGCACCGGCAATGGCATCGTCGCGGTGAATCCGGGCGGCACCGACTACCTCTACAACGTCGACGTGCAGCCGGACGGCCGGATCGTGGCGGCGGGGTTCACGGCCCAGGCGACCAACGACGGCGCAATCGTGCGCCTGGAGGGCGATGGCCGTCTCGACACGAGCTTCGACGGCGATTCAGGTTCGGGCAACGGCGTCGTGATCATCACCGCTGGTGCGGCGAGCGACTACCTCTCCCAGATCCTCGTCCAGCCCGATGGGGGCCTCGTCGCTGCAGGTGACTTCAACAATGCGGGCAACTACGACATGCTCGCCGTGCGCGTTCGCAGCGATGGACGGCTCGACACGACCTTCGACGGGGATGGCCGACGCAGCATCAGCCTGGGTGCCAACGCCGACGGTGCGTCAGCTGCGCTCCTGCACCGCGATGGGTCGATCCTGCTTGCCGGCCAGACCGGTGCGGGCAGCAAGAACTTCGTGGTCGCGCGACTGATCGGCAACCCGGTCGCCGATTTCGATCCGGGCGTCGCCGACTGGAGCGCCGGCTCGATGTTCGCGGCCTGCCTGCAGTCGGCAGGGACCGCGACTGCGCAGTGGACGGAGGCGGGCGCCGGCAACTGCACGACGACCAACCCCGCCAACTGGGAGGAGGTCGCCGACGACTCACTCGCAGGCACGGCGCAGCTCGCCACGGCAACGCCGAACGCGACCCAGGCGACGGTCGAGGTCGTGTTCGGCATGCGCGCCGCTACCGGGCTCAAGCCGGGTGCGTACGTGGCGCCGCTCGTCTTCTCGGTGATAGTGCCCTGACCCGGCTTTGCTAAGGTCGACGGGTGACGCTGATCTCCACCCAAGGACTGGTCAAGAGCTACGGCTCCGTCGTGGCACTCGATGACCTGACACTCGACATCGAGCACGGCGTGGTGGGACTCGTTGGTGCCAACGGCGCTGGCAAGTCGACGCTGCTGAAGATCCTGCTCGGGCTGATCACGCCGACCTCGGGCCAGGTGCGCGTGTTCGACCTCGACGTCACGACACGCGGCAGTGACATCCGCGCCCGTGTCGGCTACATGCCCGAGCACGACTGTCTGCCTCCCGACGTCAGCGCGACCGAGTTCGTCGTCCACATGGCGCGCATCGCGGGCCTGCCCGCCACCGCTGCACGCGAGCGGGCAGCCGATACGCTGCGCCACGTTGGACTGCACGAGGAGCGCTACCGCAACATCGGCGAGTACTCGACCGGCATGCGCCAGCGCGTGAAGCTCGCGCAGGCCCTCGTGCATGACCCGACCTTGGTCCTGCTCGATGAGCCCACCAACGGGCTCGACCCAGCCGGTCGCGACGAGATGCTGGCGCTGATCCGCCGCATCGGCACCGAGTTCGGCATCTCGGTGCTCGTCACGTCGCACCTGCTCGGCGAGCTGGAGCGGGTCTGCGATTCGCTGGTCGTGATCGATGGCGGTGCCTTGTTGCGCCACACGACGATCGCCGACGCCACGATGGCATCGGGCGTGCTCGCGGTCGAGGTCGACGGCGACACCGCGCCGCTCGTGCGCGCGCTCGAGCAGGCCGGGATCACCGTGCGCGCCGCCGCGCACGTGCTCGAGCTGGAATCGAGCGACGGTCGAGCGAATGACATCGTCCGCGACATCGTCGCCGCACAGGGGCTCGGCCTGGTCCGGATGGAAGCGCGCCGGCATCGCATGCTCGAGCTGTTCGTCGAACCCACGGGGGAGGTGCCCGATGTCGACTGACCCCGTTGCGCCCGCACACCGCGGTGCGATCCACGACATCGGCTACCGCCATTACGACGGCCCGCGCCTGGGGCGACGCCATGCGGCGACGTCGCTCTACCTCGAGAGCCTGCGCGGCGCGTACGGCCTCGGCCGCTCGATGAAGTCGAAGGTCGCGCCCCTGATGCTGCTCGTGGCGACCTGCATCCCGGCGCTGATCATCGGTCTCGTCGTCGCCATCACCGGTGGCGCCGTGTTGCCGCTGCGCCAGACCGAGTACCTGAACGAGGTGCAGGTGCTGATCTCGATCTTCCTCGCCGTCATCGCGCCATCGATCATGTCCCGCGACCTGCGCTTCCGCGTCGTCTCGCTCTACTTCTCGCGGCCGCTGCACAAGGTCGACTACGTGCTCGCCAAGTACGCGGCGGCGGCCACCGCGCTGTTCATCTACATGGCGGCGCCGCTCATCGTGCTGTTCGCCAGTGCGCTGCTGGCGGACATCTCCTTCGAGAGCACGTACCCCGACTTCCTGCGCGCCGTCGCGGAAGCCGCAGTGCTCGCGCTAGTGCTCGCAGGGATCGGACTGCTGATCGCCGCGCTGACGCCGCGACGCGGGCTGGGCGTGGCGGCGATCATCACCGTCCTGCTGCTGCTCGCCGGGGCCCAGCTGATCCTCGTCGAGATCACGCGCGAGCTGGGTAATGCCGTCGCCGCCGTCTACGTCAGCCTGCTCTCGCCCTATTCACTGGTCGAAGGCATCGCCACCAGCGTGCTGGGCGCGGCGAGCACCGGGTCAGCCACGCCGGATGGCGTGCTCCAGGTCGGCGTCTACGTCGCGGCGGCGCTGGCGCTCATCGCTGGCCTCTTCGGATTGCTGCTGCTTCGCTATCGTCGGGTGTCGGTCTCATGAGCGAGCTCGTCCTCGACCAGGTCTCGCGCTGGTTCCGCAACGTCGTCGCCGTCAACGACGTGTCGATGCGCATCGGCCCGGGCGTGACCGGCCTGCTCGGCCCCAACGGCGCGGGCAAGTCCACGCTCATCAACATGATGGGAGGCTTCCTCGCACCGTCGACGGGACACGTGACACTCGATGGGGTGTCCGTCTGGGGCAGCGTCGATGCGTATCGCCGCATCGGCATCGTGCCGGAGCGCGAGACGATGTACGACTCGATGACCGGCTGGCAGTTCGTGCTCGCCAACGCGAAGCTGCATGGCCTGCCGGATCCGACGGGTGCCGCCAAGCGCGCGATGGCCACGGTCGACATGGCCTCGGCGCAGGATCGCGACATCAACACCTACTCCAAGGGCATGCGCCAGCGCATCAAGCTGGCGACGGCGATCGTCCACGACCCGGCGGTGCTGCTGCTCGACGAGCCCTTCAACGGCATGGATCCGCGTCAGCGCGCGCACCTCATGGAGGTGCTGCTGCAGCAGGGCGAGGAGGGGCGGACGGTGCTCTTCAGCTCGCACATCCTCGAGGAGGTGGAGCAGATCGCCTCGAGCATCGAGGTGATGGTCGCAGGGCGCCACGCCGCCTCCGGCGACTTCCGTGAGATCCGGCTGCTGATGACGCAGCGGCCACACGAGTACGTGGTGCGCAGCAGTGACGATCGCCAGCTCGCGACCGCCGTGATCGGCGAGGCGAGCACCACTGGGGTGACGCTCGTGGACGGTGCCGACGGGGCGACCGCGCTGCACGTCCGGGTCGTCGACCTGTCGGCGTTCTCGCGCGCGCTGCCACGCATCGCCGCACGTGATGGCATCCGCCTGCTCGAGGTCACGCCCGCCGACGAATCGCTCGAGAGCGTCTTCTCCTACCTGGTTGCTCGATGAACTCCACCGTCATCCAGCTGACCCGTCACAGCCTGCTCGGTCGCCGGCGCGTCTTCGCGCTGCTGGGGCTTCCGGCAGTGCTGCTCGCGCTGGCGATCCTCATCCGCTCGCTGCTCGGCGTCGACTCCGACCTCGCCGTCGACTTGATGGGCGCCTTCGCCCTCGGCACGTTGATGCCGCTGCTCGGGCTCATCGCCGGCACCGGGGCGATCGGCCCGGAGATCGATGATGGATCGATCCTCTACATCCTCTCCAAGCCGCTGCGCCGCTCGACGATCGTCCTGAGCAAGCTGCTCGTCGCGATCGCCACCGTGTTCATGCTCGGAGTCGTGCCGGTGTTCGCCACGGGCGTCATCCTCGGCAGCGAGGTGCACCCGATCGCGATCAGCTACGCCGTGGGCGCACTCATCGCCGGGGTCGCCTACTGCGCGCTCTTCCTGCTGCTGGCGATCGTCACGCGCAACGCCGTGGTGATCGGGCTCATGTACGCGCTCGTGTGGGAATCGGTCGTCGGCCAGATCGTCCCCGGCGCGCAGGCGCTCAGCATCCAGCAATGGTCGCTCGCGATCGCCGAGCGGGTCGCCGGCGAACAGGCGATCTACCTCGGTATCGAATCGACCGTCGAGCTGCGCACCGCCATCATCCTGCTCGTCGCAGTGATCGTCGGCTGCACCTGGCTCGCCACGCGCCGCCTCCGAACGCTGCGCCTCTCCGAAGAGGGCTAGGCGCCCTCAGCGCACGTCGTGTCAGGCCCCGTTTATCGCCGTGTTCCGCGGCGAGGAATTGGCTGACCTTTTCATGACGGAGGAGACACCATGCGTGACGACACGAACAAGATGGAGAAGAAGCTCGTCGACTACATCCAGGACGCGCACGCGATGGAGACCGACGTCCTGGCGATGCTCAAGTCGATGATCTCGACGACGACCGATCCCGAGATCAAGGGCCAGCTCGAACACCACCTCGAGGAGACCAAGGGTCACCAGCGCCGCATGGAGGAGTGCCTGAAGAACCATGGCGCGACGCCCTCGGTGCGCAAGGAAGCGCAGACCCTGATCGCTGCGCTTGCCAAGGGCACGACGGACAAGATCCGCACCGACAAGCCCGGCAAGAACGCCCGCGACGGATTCGTCACCGAGCATATGGAGATCGCGGCGTATGAGCTCCTGGAGCGCCTGGCGCTCCGCGCGGGCGACATGCGCACGGTCGAAGCTGCTCGCGCGATCAAGGCCGAGGAGCACGCGATGGCCGAGCGGATCGATGCCAACTGGGACCGCTTCATCGAGCTGACGCTGCAGGAGGCAGAGATCCTGGTGTAGCACGCATCCCCGTTGCCAGATGGTTCGTTCCCCAGCACAGTGGAGCGGGACGCGACCGAGGGGACGGCGTGGGGACGACGACGGGAAGCATGCGCATGACGCTGCCCTCGAACGGCGCCGTCACGCTGGGCCTTGCAGGCACGTCCACCGGCTCGGTCGGCGCACGATCCGTCGCCGCGAATACGCTCCTCGACCTGTCGATCGGACAGTTCCTGGCACAGGAGGAGGCGTCGCTCCGGCAGGGCGTCGCCCGAGTTGGCGATGCGCGAGCGGCTGGCAACTTCAAGGCCGGGCTCGGCTCCTTCACGAAGCAGCTGGAATCGAACCTGGCGCCCGACGCGTCGGGCAAGACGCGCTACGACCACAAGCTCGACCAGATCGATGACGAGCGAATCCGGATCCTGACGGAGCTCGAAGCGAATCCGGCGGATCCGTCGGCGCTCCTGCGGCGCCTTGCCGAGCTCGACCAGTTCACGCAGCTCATCAGGAAGGCGCGCGAGAAGCAGGAGGAGCTGCTCGCGCTCGTCCAGGCGATCATGATGGGTGTCGTACCGTCAAAGGCACAGGTCGCCCGCTGCATCGCGCTCGGTCTGGGTCCGATCGTCGCCGAGCTGCTGCAGGCGATGATCGGCGATGGCACGCAGCTGTCGAAGGCCGACGTTCGTGAGCTCAGGGAGCTGCAGGGGCTGGGCATCTCGATCGCCGTGCCGAACGAGGAGATCACCTCCGAGCGGAAGTCCGAACGCGCTCGCGAGCA
The DNA here is from genome assembly GCA_025964435.1 of Thermoleophilia bacterium. Classification (GTDB taxonomy): domain Bacteria; phylum Actinomycetota; class Thermoleophilia; order Gaiellales; family SKUG01; genus JAGQUL01. The sequence continues at coordinate 4,547 of JAOPYV010000107.1, read as the reverse complement.
GACAGCCGTCGACCAGCACGGTGCGCTGATCGAGCTCTCGACGCGTGACGTGCTCGCCGGCCTTGGCGTCGACCAGCGCGCCTGAGACGCACGAAGCCCCCGCCAGAGGCAGGGGCTTCGCATGCGCTCGATGGAGATCGGGAGAGCGCTAGCGCGCGACGACCTTGTAGATGCGACCGTTGAAGGCCGATGCCGCGTACATCTCGCCGTTGGCACCGGTGCCGAAGCTGTCGATGCCGAACACGCCGGGGAGGACGACCGTTCGCTTCGACTCGGGATCCAGCGCCGTCACCGTGCGGCCACAGAGGTTGGTGTAGACGTACCAACCCTGGAGCGAGGTGACCGGACCGCGATAGATGCCGCCGCCCATGACCGCGTTGCAGGGGGCCGTGCGCACGTGCGGGATGCTCACGAACGGGGACACCAGCGGCGTGTTGGCGGTCAGCGCCAACCTGCGATTCACCGTTCGATTGCCCTCGATGCGTGGCCATCCGAAGTTGGAGCCCGCGCCCGTGCCGTTGCGCAGGACGTTGATCTCCTCGCGCGTCGCCTGGCCGACGTCCGTCACCCAGAGGTCACCGGTCGGCGTGTCGAGCTGGACGCGCCACGGCTGTCGCAGCCCGAGCGCCCAGATCTGCCCACGTGCACCGGCGCGGCCCACGTACGGATTGTCCGCCGGGATCAGGTGCCCGCCGGTCGCGCGCGGGATGATGCGCAGGATCTTGCCCTGCATCCTGCGCAGGTCCTGCGCGTAGTTGAGCTTGCCCTGGGTGCCACCGTCGCCGGTCGCGAGCCAGAGCATGCCGTCAGGCGTCGTCCAGACCGTGCCACCGGCCTCGGCGGGGATCGCCGGCGGCATCGGTACCGTGATGATCGTGCGACCGCTGCCATTCACGACCGCGCCGTTGCGCAGGGTGAAGCGGCGGACCGTGCCCGCGCCGTCGGGACGACGCGTGTAGTACACGAACATGTGCCCGCTGGTCGCGAAGTCACTGGCGAAGGCGACCGAGAGCAGGCCGTCCTCGTCGAACTCCGTGTTGCCGGAGCGCACCGCGTGGGTCAGGTTGAGCACGAGCACGTGGCGGCCCTTGGCACCGATCCGCCAGAGCTTGCCATCCTTCTCGGCGACGTAGAGGGGCGCAGCACCGGGGGCACTGCCGATCCACGTCGGCTCCTGGAATGGTCGTGTCGACACGGTCGCGAGGCGGAACGATGGCGTCCCTTCCGCGCGCGCTGCCTTGCCCGGCGGCGATTGCGCGGAGGACGTTCCCGCGACCGCGAGCATTGCGGCTGTCGTGAGGACCAAGGCTGCTGAGGTAAATCGTGTGAGCTGATTCATGGCTCGCAGATTCCCGGTCCGCTGGTGAAGCCACGATGGACTGCGTGGATTGCGGCGGCTCTGCGGAGCTGCGCACGGTGACTGCGAGGTTCGGAACCGGCCGGTGCGCTAGGTGCTTCGGCGGTGGCGTGGAACAACTTCGGTGCTCGTAGCGATGGACGTGGCAAGCATCCGGGGGGACGGCACTACGGATCGTCTTGCCCTCGACACCGCTGGCCCAGCATGACCAAGATCGTTCCAAGCATCGTCGACCCCTGCACCGAGAGCTGCGCCCGCTCGTGCTCGTCGGTCGTGGGATGCGTCAACCGGTCGGGAGGGCGGGGGGCATGCCCGGCGTGTCGGCGACACCGCCCGCAGCGCGATCGAGGAAGGCCGCGACGCCAGCACCTCCCCAGTGCCATGACGGCTCCCCTACGAGGCGTGGCCGACCGGCGGTGCGATTCGCCGGCACGAGGCGACCGCCTCGACCGTCGCTTCGACTGACGGACTCGATCCACCGGATCGCACCGCGCGCAGCGGCACGGTAGCGCAGGCTCGGCGAGGCCTTGTCCATGTCCAGGAAGAACCAGCCGATGCCTGCGGCTCCGTTGTTGAGCGACGTGTGCACGATGTCCGAGCCGATGTATTCGGGCCAGGCGATTCCGCCGTTCCTGCGCATCCCGACGCGGTACAGCCAGTCGGCAGCCTGACGAGCGCGCGCGAGATGCGATCGATCACCCGTGACGCGCCACGCCTGCAGCTCGACCCAGCCGATCCCTGCCGCGCCTTCCTCCATGCCGGTCGCAGCGTGGGCGTCGGTATCCACCGGCCCGGGCTCGATCGGCCACGAGCCATCACGCCGGCGGTGCCGGTGCACCCAGTCGAGCAGACGCGTGGCATCGGTGAGCCAACGTCGATCAGACGTGTGCCGGTACAGCGCCAGGAACATGTACGCATCGCCGGCGGCACCGGACAGGAACCCCGTGTTGGTGCCGGACCGACCGGCGTGCTCAGGCATGGCGCCGTCAGGTGTCATGCGATGCTCGAGGTGGACCGCGCCTGCGATCGCGGTGTGGAGGTAGCGCTCGTCGCCGGTACGCGCGGCGAACGTCACGAGCGAGTTGATGATGCCGGCACTCCCCTCGCCCATGCCGGTTCGGTAGTCGTCGGCGTCGTCGTAGTAGCGCCAACGGACGCTCGGCTCGCCCGGGGTCGCCCCTGGCGCGGGTTCGGCCTGCGAGACGATCCAGTCCATCCCGGACACTGCCGCGCGGCGGTAACGAGCGTCCCGCGTGGCCTGCCCCAACTGCCAGAGGAAGTCGGCGATGCCGGGCGTGCCGTCGTCGAACGAGGTGAAGTGGCTGTCCGATCGACGCGTCCTGCTGTCCACGAAGTCGGGCCACCGCAGTCCACCGGAATCGCGCTCGGCCACCGACAACAGCCAATCGCCGGCGCGGCGCGCCGCGGTCAGTGCCGCCCGGTCGCGCGTGCGTTGGTAGTGCTGCAGCAGTGCGACCCCGATGCCGGACGCGCCGACGTCACGGTCGGTCTGGAGGTGGGGGGCCTGGATGACGCTGCGCCACGCCCAGCCGCTGGGTGCCTGCACATGCGTCGTCTCGAGATGACGCACGAACTCGTTCGCCAGCCGTTGCGGTGACCGGTGCGGACGCGTCGGCGACCGTACCCCCGCGACAGCTGCGGACGGGCCGGCGGAAGCTGTGGTCGGGCCCGGGGAGTCGCGACCAGCGAGGGGGGCGAAAGCGATGATCGCCGCCATCGCGGCAGCACTGAGGATCCAGAAGCGAGCTCTCATGGCGCGGATCATAGTGTCGCCGTCAGCGTGCGCCGGCTCCTTGGCCGGCAATTCCTCGGTGCGTCAGCTCGACGCCGCGCAGCGCGAAGCGGTTCGCCGGGTCGCGCGGCTCGCGGCGCAGGACGGGGAGTACGTCGTGACCTGCACGGCGCCGGCAGAAGGGGTGATGGTGGGCAGGCCACATCGAGTGCCGCATCTCGGCTCTCCCGCCGACTCGAAGCCAAGTCCGGGAATGAGAAAACCCCCGACCAGCGGGGGTTTTCACGAGGTACTCCGTACGGGATTTGAACCCGTGCTACCGCCGTGAGAGCGCCGTGCCGATCGATGGCAGCATCACGAATTTGGCTTGTAGAGCCGGCTTTCGCGCCTGTCGCCTGTTGCTGATGTGGCACCTGTTGCGGGTGCAGTGCCACATCGACTGCCACATCGTAGCCGACGTCACCGAGTGGGGGTCATGCGGTCAAGATCGGTTTCGTTCGTTAGGAGCTATCCGAAGGTCGATACGCCTCGATCCAGCGATCGACGCTGCAGACGGCCGGCGCTGTACACGGCCCGCGATCGGCGCAAGGTGTAGGGCCGACCTCTTCGCACAAATCCCGAACTCCGTTCCTATAGGCGTCCGGCGACGACGTGGGCAATACGATCGCTGAGAAGTTTGGCTTGCTGCACTCGACTTCCTTCGCTTCAGAGAATGTGAGGCCCAACGCGCCCGAGGATGTCTTCGTGAACAGCTGGGGCGTCTCGCAGGCAAATACGATTACGGTCAAGCACGGACCCTCTTTATGTGCGACGTACCAGCGCAGGGGGGTGCCGCCCGCGACTTGACGGGCGTCGACGGACTCGGCCCGCCGCGAACCCGCACAAGGCTGATCGTTTCCCGCCTCGAGACCAGATGGCACCTCGGTCGTGTCGCCGTTAGTGGAACAGCCGATGATTAGTAGCGAGCACGCAGCAAGGATCAGGAGCCTCGTGGTCGTCCGTCCGCTTGCTTCGTGGATCAAGGTCTCCCCTCCCGACTCAACAAGCGCGCGTCGTCCATGACACAGCTATCGACTAGTTGCCTCGTGACGCGAGTCACCGGCTCCTTGCGAGAGCTTCGGCCCCGCCCAAGTCTTCGCAGGTCTCGGTGCGGTCAGCCGTCAGTCAAATCTCGCCAACGTCCAGCCGCCCAGGATTGTGATGATCAAGCACGCGATGAGCAACAGGGCGGCAGTTCCGGCGGCGCATAGCAGCAAGACCTTGACTATCCGCCTGCTGGAGTTGCGGACGCACTCGATCTCGCTTGGTTCCTCAATCACCGAAACTCTCCCCACCGTCTGAGTCGCCTCTATGGCGCGCGAGGACATAGTTCGGCACCGTGGCGCGTCACGCGGCGCGCCACCCGGGTCTGTCATTTGGGGCTGGTAGAGGCAGCGT
>JAOPYV010000092.1 GCA_025964435.1 Thermoleophilia bacterium | reverse complement strand
TCGCAGGGCGAGACCGTCGATGAGGCCCTGGCGAACGTGAAGGAAGCGATGGAGGTCTACATCGAGACCCTTCGCGAGCACGGGGAGCCCGTGCCTGCACCTCGGCAGGTGAGCACGTCGGCGATCGACGTCGCCGACGCCTTTGGTGAAGCGGTCTAGTGCCTCCGCTGCCGGTACTGACGGCCAAGCAGCTCGTCGCAGCACTCCAGCGCAACGGCTTCGAGCTTGCTCGACAGAAGGGCTCGCACGCCACGCCACGACGATGGACGGACCACGGTCGTGCCGATGCATTCGGGTGACGTCAAGCGGGGGACGCTGCGCACAATTCTTCGGCAGGCAGGCCTCGACGTCGAAGATCTTTCGGCCTAGCTCAGCGCCAGCTGGGCACGGGAGCGCGCTGCAGCACGGCGCCTGACGCCATCGCATGCAGGTCGCGTGCGCCGGGATTCGGCAGGGTGCGGGGCGCATCGCCCGGGAGTGGAGCGGGCGCCGCACGCCCGTCGAGGTAGCTCACGAGTGCCACGAGGGCTGCAAAAAGTCCTGCTGCTGCGATGAATCCAGTCATGTCCCGGTCCTTTCGAGGCGCGCGATCCTACGCGACGCCCAAGTTCGTCTCCTGTGTATCGAACGCTCGGGGGCCTGCTGTTTCTCAAGCGATGCCCCGTCCCTGCCGATGCGCGCGGTGAGTGAGCGGTTCCCCACAGCCCAAATCCCGCATTCCAGCGACAGCCGACGCCACGCCGGAGCTACGGGCGCGGTTGCGCCTGGCGCCGCCGATCGCCTCGGACCTGGCGCTCAGCTCGAAGATCGCGCGTTGGTCGCGACTCTTCCACGCCGTCATCACCTTCGCCGTCGCCGCGATCGTCTTCCTGCCGGAATACCCGGGCTCCGACGACCTGCCGCGCCGCATGCTCGCTGCCGGCCTCGCCGGCGTCACCTTCCTCTTCGCCTTCCGCATGGAACGTCGCAACATCGCCTTCGCGCGGCTCTCGAGCTTCGCTCGCTTCATCTACCGCGCCCGCGCCGTGGCGCTCGGCGCGATGGTCTTCGGCGCCGCCAGCTACTTCATCCCGTGGATCACCCCGGGCCCATCGCGCGTGCTGATCGCTGCTGCGGCGATGCTGCTGGCCGGGGCGATCTGGGGAACGCTGACGCGGCGCCTGCTCGGTGGTCGCGCCGTGCACCGCGTGCTGCTCGTCGGCGACGGTGAACGTGCTGGAAAGTTCATCGCCGAGTTCCAGCGCGACCCGCATCCCGACTACGAGGTGGTGGGCATGCTCACCGACACCGGGCGCAACCTCGATGACGACGTCGTCGGCGACACGACGCTCGACGAGATCATCGCGATGTTCGACGAGACGACCCAGTCCGGCGTCGATTCGCGCGTGCTCGGCACGCTCGACGACCTCGAGACGGTCCTCGCCGCCGAGGCGATCGACACCGTCGTGGTCAGCGTGCGCCGCCATCGCCTCGAGCTCTTCTCCCGGCTCTCGAGCTGGAAGGGCGCGATCGCCGTGCAGGAGCTGCCCGCCTTCAGCGAGCACGTCTTCGGTCGCGTGCCGGTCGACGTGATCAACGCGGCGTGGTTCATGCACATGATCCACCCGTTCTACCGGCCCTACTCGCGCGTCGTGAAGCGCGCGGGCGACATCGTCGCGGCCAGCGTGATCCTGCTGATGACGCTGCCGCTGGTGCCGCTGACCGCGCTGTGGATCCGCCTGCTCAGCCCCGAGGCGCCCGTGCTCTTCCGCCAGAACCGCGTCGGCGAGGGCGGCCGCGAGTTCACGCTGATGAAGTTCCGCTCGATGCGCCCCGGCGGCGACGGCACCTGGACCGCCGAGGACGACCCGCGCATCTTCCGCGGCGGTGCCTTCCTGCGCTCCTCGCGCATCGACGAGCTGCCGAACCTCTGGAACATCCTGCTCGGCCACATGAGCTTCGTCGGACCCCGCCCCGAGCAGCCGCGCTACGTCGCCGAGCTCGAGCAGGAAGTGCCGTATTACCAGCGCCGCCACATGGTCAAGCCGGGGCTGACCGGCTGGGCACAGGTGCGGCTCGGCTACACCGACAGCGTCGATGGCGCGGCGAACAAGCTGGGCTACGAGCTCTACTACCTCAAGCACCAGTCGCTCTTCTTCGACTTCGTGATCTTCGTCGAGACGATCCGCGTCGTGCTGATGCGCTTCGGATCACGATAGGTCCCGGCCCGACCCGGGTATGGACTCGCGAGGGCGCGCACGAAGCGACGCCGCGGACGAGGACGAGGTACCACGGGTGAGCGAAGACGCTGTGTTCGGATCGGGTGACCTGTCGCCCGAGCTGCTGCGAGGGGTTGCCTTCGACGAGCAGGACGGGCGTATCGACGCGAGCTCGGTACGCACCTTCCTTGACCGTGTCGCATCTGCCGTGGAGGTCGCACAGTCGACCGACGCCCAGGAAGCGCTGCGCCGCGAGTTCGCGCGCAACGCGGAGATCGCCCAGCAGGTGCTCGACGCCGGCCAGGCGGCCGCGGAGCAGCTGCGCAGCCAGGCCAACGAGGCTGCCGGCCAGATCGTGGCGTCGGCCGAGGCGCAGGCAACTGCCGCGCGCGGTGAGCTCGAGGGTGAGCTCGTGCGCTCGCGCACCCAGGTCGCAGAGATGCGCACTGCGCTGATCGCCGACCTGCGCGACCTGTACGACCGGATCGGCGCCTCGCTCTACCGCTTCGAGCGCGCCGTGCAGGATGAGGATGCCGCGCCGATCAGCGTGCCGCAGTCGGCGACGCAGGCCGCGCAAGCTGCGCCCGCTGCGGAAGCGCCGACGCCGGTCGCCGCGCCGCCCATCGCCGTCGAGCCGAGCGCGCCGCAGGCCGACGCACACAGCTACAACGCAGATGAGCTCTCCGCCGAAGAGGAAGCTGGCAGCGACCTGCCGCCTCCGGCATGGACCCAGCTGCCCTCACAGGCGTGGGGCGAGCCCGACGGCAGCGCCGCGTCCTCGGGCGTCGACGCGCCGGCAGGCAGCTCCTCGTCGCTGCACGGCAGCGAGCCGGCCACGGCCCACGCCAGCGAGCCCGGTGCCGCCTTCAACGTCGTCGAGGATGATCCGCTCGCGCCCGGCGAGCCGCTCGTGGACCTGCGCAACTTCCACGACGCCGCCTCCGAAACGTCGCTCGACAACTCCGAGCTGGCCGACGCCGGCAGCAGCTACCTGGATCCGCACGTCGCGCAGCCTGCACCGGTCGCACCGGATGCCGTGGACGCCGCCGCCGGCTCGTGGCTCGACCCGGGCCAGACGCCGCTCGCGTCGACCTCGCCCGACGTCGTGCACGACGATGCGCTCGCCGAGGCGCTCATCTCAGGTGATGTCTTCCCGAACTCCGAACCGGTTGCCGAAGCCGCACCTGCAGCGCCCGAGGCGCCCGAGGCAGTCGAGACGCCCGAGCCCGCACCGGTGGACCTGCCCGCCGCAGAGCCGGTCTCGCCGCCGCCGACCCATGCCGTCGCCGACATGCCGGCGCCCGTCCCCGGAACCGGCGCGAATGCTGCCGCGCCGTCGCCGGCGGCCCCTGCCGCGCCCGGTGCATCCGGTGGCGACATCGACGCCGCCGAGGTGGCGAAGCTGATCCTCGATTCGCTGGCTGCCGGTCAGTCGCGCGAGTCGATCGAGAACTACCTGCGCGACCAGATGGGCCTGCTCCAGCCGGGCGTGCTCATCGATGCTGCACTCGGCAGCAACGCCTGAGGGCAGCAGCGCACCACTGACGCCAGGTCACGTGGCCGCTCGTCTTCGCGCGCGGGAGGGGTGTGTCGCACATGAGCATCCACTACGCGACATCAGGTTCGACACGTCGCTGTGTCTGGCTAGGCGTCGGGGTTCTGGAGTGAATCAGGGCCCGGCGCTGGCGCCTCGCCGCGCGGCTTCGTGCCGTTGACCGTTGCCGGAAGGCGGGGGTTGAGGCGCCGCGCTTCGAGGAACGCCGCGCGTCCCTCGTTGGTGTCGTCGAGGCCGATCAGGCCCGACGTGCGGTACTGCACCGACCACGCCTTCGGCTCCAGGTCGCGTGCGCGCCGCGCCGCGTCGGCTGCCTCGCTGCGCTTGCCCGCGGCGAGCAGCAGGCTCGCCTCGGTGATCGCCGGCTCCGCCCACGAGGGATCGAAGGACTGTGCGTCGCGCGCCGCCTCGAGCGCCGCCGTCGGATCGTCGGTGCGCAGCTTCGGGTCGCGCGCCTGGCGCAGCGCCTGGTCAGCCATCGTCACCGGCAGGATCAGCGCGACGAGCGCGAGCAGCACGCCTGCGGAGATCGGCCCGGCGATCGCAGTGGGCACGCGGCGCTGCCCGGGACTGACACATGCCACGAGCCCGCCCGCGAGCGCGAGGGCTGGCAGCGAGACGGCCGGTAGCTGCCACAGCCAGTCGAGCGAGGCGTGCGTCGTCCAGTAGCCCAGCAGCGCGATCGCACCGGCGAAGGCGGGGTCGCGGCCCGGGCCGCTGCGCGCGAAGCGCCACGCCGCCAGCAGCACGCATGCGAGCACGGTGGCACCGAGCGCGCCGCCGACGATGCCGGTCTCGCCCAGCAGCTGCAGCGGCAGCGAGTGGGCGAAGCGTGGCTCCTCGGCCGTCTCGCGCTTGCGCACGTACGTCTCGTGGAAGCCGCCGGCACCGACGCCGAGCAGCGGCTGGTCGCGCACGTTGTCGAGCGCGACGCGGTAGTAGTCGCAGCGGCCGGTGCCGGTGTTGGCGAAGTACGATTCCGCGCTGCCTGGGTCGTTGACCTGCTCGGGTGGATTCACGCAGCCGTCGACCTGGTCGCGCACCCAGCCGCCGCCACCGACGAAGAGCAGGCCGACGACGAGCGCCACGGCCAGCACGACACCTGGCACGGCGAGCTGCACGTTGGTGCGTGCCTGCCAAGCGGCGACGTAGGTCGTCAGCCAGCTGCCGATCGGCACGAGCAGGAACCCGATGACGACGAGCGCCACGGTCAGCACGAGGATCGCCATGCCTGCGGACTGCGCGCTCTCCCGCGCGGCGGACAGTAGCCCGTCAGCATCGGCGCCCTCGGTGAACGGTGCCTGGCGCAGGTCGAACTGCGTCGAGTAGGTCGCCGACAGCTTGCCGCGGATCGCAAGCACGCCCGCTGCGACGACGGCGATGCGGAGCAGCCACGAGCCACGGCTCGGCGTGACGATGAGCGCGACGAGCAATCCAATCGCCAGCGCAGGAAGCGTGCCGCGGCTCTGGGCGAGGTAGGCGAGCGCGGCGCACATGCCGGCGCCGCCGAGCGCCACGGCGCTCCACATGCGCGCGGCGCCATCGTGCTCGGCCACGGCGGCTGCCGCAGCCCAGCGCCGCTCGCCGCTGCAGGCGAGGCCCAGCAGCAGGAAGAGCGCCATCAGGTAGAGCGCCGCCGCCCCGGGGGCGTAGCCGACCGGCCAGTCGAGCCGGCCCGCCACGAACACCTTGAGCGGCGCATCGCCGAAGGCGAGGCGCCCGACCGTCACCGCGCCGAGCAGGCCGCTGCCTGCTGCGACGAGCGCGACGTAGCGCACGAAGGAGCGCGCGTTCGCCAGCAATGCCGCACCGAGCACGAACGCGGCGGCATAGCCCGCCACGCGCACCGCTTCGACCCAGGCGTCGTGCTTGGAGACCTCCGCCCAGCTGATCGACGCCGCGGTCCACGCGAGTAGTCCGACGATGGCGAAGGTCGCCACACCGGCCACGCTGCGCGGGGCGCTCAGTCGCCCGCGTGCTGCCTGCACGCAGGCCCAGGCGCCGAGGAGCAGGGCAATCCAACCTGCGTGGCGGACGTGGTATCCGCCATAGCGCAGCACGAGCAGTGCCGGAATCACCGCCAGCAGGATGAGTGGCAGCCGTGTGCGAAGGAAGGTCTGGATCGCCTAGGCCTCGACCCGCGTGTCCAGCCACTCGATCGTGGCCTTCAGCCCCTGCTCGAGCGGCGTGTCGAAGGTGACTCCCAGTCGCGTGCGCGCGTGCGAGGCGTCCAGCACGCTGCGCAGCACCTCACCGTCGCGGGCCGCATGGAACTCGCGACCCAGCTCGGTGCCGGCCGCGCGCTCGGTCGTGTCCCACAGCTCGAGCACGCTCGTCTCGTTGCCGGTCCCGATGTTGTAGATCGGCAGCGTGCCGGCCGCGCGCAGGTCCGCGTCGCTGCCGTCCGCTGCGGCATCGGCGGCTGCGATCGTGGCGGCGACGACATCGCCGACGTAGACGTAGTCGCGCGTCTGGGTCCCGTCACCGAAGATCCGTGCCGGCTCGCCGCGCAGGACGCGACCGCCGAAGATCGCGACCACACCGGCTTCGCCGTGCGGGTCCTGGCGCGGTCCGTAGACGTTCGCGTAGCGCATCACGGTGTGACGACCGCCGTAGAGGCGCGCGTCCTGGCCGAGGAACACCTCGGCCGCGAGCTTCGCCGCGCCGTAGGGGCTCTCCGGCAGCTCGGGCGTGGATTCGGGCGCGGGCCCGTTGCTGCACTCGCCGTAGATCGCGCCGCCGGTGGAGGCGAAGATGACGATCGCATCATGCAGGCGCGCGGCCCGCAGCACGCCGATCGTACCGATCACGTTCACGCGCGCGTCGAATGCAGGGTCGGTGACGGAGACGCGGACGTCCGCCTGCGCAGCCAGGTGGTACCAGCGCGCGATCGGGCCGATCTCGGCGGCGAGGTCGTGGAGCGCGTCGACGTCGGAGATGTCGAGCTCGTGGAAGGTGGCCGCATTCGGCACCTGGTCGCGGCGCCCGGTCGCGAGGTTGTCGATCACGTGGACGTCGTCGCCGCGGGCGACCAAGGCATCGGCCAGCGTCGAGCCGATGAACCCGGCGCCGCCCGTCACTACTACTCGATCAGCCATCTCATGCTCCTGGTGCCTTCGGCTTTCCATCTCCACCATGCCCTACCCGCTCGCCACGGATCCGTCGCATTTCCGTCGTCAGCGCCTGAAATGGGCCAACTTGTGGCCTGATCCAGCGTGATTCCCCTGTTTGCATCAATTGCTGCTTGACACATACCGATGGCGTCGTACCTTGGAGGCGAACTGCCCCCAGCAGGAAGGTCCAGACCATGTCACGCCGAATCACTTTCATCCCCGCCACCATCGCCGCCATCGCACTCCTCGCGATCCCGGCTGGTGCGCTTGCCAACCCGACGACCGAAGTCAGCATCGTGGACGCCGTGTCCACCGACATCGCGCTCGACGGCAACGCCAGCAGCTCGAGCTCCTCTGCAGCGACCAGCTACAGCGATAGCCCGGCCAAGGATTCCTACACCGTGACCACGGACGTGCTGCCGCCCCCGGTGGACTGCACGACCAAGGGAAGCGGCGCAGCCGAGAAGGAGTACACCGACACGTCGTCCTCCTCGTCATCGTCCTCGAGCTCCAGCTCCTCGGCAACCGGGTCCGGCGCTCCGTCGACTACGACCTGCACGCCGATCGTCCAGTGCTCGACGGCTGACGTGGACGGCAAGGATGCAGCAGGCGCATCGTGCACCCCGACCAAGGAGTGCACCGACACCAGCACCGTCGGTGGCGGCGCTCCCGGCACCGTTGGCACCGTGTGTGGCGGCGGCGGCGTTGCCGATGCCCCGATCGAGACTCCTGGCGAGCCCGTCGCTGGTGGCGGCGAGCCCGAGCTCGCACCGGTCACCGCAGTCGGTGGTGGCGGACCCGAGCTGCCCTTCACCGGCCTGCCCCTCTGGTACGCGATCTACGGTGGCCTCGGCCTGATGTTCGCCGGCGTTGCGATCTGGCTCCGCGCCCGAACCAGCGACCGCCGCTTCTAGCACTCGACGCGACACATGCGAATCACCCGCGGGGGTGGCGCTCGACCAGCTGGTCGGCGCCACCCCCGCAGCCGTTACGTGCGGGCGCGATAGGCTGGGCTCCGTGACCGACGGCCTGCTCATCTCCTTCGAAGGCATCGACGGCTGTGGCAAGTCGACGCAGCTCGCCCGCATCGCCGCGCGCCTGCGCGCTGCCGGGACCGAACCGGTGCTCGTCCGCGAACCTGGCGGCACGGCGCTGGGCGAGCGCGTCCGCGAGGTACTGCTCGATCCGGCGACCGGCGACATCGATCCCGCCGCCGAGGCGCTGCTGTACGCCGCCTCGCGCGCCGAGCTCGTC
>JAOPYV010000076.1 GCA_025964435.1 Thermoleophilia bacterium | reverse complement strand
CCAGCGCGAGCGACGCGAAGCCGCCGCCGCTGCCGCCCAGCGCGCCGTGGCGGCCGTTGCCGCGCCGCCGGGAACGCTCGTCGCGGGCGCCGGTGGTGGCGTCGCCGCGATGTTGCCGATGGGAGCTGCGCCGTCGGGCCCCGTCAGTGCGCAGTCGATCGATGCGTACCTCGCCGCGAAGGGCTCGCCGATGGCTGGCAATGGAGCGGCCTTCGTCGCCAGCGGTGCGCGCTACCGGATCGACCCGCGCCTGATCGTCGCCATCTCCGGCGCGGAATCGAACTTCGGCCAGATCACCTGCGGGCCCAACAACGCGTGGGGGTGGGCATGCCCGAACGACCCTGAGGACTTCGCCACCTGGGCCCATGGCATCGAGACGATCACGCGCGGCCTGCGCATCGGCTACTTCGACGAGGGGCGCTCCTCGGTGGTGCTCATCCAGCAGAAGTACGCGCCGAGCGGCGCCGCGAATGACCCGACCGGACTCAACAACCACTGGGTCAACAACGTGACCAAGTTCCTGCTCGAGCAGGGCGGGAATCCGAACGCCGTCGGCGATGGCCCCAGCTCGCTCCCGCTGCCCGACCTGGGCGGCCTCGGCATCGTCGCCGGGGACTGACTGCGCCGTCGTACTCCCCGGGCCGGCGGGTAACATCGCGGCATGAAGCTCTCGACTGATCGAACTGCGGCGACCGCCACCCACCTCTGGCTGACGGAGGGCGACGATGAGTGCGCGCTGCTGGCTGATGATCCGGCCGCCTTCGTCATCGGCTTCATCCTCGACCAGCAGGTCACCGTGCAGAAGGCGTTCCGCGCCGGGTGGGACCTGCGCGAGCGGATCGGCACCATCGAGCCGGCCGCGCTGGCCGCGATGCCGCTCGAGCAGCTGGAGCAGGTCTTCGCCGAGAAGCCGGCGCTGCACCGCTACCCCAAGGTGATGGCCAAGCGCGTGCGCGAGGCGATGCAGCTCATCGTCGACCGCTACGACGGGCACGCCGGGCGGCTGTGGTGGGAGGCCGACGGGCTCGACGACCTGCGCGCGCGCATCGCCGAGGTGCCGGGCCTGGGCGGACACAAGAATGTCAGCATGACCGCAGTGCTCGCGCGCCAGTGCGGCGTGCCGGTGACCGGTTGGGAAGCTGACGTGCCGGAGTGGGGAACGCTCGGCGACGTCGACTCGCCGGAGGCGCTCAAGGCGTACCAGTCCCGCAAGCGCGCGATCAAGCAGGCCAAGCGCGCCGCCGACGCCGCCGCGTCGAACGACTGACACGTGACCGCGCTCCTGGCACTTGCATCGAGCCTGCTGTGGGGCACCGGTGACTTCCTCGGCGGCCGCGCCTCACGTACGTGGCACGTGTTCACCGTGCTCTTCTGGTCGCAACTCGCCGCCCTGGTGCTGATGTGGCTCGCCGTCGGCATCGGGGTCTCGACCGGCTGGTTGGAGTTCTCCTGGCACGCCGTGGGCTACGGCATGCTCGGCGGCTTCGCGGGCGTGATCGCGCTGGCGGCCTTCTATCGCGCCTTGGCCACGGGGCCGATGGCAGTGGTGCCGCCTATCGCCGCCAGCGGCGTCGTGCTGCCGGTGCTGGTCGGGCTGGCGACCGGAGCCGCGCCTTCCGTCTGGGCGCTGGTCGGGCTGGGGCTCGCCATCGTCGGGGTGATCCTCGCGGCCGCGGGCACCGGGGATCCGGCGACGAGCACGGGTGCCACGCGCATCTCGCCGACGACGCTCATGCTGAGCCTGGTCGCCGCGGTCGGGTTCGCGCTCATCTTCGTCGCCCTCGACGTGGCAGCGGGCGATTCCGCGCGGACCGCCGTGCTGGCGACGGCGGGCGTGCGGCTCGGCAGCTTCTCGACGTTGCTCGTCGCGATCGCGCTGGTCCGTATCGATCCAACGCGCGGCGTGTCGGTGCCCGACGCCGCTCGATTCGCCTTCATCGGCATCCTCGACACGGGCGCCAACCTGCTGTTCGCCGTGGCGGCAGCGGTTGGCGCCCTCGAGGTCGCGGCGGTCCTGGGATCGCTCTATCCGGCGGTCACGAGTGGCCTGGCACATGTGGTGTTGGGCGAGCGGCTCGGGCGGATCCAGCTCGTCGGTGTTGCATGTGCGCTCGTCGGCATCGTGGTGCTCGCGGCTACCTGACTGGTCGTGGTGACGACGTCAGCAGGCGGACGACCGAGCCCTTCTCATCCGTCCAATGCACGATCCGCGCGTTCGTCGGGCTGGTCGGCGCAAGCCGTACCCAGTGTGGTCCGACGCCCTGCGAGGCCGTGGTGGTCGTGGTGCGTGGTAGCTCTTCGTGCATGTGTCCCCCGTCCGTGGTTCCTCCATCAGCATGGGGGACGGCGGAGACACCCGCATCGGGGCGACCTACCTACGTTTCTACCTAACTTTCGTCCGATGTGCGGACGATCAGTGGGCAGGGGCGGCAGCCGGCATCAGTGCGCGCAGGGGCGCAGCGGGCGGTCAGTGCGTAGGTGCGGCGGCCGGCACGGTGGCGGCGGTGTCGCGCAGCTCGTCGTTGCGACGGAGGCGTCGCTGCAGCTGCTCCCAGGCGTTGAGCTCGACCTGGTCGTATTCGCTGCGATCGGCGTCCTGCGAGATACGCAGGTAGTCGATCCATGCCGCGTTGCGACGACGCTCCCATGCGACGGAAGCGTTTTCGCGAGCCGGAACCTGTCGTGACCGTGGAGTAGTCATGGATCGAAGTCTAGCGAAGCAGGTGGATGCGGGGCGTCGCTCCCCGCTGCTGCGCGCGCTGCCGCACGCAGCGGGCACGGCGGGGGCGCACCGCACATCGGCAGCAGACGTCGCTGCATCGGCGCCTGTACGTGCGTGTACGTGCCTGTGCGTGCCGGTACGTGCCGCGATGGCGCGCAACCCCACGCCGATGAAGCGGACATCCAACGTCCTGGACCGCCTTGGCAGCCCGCGATGACGGTTCGGTCCTGGATGATGGGCGGTTGGCGACCGTATGTGGTCGCCAACCGCCCATCATCTGCCACGTCTCGGATCATGGGCGCCTCGCGACCGTATCTGGTCGCCAACCGCCCATCATGCCCGTGCAGCTCGTGGTGACCGGGACGCGACGGGCGATGGAGCACCACCGCGCGGCCCGCGACCACCGAGCGGCCGGCGACCACCGCGTGGCCTGCGACCACCGCGTGGCCTGCGACCACCCCCGCGCTCGGTTGGAGGCACCCGCGCGCTCGAACGTCTCGCGCGCGGCGTAATCTCGGCGGATGACCACTGACCAGCATGCTGCATCACAGCCCGTCGCCAGCCCAGTGCTCGGCGTTCCCCTCTCCGTCCTCGACGTGGCGCCGGTCCCGCGTGGCACCACGCCGGCGCAGGCGCTGGCGCAGGCCACGCAGCTCGCGCAGCGCGTCGACGCGCTCGGCTTCACCCGGCTCTGGTACGCCGAGCACCACAACATGCCGGGCATCGCCAGCTCCGCACCGGAGGTGCTGATCGCGCACGCCGCGGCCCTGACCTCGCGCATCCGCGTCGGCTCGGGCGGCGTCATGCTGCCGAACCACGCGCCACTGCTCGTCGCCGAGCGCTTCGCCACGCTCGAGGCGCTGCATCCCGGGCGCATCGACCTCGGCATCGGCCGCGCGCCCGGCTCCGACCCGTGGACCGCACGTGCGCTGCGCCGCGACCTCGGTCCCAAGGCCTCCGGCCACGACCTGCCGCAGCTGCTGCCCGAGCTGTTCGACTACTTCGACCCGGAGGAGGACGCGCGCATCCGCTCCACGCCCGGCGCCGGCTATCGCCCCCAGGTCTGGCTGCTTGGCTCGAGCGGCTCGAGCGCCGAGCTCGCCGGCGTGCTCGGCCTGCACTTCGCGACGGCGCACCACTTCAGCCCCGCGGCGTCAGTCCCGTCGATGGCTGCCTACCGCGCCCGCTTCCAGCCGTCGGAGCACCTCGCCGAGCCATACGGGCTGCTGACGGTGCAGGTCGTCGTGGCTGACACCGAGGTCGAGGCGCGCGCCGCCGCAGATGCCTTCGCACTGACGTTCCTGCGCATGCGCCAGGGGATCCCCCCGAGCACGTTGCCGAATGCGGAAGACGTCGCAGCCTACCCATGGAACGCGGAGGAGCGGGCGTTCGCCGATGCCATGATCGATGCGCAGGCCGTGGGCACGCCCGAGCAGGTGCGCGAGCGACTGACATCACTGGTCGAGGAGACCGGCGCGTCGGAGCTGATGGCCACCACGATGGTGCCCGACCCCGACGTGCGGATGCGCTCCTTCGAGCTGCTCGCCGGCCTCGCCGAGCTTCAGTCTTCCTCGGCCTCGCTGAAGTCCGCGATGGCACCGAGCCGCGCCTGACGGTCGTCCTCGGGCAGGGCCTCGAAGTCGCGCAGCCAGTCCTGGGCCGCGTCGTCGTCCTCGAGGTCGACGCCGTCGACCTGCATCAGCTGGACGAGGCGCTCGCCGAGCGTCGGCAGCGGCGGGTTGGCGAGCAGGTCGCGGAAGTCGCCTTCCAGCTCGCCGACGATCTCCATCACGTGCGCGAGCGCGTGGTCGGGCAGCTCGAGCAGGCGATGGCCCATCGTGAGCCATGCGCGCACGGTGTCGAGGCCGCGCTTCTCGAGCTGGGTCGTCGCCGCGGCGTCGAGGTCGAGGCCGGGCAGCGCGGCGAGCAGCAGCTCGGACGCGACCTGCGGACCACAGCGCGCGACGCCACCGAGCGCGGCATCGACGCTCCACGAGACGATGCGCTCGGCCGCGATCGGCGAGCCGTCGATGGCCGTGTATTCCGGGGAGGCGAGGAAGCGCTCGAGCAGCGTCCGCGCGTCGAGCTCATCGAGCTCGGTGACGTACGGGGATTCAGCGTGCTCGTCGAACTCGACCTCGTCCAGCTGCGGGGCGAGCAGCTGCGCGCGGGACTCGAGCAGCGCGAAGGTGCCGAGCGCGTCGGCGGAGAGGTACTCGCCGTCGGTGTCGTAGGCGCCCTCGATGCCGTCCTGCAGCAGCGCGCCCGCGTATGCGAGTGACAGCTCCTCGAAGACGAGCAGGTCCGCATGCTCCTCGGTCGCCTGGTCTTCCTTCCACGAGGTGCGCAGCTCCTTCGACGAGCCGCCGACGAATGCGTCGATGACCTCGCCGTCGTGGCCGCGGTCGATCACGAAGGCGATCGTGTGCTCGCGGCCCGAGCCGTCGTAGCGGAAGCCGAGGTAGACGGTCTCCTGGTCACCCCACAGGTCGCGGATCCGCCACGCGCCCGTGAAGGTCGCCTCGCCCGGGCGATCGTCGCCCCACTTCGGCGTCTTGCCACCGAGGAACTGGACCTTGCCGAGCGCCGCGTCGGCCGCCTCCTGGACGTCCGGACCCGCATCGAGCGAGCGCATCGCCAGCAGGAGCGCCAGGCCCTCGTCGAGCAGCGGCGCGTCGCGCAGGTGCGCGAGCAACGCAAGGATCGGGATCGCCGGGCGCGCACCCTCGGGGTCGCCCTGCTCGACGTAGTAGCCGAACGATTCGGCCAGCAGCTGCGCCGCAGCGACCTCGGCGGCGAACGGGTCGCCCGTGTGGACGTCCTCGCCCACGGCCGTGACGAGCTGCGCGGCGAGCTTCGCCGGCGGCGGCCCGGGGCGTCCCTGGCGCTTGTTGCTCCGGCTCTTGTTGTTCCTGCGCTGCTGCTGGTTCTTCGACATGCCGCGGATCATCGCACGCGCGGCAGGAGCCGAGAGGGCCTCCCGCGGTCCTGCCGCGCCAGCGATCCATCAATATGGCCTATCCGTCGTAGCGGATACCGAGGTCGCGACCCTCGGCCAATGCCTTGCCGGTGTCGTTCCACACGTTCGTGAACAGGCCGGTCACGACGATGTTCGCCTTGTTCTGGATGCGGATCGGGTACCTGGACCCGTTGCCGTGGTCCCACTGGTCCCTGCCGAGACGGTTGTTGCGCACAGTGTAGGTCACCTTCATGTCGTTGCAGTGCTTGTCTCGGCGCAGGAAGATGCCCGCAGCCATACCGCCGGTGATCAAGTTGTTCTCGATGATGATGTCCCCGACGGGTGAGACGTTGCACTGCACGATGATGACGTTGCCCGACTGCGGCTTGGCGGCGTCATAGTTGCCCTTGCCCGGAGCGAGGAACCCGCGGAAGTTGTTGTTCGTGATGCGGATGTTCCTGCCGCCCTGCACCTGGACGATGTCGTTGTGCGTACCGTCGGTATGCACGTGGTCGGTGGCGAAGCGCACCAGGTCCGTCGCGTAGTTGCGGTCGATCACGACGTTGGCGTACACCTTGTCCCCGGTGGTGTTGAACACGCCGAAGGCGTCCACCGTGTTCATGACCTTGTTGCCGCGTGCGGTGTAGTCGTGACCCTTCACGCCGTCGAGGTAGATCGAGGGTCGCTGCGCGATCAGGGTGTTGTTCTCGATGATGAGGCGCTTCACGCCGGCGTTGACGGAGTCGATGATGCCGGTGTCGGTCGTGCCTCCATTCTTCGGGCCGCGGAGGTAGCTGTTGCGGATGGTGACGTCAGCGGCGCGGACCTTGATCTGTCCGGCGAGGTCGATCCGGTCGATGACGACTCCCGCGGTCGTGATCGTCAGGTCGCCTGCAGCATCGGTCTTGAGCGTCGTTCCCGGGACGGGGGCGTTGGCGCCGACGACGCGGAGCGTGGTGCCCGCGGGCACTCCGGTGCTCGTCGCGGTGGGGAACTGCGAGGCCGGTGGCGTCGGGGGCGGGGTGGTGGTCGTCGAGCACTCGACCTTGAGGACCGGCCCGTTCGTTCCGGAGTCACGGCTGTGGAAGTTGGTGCCGTCCGGCGCGCCGAGCAGGGCGAATGCGAAGGTGCCGTTGGACTTCACCGTGCTCGTCACGGGCATCGAGTACAGCGTCGAGGAGTTCATCGCGCCGATGTCGGCGAGCACGGTCGTGCCGTTCGCGGGCCTGGTGGCCCAGGTGACGCTCGATTCGGTCCAGCTCGTCCCCGTCGTGTAGAGCTTCGGCCCGTCGGTGGTCATCGCCCCCGCGTCGGCGATGGTGCGGACCATGAGCGTCGCCTTCGTCGGGGCCGCGGTGCATCCGCCCACGGTGAAGCGAACGAGCGCGTACTTCCGAGGGGAGCCATCGGTATCGAGCACCGTGCCGGTTCCGAGCCTCGTGGTCGGAGTTGCTTCAGCGACGGTCGCATCGGCCTCGGCCTTGATGTCGAGCGTGGCTGCGCTGGCGGTCGGAGCGGCAGCGAACGCTGCGAGGACGACGAACACGGGCAGTGCAAGCTTCGGAGCGGGCATGGAGACGGGCTTCCAATCAACGGGATCAGGATCCGTCGGCGACCCGGCTGACTACGAGAGCCCCGTGGCTTTGCGTCCCTCCCTCGCAGAAGGTTTGCCGCATCGACAATATCCACTGTCGGCATGATCGCCGAGCATCTTGAACGAATTTTCCTGCAGATCGAGAACGACATTGTCTTCGGTCACTTCCGCGGGCCCTGCTATCCTCGACAGTTGCCCCCGACGTGCTGCCTGCACGGTTCGGGAAGTGATGCACTCGAGGAGGAACAGGCATGGGGAAGACCCTGGTCGTAGCGGAGAAGCCGAGCGTCGGACGAGACCTGTCCGAGGCGCTGCCCGGCACGTTCGAGAAGAAGGAAGGCTTCTTCGAGAGCGATGGACACGTCATCACGTGGGCCGTCGGCCACCTCGTCGAGCTCGCCGAGCCCGAGGACTACGACCCCGCCCTCAAGAAGTGGCGCGTCAAGGACCTTCCCATCATCCCGGGCAAGAATGGCGTCGAGGAGTTCAAGCTCCGCCCGCGCTCGGGGGATTCCGAGAAGCAGCTCAAGGTGATCCACCGGCTCGCCCGCCGCGATGATGTCGACGACATCATCAACGCATGCGATGCGGGGCGCGAAGGTGAGCTCATCTTCGCGTACACGATGGCCGTCTCCGGCGTCGAGAAGCCGACCCAGCGCCTCTGGATCTCCTCGATGACGAAGAAGTCGATCAAGGACGGATTCGACTCGCTCAAGCCGGGCGAGGACATGAAGAACCTCGAGCACTCCGCGCGCTCGCGCTCCGAGGCCGACTGGCTCGTCGGCATGAACGCCACGCGCGCAGCGACGATCCGCGGTCGCTCCGCCTTCGGTGGCGTCGTCTCGATCGGCCGCGTCCAGACCCCGACGCTCGGCATCCTCGCCGCGCGTGAGCAGCTCATCGCCGACTTCGTGCCCGAGACCTACTACCTCGTGCAGGCCGACTTCGCGACCGTCGAGCCCGCCGGCCGCACCTACACCGGCATGTGGTTCGACCACGCCAAGACCAAGAGCGACCCGCGCGCCACCTGGGCCGGCACCAAGGAAGAGGCCGAAGCTCGCGTCGCCCGCGTCAGCGGAGCCCGTGGCGTCGTCGAATCCACCGAGATCAAGAAGCGCAACGTCCGTGCGGACCTGCTGTTCGACCTCACCACCCTGCAGCGCACGGCCAACAGCCGCTTCGGCTACTCGGCCCGCCGCACCCTGGGCCTTGCCCAGTCGCTCTACGAGCAGCACAAGGTGCTCACCTACCCGCGTACCAACAGCCGCTTCCTGACCACCGACATGGTGCCGGAGCTGCAGGCACGCGCCGCCAACTTCCAGTCGATCCCGATCTTCGCCGAGGCCGCCACCTACGTGGCCGGGCTCAAGGAGCTGCCGCTCGAGCGCATCGTCGACGACAGCAAGGTCGAGGACCATCACGCGATCATCCCCACCGAGCAGGTGGCGGACCTCTCCAAGCTCAAGGACGACGAGCGCCGCATCTACGACCTGGTCGTGCGTCGCTACCTCGCCGCCTTCCACCCGATCGCCAAGCACGAGGACACGGTCGTGGTGACCGTCGCCGAGGGCGAGCACTTCCGCACCAAGGGCTCCGTGCTCGTCGAGCCCGGCTGGCGCGCCGTCTACGGCCTGACCGCCGACGCCCCGAGCGACGAGGCAGCCCCGGGCGCCGAGGTCGAGGCCAAGCCCGACGAGGACGAGAAGGCCCAGCTGCCCAAGCTCATCCAGGGCGAGGCCGTCGACGCATCGGTCGACGCCGAGCAGCCGCAGGAGAAGCAGACCAAGCCGCCGGCGCGCTACTCCGAAGGCACGCTGCTCTCCGCCATGGAGACCGCCGGCAAGCTCGTCGAGGACGAGGCCGCGCGCGAGATGATGAAGGACCGTGGGCTCGGTACGCCGGCCACGCGCGCCTCGATCATCGAGCTCCTCATCGGTCGCCAGTACATCCAGCGCGAAGGTCGCGCCCTGCGCGTCACCGGCAAGGGCATGAAGCTCATCGAGATCCTCGAGGGTCATCCGCTCATCTCGCCGGACATGACCGGCAACTGGGAGAAGCAGCTGCGCGACATCGAGCACGGCGAGCTCGACGCCGCCGAGTTCATGAAGGGCATCGTCGCCTTCACGGAGGAGACCGTCGAGAAGATCACCGAGATCGATCGCGAGAAGCTCAAGATGCAGCGCGCCGAGCTGGGCCCGTGCCCGCGCTGCCTCGCAGCCGGCACGCTCAACGACGACGGCCAGCCGAACATCATCCGCGAGAACGCGCGCGCCTTCGGCTGCACCAGCTGGAAGAGCCGCGAGGAGGCGGGCTGCGGCTTCGTCATCTGGCGCACCATCGCTGGGCGCCAGCTGATGCCCGACGAGGCCCAGGAGCTGATCGAGCAGCGCTTCACGACGAACGAGCTGCAGGGCTTCCGATCCCGTGCAGGCAAGCCGTTCCGCGCGCGCCTCAAGCTCGATGACGACGACAAGGTCATCTTCGACTTCCCCGAGCTGCCCGAGGGCCAGAAGCGGTGGCAGAAGAAGACCGACGACGAGGGTGGCGCAGCCGCCGAGGCTCCCGCCGAGGGCGCGGAAGCGGCCAAGCCGAAGGCACCGCGCAAGGCGGCCGCCAAGAAGGCACCTGCCAAGGCGAAGGCCAAGGCAACAGCGACTCCGGCTGCCGACGAGTAGTCAGCACACTGAAACGAATTCCGACCCATCCCCGATGGATCGGTACTGGCATGTCAGCCATCCGGACGGGACTCCGGTGACATGTCGTATCGGGACGACACGGGATGGATCAATGAGCGTTTCAAGTGTGTTGAAGAATGCCGCGCACAATTTCGGGCAGCTGAGCGGTGGTCAGAAGGCGCTGCGCATCGGCGGCACCGCCGTGGGCGCCACTGCCGTCGGACTGGGCCTCGCCGCCTGCACGCCGACGCCGCCCAAGGACCCACAGACGATGGCGGTGGACGAGTTCGGTGAGTACGACGCCAACGGCGACGATGGCGTCGGCTCTGATGAGGCGACGCTGCACTGGGAGACTGATATCTATCCGCGCACCACGTCGAACCGCATCGGCGACTGGGTGTACTCGACGACGGAGCAGCGTCGGGACACGTTCGACACGAGCATCGAGAAGCTGGTGCGCGCCTCGAAGGGCAACGACGCCGTGGCGTCCTGGCAGGAGATCGGTAACTTCGCCCTGAAGCGCTTCGACCAGGACAAGGACAACATGCTCGACCGCGGCGAGGTCGGGAACTTCATCCAAGAGTACGGCGCCGACAAGTACAACCAGCGCACTGAGGTGCTGAGCACCTACGACCACCTCCCCGACTACGACCCGATCCGCAGGGATACCGATAACGACCCTGGCTGGGATCCGGGCTGGGGCGGCAGCGACCCCGGCTATGACCCCGGCTCCGGCGGCTCCGATCCGGGCACCGGCCCGGGCACGACGCCGGTCGATCCGAATGGCGAGTTCGATCCGGACAACGGCGGCGGCAACGACGACGGCTTCGGTGGCAGCGACGAAGGCAACTAGCTTCCGCGCGACGACGAATCAGGGCCAGTGCACAGCCAACCGGCCGTGCGCTGGCCCTTTTTGTCGATCGGGGTCTTCACAGGATCGCGATCCTGGTGCACGCTGGAGCCAGACACGAGGACGTGTCGTTCGATGCCTGCATGGATTTCGGTCCGCTGGGTACGCCATGAAGTAAGCCCACCACCCGCATCACGCGTGCGGGATGATCGGTAGGTTCACTCCAGCACCGAACGACCCGCCGAGGCCGAACATGCTCATCCAGCCCTCATTCAACGCAGGCCCCTCGACGGGGGCCACCGCGATCTCCTTCCCCACCCAGAGTGGCGGAACGAGCCCGGGCGGCCTGGAGGGCATACGCGCCGACTGGAACGTGCGGATGAACATCTCCCACGAGACCGGCTTCGTCGGTGGCGCAGGGCGCCTGCTCATCCATAATTTGGTCGTTGACGAGAAGCGTGAGCTCGTGCTCCTGCTGCCGGCGTCGCTCCAGGATCGACCCGGGCGCCTCGAGCTGGCGACCGTCGAGGTCTGCTCCGCCAAGCCCGGCATCGCGGCGACGCCCGGCCAGCAGCTGAACTTCCGCATGGAGGGCGCCAAGGCCGTCGTGACGCTGCCGGTGCTGCAGCTCAATGACTGGGTCTACCTGGACCTGACCTGGACCGGCGGCTTCGCGCAGGGTGGCCTCAGCTACCCGGGCGCACAGGTGCCGGTCGGCGACTTCCACCCGCAGATCGCGGTCGACGTGACGACGGACACGGGCCTGCCCGGCCTCGCGCTCGTCTCGGCCCGCTACGACGTCGAGCTCGGCTCCGACCTCGGCTGCGCCGTGCGCATCGAGCACGGCGAGCACGTGCAGGTCGCCTCGCGCCCGAATCCGGATGGCACGATGACGATGCACGAGTTCAAGAGCTACGGGACCGCGCGCATCGACGCGATGCTGCACCCGACCGGCTCGCTCGCCGGCTAGGGGCCGCGGCCTCGATCACTGGGCGCACGAGCTGTGCGGGAGCGGCGCGCTAGCATGATCCGCATGGATCGCTTCGTCGCACTCATCGCACATGACGCCTGCAAGGACGACATGCTCGAGCTCGTCGCCACGCATCGCGAGGCACTCGCGCTCGAGCAGCTCGTCGCGACCGGTACGACCGGCACGCGCATCGCGGACGAGACCGGGCTCGAGGTGCGACGGATGCTCTCCGGCCCGCTCGGTGGTGACATGCAGATCGGGGCGATGGTCGCCCAGCACGAGGTGAAGCTCGTCATCTTCCTGCGCGACCCGCTCAACGCGCATCCGCATGATCCCGACATTCAGGCCCTGCTCAAGATCTGCGACGTCCACAACGTGCCGCTCGCCTCGAACCGCGCCACCGCCGAGCTCTGCCTCGAGGCGCTCGCCAACGATCGCCCGCGCCTGGCCAGCCACGCCGGCAGCGCCGTGCGCCGCAGCTGAAGGTCGCGGCGGAACTCACGCGCGCGTCAGGCATCCGCAACCGACTTCCGCAACCGACTTCGACAACCGACCTGACCGCCCGTGCGGCGGTCGATTCCGTGAGCGCGGTATCCATGCTGCGCTGAGCGAATCGACGGGCAGGTTCCGCGGTCGATTCCGTGAGCGCGGTATGGATGCCGCGCTGAGAGAATCGAGTACAGGTAGGGCGAGGACGCGGGTGGCGAGCGAGGCGTCGAGTGGCCCCAGCCCGATGTGTCGCACCTCATGTCGCCTCTTGGATGCTCATGTTCGACACGTGGCATCCGTGGGGCCGGCCGCCTCGCGCCCCGGTCGCGCCCCGATCGCGCGAACCCGCCCGCGAAGGGGCGGCAGGTGCCAGATAGGATGCGTCCATGACCGACGCACCCGCCGCCACCACTGACGAGACCACGCCCGACGCCGCTGACGCGGCCCCCGATGGAGCACCGTCGACGCGCTACGTGCCGGAGGCCGTCGAGACGAAGTGGATCGCGACGTGGGACGAGCAGGGCGCCTTCCACGCCGAGGTGGATGAGTCACGCGAGGCGTACACGATCGTCGTGCCGCCGCCGAACGTCACCGGCGCGCTGCACATGGGCCACGCGCTCAACGGCAGCGTCCAGGACACGCTGATCCGCTTCAAGCGCATGCAGGGCTACAACGCGCTGTGGATCCCCGGCGTCGACCATGCGGGCATCGCCACGCAGTCCGTCGTCGAGAAGGAGCTGCGCAAGGAAGGCACGACGCGCCACGACCTCGGCCGCGAGGCCTTCGTCGAGCGCATCCAGGCGTGGAAGGAGCAGTACGCGGAGACGATCCACGGCCAGTTCAAGCGGCTCGGCGCGAGCATGGACTTCCGTCGCGCCCGCTTCACGATGGATGAGCACTACGAGCGCGCCGTGCTGCACGCCTTCGTCAAGCTCTACGAGGACGGCTTCGTCTACCGCGCCAACCGCCTCGTCAACTGGGACGCCGGCACGATGAGCGCCATCTCCGACCTCGAGGTCGTGCAGAAGGACGTCGACGGCGAGATGGTGCACGTCGCCTATCCGCTCGTCGACGGCGGCGGCGAGATCGTCATCGCGACCGCGCGCCCCGAGACGATCCCGGCTGACGTCGCGATCGCCGTGCACCCCGACGACGAGCGCTACCGCGAGATGGTCGGCAAGCTCGTGCGCGTGCCGTTCTCCGGCCGCGAGGTTCCGATCATCGCCGACGAGGCCGTCGAGATCGAGTTCGGCACCGGCGCCCTCAAGATCACGCCGGGCCACGCCCTGGCGGACTTCGAGATCGGCGAGCGCCACGGTCTCGACCAGCTGAGCGCGATCCTGCCCGACCGAACGATGAGTGACATCACCGGCGAGTACGCCGGCCTGGGCGCCGACGAGGCGCGCGTGAAGATGACCGACGCGCTCGAGGAGCAGGGAGCCCTGCGCCTGCGCGAGCCGTACCGCCACAGCGTGCCGCACTCGGATCGCTCCGGCGTGCGCATCGAGCCGCTCATCTCGCTGCAGTGGTTCGCCGACATGCGCGAGCTCGCCGCACCGGTCGTGCAGTGGGTCAATGACGGCGAGGTCCGCTTCGTGCCCGACGGCATGAAGAGCATCTTCCACGGCTGGATGGACGACCTGAAGCCGTGGTGCCTCTCGCGCCAGCTGTGGTGGGGACACCAGCTGCCGGTCTGGTACCACGTCGACGACGAGACGAAGGTACACGTCAGCATCTCCGGCCCGCCGGCGGAGGAGGCCGACCAGTGGCGCCGCGACGACGACGTGCTCGACACGTGGTTCTCATCCGGCATGTGGGACCACGCCACGCTCGGCTGGCCCGACGACACGCCCGAGCTGCGTCACTTCCACCCGACCGCCGTGCTCTGCACGGGGCGCGACATCATCAACCTGTGGGTCGCCCGCATGATGATGTTCTCCAATGACCACGTGGGGGAGATCCCGTTCCGCGACGTGTACCTGCACTCGACGATCCAGGCGCCGGACGGCCGCCGCATGAGCAAGTCGCTCGGCACCGGCATCGATCCGCTCGAGCTGATCGCCCAGTACGGCGCCGATGCGACGCGGTACGGCCTGCTCGACATGAGCTCGACGCAGGACGTGCGCTTCAACGAGGGCCGCATCAAGGAAGGCAACCAGCTGGCCAACAAGCTCTGGAACGCCGTGCGCCTGCTCAACGTGATGGGCGACCCGACGGCCGTCAACCACGCCGGCTTCGACCCGACGAGCGTCACCCGTCTCGAGGATCGCTGGATCCTCGTGCGCCTCGACCGCGTGCTGCGCGAGGTGACCCGCGCCTTCGACGCCTACGAGTTCGCGCTCTCGGTGAAGTCGATGTACGCCTTCGTCTGGAACGAGCTGTGTGACTGGTACCTCGAGAGCGTCAAGGGTCGCCTGCGCAGCGAGGACGAGGTCGAGCGCGCCGACGCGACGCGCATGCTCGCCTTCCTGATCGATCGCACGATCCGCATGCTGCACCCGATCATGCCGCACCTCACCGAGGAGCTCGCCGTGCAGGTCTGGGGCGAGCACGGCCTCGACGGTCGGCTCGTCGCGCGCAGCCCGTGGCACGAGCGCGCGCTGCCGGACGAGGCGACGCCGCCGGAGTTCGCCATCGCGGAGCAGCGCTTCGAGCTCGTCCAGCAGCTCGTCACGCGACTGCGCAACCTGCGCCAGGCGAGCGACATCAAGCCGAGCGTGACGATCGATGCATCGCTGCGCACGACGGATCCGAGCGGCGAGGCGTGGCAGCACGCGACGGGCCTGCTGCGGATGCTCGCCAACGTCGACGTGGAGTCCTCGGCGACAGGAACCGGCATCGCACTGCCGATCCCCGGCGCAACCCTGACGCTCTTCGGGCTCGATCCCGTCGTGCTCAAGCCGCGCCTGGAGGCGGACCTGAAGACCGCCCGTGGTGAGGTCAAGCGGGCCCAGGGCAAGCTCGCGAACGAGAAGTTCACGGCGCGCGCGCCGCAGGAGCTCGTCCAGGAGGAGCGCGACAAGATCGATCGCTTCAACCGTGAGGCGACGCAGCTGGAGTCGGTGCTCGAACAGCTCTGAGTTCCCTCCGTATCGCCCCGCGCCGATGGATCTGCGAGACTTCCGTCGAACCGATGTCCGGTACTCCCCGTACTCATCGCAGCCGTCGTCAGGATCGGCCCCGACCATCTCGCATCGTGCTGGGCACGTTGCTGGTCAGTCTGGGCGTGATCGTGGTCGGCTACGGCGTGGGGTTGCTCATCGGACGAGTGCTGTTCTGAACCCTTCCTGGAGATGACATGGACGACATCATCGACCTGATCAAGAACCTCGGCGTAGTCCTCGCCGTCGTGTTCTACCTGGCCATCGTGCTGTGGACGTACAAGGATGCGCGCAAGCGCATGACCGACCCCATCCTCATCGCGACGGCGACCGCCGTCTCGATGCTGCCGATCGTCGGCGTGCTCGTGTACATGCTGCTGCGCCCGAGCGAGTACCTGGCCGACGTGCGCGAGCGCGAGCTCGAGATCCGGATGATGGAGCGCGAGCTCGGTCGCCAGGAGCGCTGCCCGTACTGCAAGAGCCACATCGACGGTGACTACCTCTCCTGCCCGGTCTGCACGACCAAGCTGCGCCAGAGCTGCACCGGCTGTGAGAAGCCGCTCGATCCGCGCTGGGTCATGTGCCCGTTCTGCGAGACCGAGGTTCCCGGCCGCGGTGGCCGCCCGACCCCCGGCCCCGCCGGTGGCAAGCGCACCAACCCGAACGCCGGTGGCCGCGAGCGCAGCAAGCCGTCTTCCTCATCGTCGTCGCGCAGCGCCAGCAGCCCGTCCACGAAGTCCAGCCCCGCCGCATCGCCGACGCGCGAATCGCGCTCGTCGAGCTCCGCCTCGAGCAAGCGCGAGGACATTCGCGTCGAGCCGCTCGCGCCCGGCAGCGACAGCTGACACACTGCGCGCCACGAACCACCCCTGAGCATCCAGTCACACCACACCCGAGGAACACAGCACCATGGCAGTTGAGCGAACCTTCATCATCGTCAAGCCGAGCGGCTTCGAGCGCAACCTCACCGGCGAGGTCCTGCGCCGATTCGAGCAGCGCGGCCTGCGCCTGCGCGGTCTCAAGGTCCTCAAGGTCAGCACCAAGCTGGCCAAGGAGCACTACGACGAGCACAAGGATCGCCCGTTCTTCGGTGAGCTGATCGAGGGTCTCACCCGCAGCCCCGTCACCGCAGCAGTGCTCGAGGGTGAGTCGGCCATCGCCGTCGCCCGCGCCACCATCGGTGCCACCGATCCGATCGCGTCGGCTCCCGGCACGATCCGCGGCGACTTCGCCATCGAGCTGGCCGAGAACATCGTGCACGGCAGCGATTCGCCGAAGTCCGCCAAGCGCGAGATCGCGCTCTGGTTCGACAAGGCCGAACTGACCAAGGCCTGATTTCCTGATGGGCATCCTGCTCGCCTCGAAGTCGCCCCAGCGGCACGCCATCCTGACCCAGCTCGAGCTGCCCTTCCGGGTCGTCGTGCCGGAGGTCGAGGAGCTGGAGATGGGCTCCCCGTCCGAGGTCGCCATCCACAACGCACGGCTCAAGGCCGCTGCGGTGGAAGGTGACGCGGAGGAGGGCGAGCTCGTCATCGCCTGCGACACCGTGGTCGACGTCGACGGCATCCCCTTCGGCAAGCCCGAGAATGCCGACGAGGCGTTCACGATGCTCGCGCTGCTGCGCGGCCGCGTGCACGACGTCGTCGGTGGCCTGGTCGTCGTGGATCCCGCGACCGCCACGGCGCAGGAGCGCACCGTGCGGACCAAGGTCCGCTTCCGTGACTTCTCCGACGAGCTGCTGACCCGCTACCTCGAAGGTGGCGAGTGGGCCGAGCGCGCTGGTGGCTACGCCATCCAGGGCACGGGCGCCGCGATGGTCGCCGGCATCGGTGGTGACTACCAGAACGTGGTGGGCCTGCCGGTCGCAGCACTGCTGGGACTGCTCGAAGAGACGGCGAACTGGGACGAGATCGCCCGGCGCGCCCGCGCCACCGCCTGACCAGCAACGGTCAGAAGCGGTCGGCGTAGACCAGGTCGTCGGGGATGCCGAGGCCGTTGAGCGTGGCGAGCACGCCGTCGATCATCATCGGTGGCCCACAGATGAAGTAGTTGCGCGCGCCGGCGTCCGGCGGCAGCAGCTGCGGCATCAGCTTCGCATCCATGCGCCCGCTCCAGCCGGTCCAGCCCTCGGGCGGCGTGTCCAGCACGTACCACGGCTCGAGCGCGAGGTCGGGGCGCAGCGCGAGCGCGTCGATCTCCTCGCGGAACGTGATGTCGTCCCACGTGCGCGCGCCGTAGAGCAGGCGGACGGGCCTGCCATCAGCATGGTCGGCGAGCGTCCGGATGATGCTCATTGCCGGCGTGATGCCGATGCCCGCGACGATCAGCACGTAGCCGGCATCCGGCACGGGCGGCATCCAGGAGCCGTGCGGGCCGTCGATCAGCACCTCGGTTCCGACCTGGATCGATTCCACGCCGCTGGAGAAGTCGCCGAGTGCCTTGATCGTGAAGGACGGCCGGCGCGGATCCGCGGCGCTCGACGAGAACGAGAAGGGATGCTCCTGCAGCGAGTAGGTGCCGCCCTTCACCTTGATCCACGCGAACTGGCCGGGCTGGAATCGGATGCCGTCGTGGCCAGCTGCCTCGAGCAACAGGCTCGTCGCCGCCCCGCGCTCCGGGACGACCGCGCGCACGTGGTACGGCGCCGCGAGCCGCCCGTAGGGGCGCAGCACGCGCAGGTAGGCGACGCTGCCGATTCCGAGCGCGAATATCCCGAGCAGCAGCCAGCGCAGGGGGGCATAGGCGGAGTACCACGAGATCACGAGCACGTGGCCGAGCGCCGCGCTCGTGCAGAGCAGGCCGAGCGCGAGGTGCAGGAAGCGCCAGTGCTCGTACGAGAGCCGGAAGCGTCGCCGACCCCAGGTCGTGACCAGCAGCGCGAGGAGTGCGACGACGGCGAGCCAGCCCAGCTGGGCGCGCGGCGCATCGTCGAAGGGCCAGAGCAGCCAGTCGCGGTACTTGGGGTGGTGCCACGCGAAGATCGCGACGTGGAGGACGACGAAGGCGAGCACCATCGAGCCGAGCGCCCGATGCACGCGCAGCAGGAGGGGAATGCCGAACGTCTCACTGACCCCGGGCAGGCGACTGGGCAGCACCAGCTGCAGCGCGAAGCCGGTGAACCCGAGGTAGCCCGCGTAGAGGGCGAAGAGGTCGAGGCGGTCACCACCGCGCGCTGGCGCGAGCACCAGCAGGGCGAGCGGGCTCAGCAGGGTGAAGACGTAGATCGAGACCCAGAGCTGCCACGCCAGACGGCTGGCGGCATGGGACCTGGCACGCGAGCTCGACGCCGATGCACGTTCCATGTCAGGCGTTCGGGGTCGCAGCGGCAGGCGTGCTCGCGGCGGGCGCGCTGACTGCGGGGGCGCTCGCCGCAGGCGCGCTGGCGACCGGCGCCGCCGGCTTGGGTGGCGTGCCACGCACGAATGCCAGCGTTGCTGCGAGCAGCAGGCAGAGCACCGTCACGGCGATCGTGAACTCCCGTGCACCATCCGAGCGCCGCGGCTGCTGGTGCAGCGCGGCTGTGCGGATCGGTGCCTCGACGGCTGGGGCGGAATGCGCGGGGGTCACGTGGTACATCAGGGTCCACTGAACCATGGCAACGGCGCAAGGGCAAGCATTCGCCACGATGTCGCCAGTTCCGCATCACTTTCTGGACGGATTCGAATTTCCGTGGTCCAGTGGAAGCAACGAGACGCCGTGCGGATGGACGCCGCACCCCGTCGCGAGGATTGGACCCCCTGTATGACCCCGCATTCGATGGAGCTGCATGACGCGGCCTATGACGCCGCCACCATCCCGGCCTGGATCGGTGCTCCGGCACCGGCCGATGACCGCATGCAGTGGCTCGACGCGCCCGTCGATCCACACGCCGAGCTGTTGGCCCAGCAGCAGCAGCTGCAGGCTGTCGTCCAGCGCGACTTGATGGGCACGCAGGGACTCTCCAGCTGGATGATGGCTGCGCCCGCTCCTGCCTTCGCGGGCATGCCGGCCGTATCGGCGACGCCGGTCATCGAGCACCAGGTGATGCTGCGACCCGCAGGGCGCCGTGACGGACTCGCCGGACTCTTCGGTGGACTCGTCCTGCTCGGCCTGCCGATCATCGGCGCGATTGCGCTGGGCGTCTGGCAGGCGGCACCGAAGCCCGCCGCTCCAGCGCCCGCACCCGCCGCCGCAACGGTCAGCGCACTCGTGCCTGCCGCTGCAGCACCGGCCGCTGGCCTGACACCTGTGCCCGACGCGGCCAGCGGCCCCGCCGCAGCCGTCGAGGCTCCAGCCGTCGCCACCACGAGCGCGCCCGCGGCGGCGGCTCCGGCGACACCTGCAGCAACTCCGGCTCGATCGACCGTGGCGGCACGTCCGGCTCCGGCCGCAGCTCGGCCCGCGCCCGTCGCAGCCGTCTCCGGGGGAGGCGCTGCCGC
>JAOPYV010000062.1 GCA_025964435.1 Thermoleophilia bacterium | reverse complement strand
ATCTGGAGCAGCTGCTGCGGCGCGGTCGCGGACCCCGAGGCGCCCGCGAGCGTGCGCGCCTCGACGTGCGTGTCGCCATCCACGTCGGTGTAGTTGATGAAGATCCGCGGATCCTTCGGCCATTCCGGATGGAAGGCGAGCCCGAGCAGCCCCTGCTCGCCCCCGGTCGACACGTCATCGGTGAGGTCCAGCACCACGCGACCGTCGCGCACCGTCTCATCACCGGTCATGCCCGTCACGAAGCGGATTCGTCCGACCTTCTCGACGACGGCGACCTGCTCGGTGCCGGGAACCGGGATCGCCAGCAGGGGCTGCTCGAACACGCCGACGTTCACGAGCTTGAGCCTGGGCGCCGCGCCGTCGGTGGTGTCGGCGTCCGTGTCGGTCGTCGTGGCGCCGGACGTGGAGGTCGCATCGCCACCCCCGTCACCCTCGCCACAACCGACGAGCAGCACCAGGGAACAGGCGAGCAGGAACCAATGGGAAAGACGCATGGCGGAACGCTACCCGTCAGGGCGATATGTACCCCGCCCCCGCTCGGATCTGACGCGGAGGCGTCGGAAATTCGGCTACCAAGGCGTCGCCTCACGCGCGGGGGACAGAAGAGCATGGCGAGTGAAACGTTTGGATCTATCGCAGGGACGCAGAGCATGCTCAACTTTTGCAAGCCTCTGCCGATGCTGGTTCGGTCAACGGACCCACGGAGGGGAACGTCCTGTCCAGCGCACGCAGCATCGCGATCGTCGCCACCATCGTGGCTTGCGCGTGCGCCCTCGTCGCCATTCCGGTGGCCGCCTTCGGTGACGACTCCCCGACCACCCCCGCCGCGCCCGTCGTGTCCGAGGAGCTGCTCGAGGCCCGCGCGGACGTCGCCGAAGCGAATGAGGTCGCGGTCGAGGATGCACCTCCCGCGGTCGGCAACAGCTGCGGCCGCACGCTCGACGTCGCCGGCATCGGCTCGACCTGCGTGACGCCCGACGACCTGCTGCGCGTCGAGCTGCAGGACGGCTCCAGCGCCACGATCCACGGACTCGATGCACCGCCGATCGGGCTCGACGCCTTCGCCCCCGGCTCGCAGGCCAAGGTGAACGCTGCCGGCCCCTCCGACATCGCCTGCGGCGCCGACGGCACCCGCCGCTACGTGCTCGTGTACGCCCGCCCCGCCGACGTCACCAGCCGCTTCGACGCCGTCGCGCCCAAACTGCGTGAGGAGGCCTACAAGATGAGCGCATTCCTCGATTCCGAGAGCCAGGCCGTGGACCCGCGCAAGGGCAAGCGCCTCCCCTTCCGCTGCGAAGGTGCCGCACCGACCGTCCTCCACGCCACGCTCCCGCCGAAGCTCGGCGGCGGCGTTGACTTCGAGTACGTCTGGGGCGGACTTCGCGCGCTCGGCTACGACTACAACAGCTTCAGCTCGAACGAGCGCTACATCGTCTACGTCGACGCCGCCTCGGCCGCCGGCGCCGCCGGCACCGCGCACGTCTTCCCCAACGACTCGCGCCCGGGTACCGAGAACTCGAACAACAAGGGGGGCATGTACGCCATCGAGTACCGCTGGGAAGCGACGGGCGCCCCGCACTGGGACGTGCTGATGCATGAGGTGTCGCACACCATGGGCGCCGTCGTGAACACCGCGCCCAACACGAGCGGCGGCGGCCACTGCAACGACGGTCAGGACGTCATGTGCTACGCCGACGGCGGGCCGAACAGCGCCTTCTCCACCAGCACGTGCGCGCAGAAGGTCCTCGACTGCGGGCGCAACGACTACTTCAACCCGTCCCCTGCGGCCGGCTCCTTCCTCGCGACGAACTGGAACATGGCCTCCGCCGCGAACCTGTGGCTGCAGCACCGCGCGGCCGGCGACCAGGTCGCACCGACCGCGCCGCCCTCGATCAGCCAGACCGGCGCGAGCAACGCCGCCGTCGGCATCAGCTGGCTGCCCGGCAGCGACGACGTCGCCGTCTCGGGCTACATCGTGCGCGTGCGGGACATCGGCGGCGGCTGGCGCGATGTCGCCACCGTTGACCGAACGGCGGCCAGCATCGCGGGGCTCGCCGCGACGACGAGCTACGAGGTGGGCGTGGCAGCGCGCGACGCCGCCGGCAACGTCAGCCCGATCACGGTCGCGACCGTCGCGACGAACGCAGCAGCCGACGTCGCCGCACCCGCGCTTCCCGCTGGCCTGCGCGTCGCCAAGCTCACGCTGACGACTGCCACGTTCACCTGGAACGACACGACCGACAACGTCGGTGTCGCGAACTACGAGGTCCGCCTCGTCACGACGACGAAGCGCAAGACCCGCTCCCTGCGATCGATGGGCTCGACCCCCTCCACGAGCGTCACCGTGTCGCTGCGGGGCCTCAAGGCCGGCTCGAAGCAGGTCTTCGAGCTCGTGGCCCGCGACGATGCCCGCAACGTCTCGCGCGCACGCGCGAAGGTCGTCATCGTCCCCCGGGATCGTGCCCGCCCCACGGCGCCCAGCGCACTGACCCGCGTCGCGGTCACGAGCAGCTCGGCGACGATCCGCTGGAAGGCGAGCACCGACAACGTCGGGGGCAGCGGCTTGAAGTCCTACGTCATCTATCGCAAGCAGGGGTCCAGGTGGGTCCCGCTGGGTCCGGCGTTCTCGCCGCTCGTCACCTCCCTCAGGATTCGCGGCCTCGCGCCCCGGACCAGCTACACGCTCCGGATCCACGCGCGCGACCGGGCGAACAACCTCTCCGTCGCCTCCCGGGCGATCGTCGTCCGCACTCGCTGACGACCGCCGCTCGCGGCCGCTTCTCGAACCAGCAGGATTTCGTCGATATCCCGTCGAACCTGTGGGCGGCGATCGGATCCTCGATGCCTGCCCATCCCGCGCTACCGCACGCCTGCCCGCACCACTGGCCTCATAGGGCCAAGTTTAATCCGGCTGGCATGCGAACGCTCGGCACCGGACAGGACCAGCGCTCAGGGGACGGATGGGGAATCCGTCAGGGAGGGAACAAACTCATGGCAATCTTTGCCGTAACTGCAAGCAAGACGCCGGTCGCACCGACGGGCGCATTCGCGGTCAACCGCTCCACGTACGACGCGGGTGGCAGCAGCTATCCGAAGGGTGGTCTGGGAACGCTCAGCCGCGCCGAGGGCAGTGCTGCCTCGGGCGACAAGGCGATCGACGACGCACACGACAACGCCGGGCTGGTCCACGAGTTCTACTCGACCGTGCTCGGCCGCGATTCGATCGACGGCAAGGGCATGGCCATCAAGAGCGTCGTCCACTTCGGCAAGGCGTACAACAACGCCTTCTGGGACGGCTCGAAGATGACGTACGGCGACGGCGACGGCAAGCTCTTCTCGCCGCTCTCCGGTGGGCTCGACGTCGTGGGACACGAGATGTCGCACGGTGTCACCGAGCACACTGCTGGTCTCGTGTACCGCAACCAGTCAGGCGCGCTCAACGAGAGCTGGAGCGACGTCTTCGGCGAGCTCATCGAGCAGT
>JAOPYV010000041.1 GCA_025964435.1 Thermoleophilia bacterium | reverse complement strand
GGTAGTAGAGCAGCGAGGCGTTGCTGTTGACCGGCAGGCCCCAGTACTTGTCCTTGTAGTACGCCGAGTCGAGCGAGGCCGCGATGAAGGTGTCCTTGATCGGCTCGACGCGCTCGGTGATGTCCATGAGCCAGCCGGCGTCGGCGAACTCGGCCGTCCAGACGACGTCGAGGTTGATCAGGTCGATCGTCGTGTCGCCGGCGCCGAGGCGGCGGGTCAGCTGC
Organism: Thermoleophilia bacterium; assembly: GCA_025964435.1. GTDB lineage: Bacteria > Actinomycetota > Thermoleophilia > Gaiellales > SKUG01 > JAGQUL01. The sequence goes on along the minus strand of JAOPYV010000041.1, from coordinate 6,717 downwards.
TCACGGGCGGCGTCGACGGTCGGGCCCATGGTGACGGGCTCGATCTTGAACTTGTTGCCGGACTGCTTCTCGCAGTCGCGATACATCTTGTCGCTGACGTCGGTCTGGTCACGCCAGGTCATGAAGCCGATCGTCGGCACGGCGCCGGCCTCGTCGGCGGAGCCGCCGCAGCCAGCGGCGATCGAGCCGGCGGCGAGCAGCACGAGCAGCGATGCAGCGGCGCGCATGCGCATGCTGCGATCTCGCCGTGAATGTTCGTCCCGCTCCCGTCCCATGCCAATACTTCGGGCTCGGACGCCGATCGCGTTCCACACGGCCACGAAGCGGCCGCACCTCGCCGGTGCGGTCGTTCGGAAACGAGATCGACGCGACCATGCGGGCGTGTGCGTGGCGGTCGAATCTCTCGACGTCAGGCACGGCCCCAACCACGGCCAGCCAGCCGATCCACAGCGAATTGCCGCATCAAGGTTCCGTGATCGCGCGGCGGTCCCTCTCCGCGGGGGTTCTGCGATTTCCTCACGACATGCGTGACAAAGTCGAGACACCGCCGGGAAAATGAGCCTTGGCGACTGGGGGTCAGCACGTTACTCACGACATGCGTGACAAAATCGCAGTACCCCGCCAGACAGCGAGCGTCAGGTCTTGGTACCGGCCGCCGGCCGCGCGTCAGATCGTGACGTCGGCCACGGGGGCCGTGGTCGGTGCGGGGACGGCGCTCGTCGAGCGCTCGAAGGAGACCATGACTTCCTCGATGTCGCCGCGGTCCAGCGTGAGCACCTGCGTCGACCCGCCGCTCAGCCACTGGGCGACGTTTTCGATCGCGCCGGCAGAGTCGCGGGTCCAGACCTGCCACGAGTTGCCGTTGCCGGGATCCGGCACGTTACTGAGTACGAGCAGCCACTGGTCGCCGCCGACGTGGATCAGCGAACCATTGGCCTCGGCCATCTCGCCGCTCGTCGACACGGTGTGGACCGTGGAATCCTCGAAGCCGGCCGGTGCGCCGCCGCCGCGCGGGGCCTCCGTCGCCTGGCGCAGCTCGGACCTGGTGTCGTCCAGCTCGCCGTCCAGGTTGATCGCGACGACGCCGAGCACGATGCATGCAGTCGCGAAGCCGCCGGCCAGGGCGGGCAGCGCGAAGCGCCAGCGGCGGCGAGCTGGCTGCGTCGCCCGGGGCATCGGCACGGTCGCGGGATGCGGCCTGGCAGCAACCGCCACGGCGTCGAGCACGCGGCTTCGCAGCGCCGGCGGTGCTGCCACGGGCTCGAAGGAGCCAGCCAACGTCGCACTGACCGCCTCGATCTCGCGCAGCTCGGTGCGCAGCGCCTCGTTCGTCTCGAGCGCGTCCTTGATCCGCGCCGAATCGGCCGGATCCAGCTGCCCGAGGGCGTATGGAACCAGCAGCTCTGCGAGCTCGTCGTATCCCGGCTGTTCGTGGTCGCGGTTGGTCATCTCAAGATCCCTGACCGAGCTCGTCGGTCACTCCGAGGATGTCGCGGAGGCGTCGTATCCCCTGAAACATGTACGTCTTGACAGTACCCAACGGTTTTCCGAGCTCTTCGGAGATCTCCGACTGGGTCATTCCACTGAAGTATGCGAGCTCCAATGACATGCGCTGGCCCTCGGGCAGCTGCAGCAGTGCGGCGCGCACGTCCTCGCCATACGCGGCGCTGACCGCGGCGGTCGCGGTGTCGTCGTCGCCGGCGATCCGCGCGGCGGTCTCGTCGCCCGGCTCGAAACCGGGGCGGTCCCCCGGACGCACGCTGGCTCGGCGAAGCATGTCGATCACGTGGCGGTGGGCGAGCGTGGTGATCCACGTCGCGACGGAGGCGCGGTCCTCGTCGAATGCGCTGGCGGCGTTCCAGACCTTGACCCAGACGTCCTGGGCGGCATCCTCGGCGCGCCCCGCATCGCGCAGCATGCCGATGGCGATGGAATAGACGAGGCTGGAGAACTCGTCGTAGAGCTGCGCGAAGGCGTCCTGGTCGCCGGCGGCGACCAGGCGCATCCAGGTCGCCTGCAAGGCGCGCTCTTCTGCGGTTCGCTGCATCAAGCGGGTGGAGGGAATCGAACCCTCATATTGAGCTTGGAAGGCTCACGTTCTACCTTTGAACTACACCCGCGGGGAACGAACGGAAGCGTATCAGGTCGGCCGCGGCCGCCTCAAGTCGTTCAGCCGACGCCGAGGTCGAGGTCGTTGGAGAGACGCTCGGCAACGGTGTCGAAGGAGTTCAGCGCAGCGTTGACGGCAGCATCGCGGGTACCGGTGCTGGCTGCGGCAAGCGCTGCGTCCAGTGCGGCAACGCCAGCGCGGGCGACGTCGACGCAGAATGCGACGTTGTCGGCGGGAACCGAGCCGGGGCCGGCGGACAGCAGCAGCTCGACGCCTGCGGTCGCGTGGGCGCGGGAAGCGGTGATGCTCGCGTCGGTGGTGATGTCCTGGTCGACGACGAGCGCGTTGTACGCGTCATTGAAGCTGTCGTAGGCCTGCGTGAGGGCGATGCGCTGCGGCGTTGCCGCAATGGCGATCTGCATGATGATTCCCTTCATCCGGCGGTCGACATCCGTGTCGACCTGGAAAAGGGTGGCTGACGGGACTCGAACCCGCGACCACTCGGACCACAACCGAGGGCTCTACCAACTGAGCTACAACCACCTTGCGAATCGGGAGCATACCAGCCGCGGTATATGTTGCGCGCATGCAGCTCGACGGAATCCATCACATCACCTGCATCACCGCTGATGCACCCCGCAACGTTGATTTCTATGCGCGGGTCCTCGGCCTGCGCCTCGCCAAGAAGACGGTGAACCAGGACGACCCCACGGTCTACCACCTGTTCTACACGGACGAGGCGGGGACGCCGGGCTCGGACCTCACCTTCTTCGAGTACCCGGGTGCACGGCGCGGAGCCGTCGGCGCCGGCATGGTGCACCGCATCCGCTACCGCGTCGCGTCGAGCGACTCGCTCGACTGGTGGGAGGATCGACTGCGCGCCGAGGGTGCTCCGGTCAGCCGCGGCCCCGACGACTCGCTGCGCTTCCAGGATCCGGAAGGGCTCGCGCTCGAGCTCGTCGTGCGCGATGACATCGAAGACGCACCGCTCGTCGCACGCTCGACGGAGGTTCCTGGCGAGCATGCGCTCCAGGGCTTCGATGGAGTCGATGCGCTCGTCGCCGACTTCACGGGCTCCGAGCTCGTCGTCGACCGGCTGCTCGGGTTCGCCGACCGCGGCGACCACACGTGGGAGTCGCGCGGTCCACGTCGCGGCGGCACGATCACCTTCGAGCAGAGTGACCGGCGCGGCATGGGCGGCGCCGGCACCGTGCACCACATCGCGTTCGCCGCGGAGACGGCGGACATCGAGGGCTGGGCGCAGCGCGTCGCGGATGCCGGCGCGCATGGCACCCCGGTCGTCGACCGCTTCTGGTTCCGCTCGGTGTACTTCCGCGAGCCGGGTGGGATCCTCTACGAGCTGGCCACGCAGGACCCCGGCTTCACCGCAGATGAATCGCTGGAGACGCTCGGCGAGACGCTCGTGCTGCCGCCCGCCTACGAGCCGGCGCGCGCGCAGATCGAACCGCAGCTGACGCCGCTTCCGGACACCCGCCAGTGGCGCCCTACGCCGGGCTGATCGGACCGCGCAGGATCACCCGAGCCGGGACCGGCTCGTAGCCCAGCGTCTGGTTGATCTGGCGGATCGGCGCGTTGCGTTCCTCGTTCTCGGTGCGCAGGAAGCGAACGCCGTTGGCACGCGCCCACTCGATCGTCCGTCGCTTGAGCGCCGCGGCGATGCCCTGCCCACGAAAATCGCTGTGGACTGCGGTGAACCCATGCCAGGCGCTGCCGTTTCGCAGGCCGATCTCGGTGATCTCGAGCTCGGCGAAGCCCGCCACGCGCCCGTCGGCCAGCGCGAGGAACATCGTCGAATCGCTGTACGCCGGGCCCGATCGCTCGCGCTTCCACTGCTCGAAGTCGGGCGCCACCTCCGGCGCGTCGCCGGGGATGTCGACGACTGCGTTGGCGAGTACCTCCCACGTGCCGTGGGCGAGCTCGGGCTGCGCCGCCAGCGTCGTGAACGTCACCCCCTCCGGATCAGCTCGCTCCGGCAGCACGGCCTTCTGCACGTCCAGCTGGACGTCCACGTCGCGCTCGGTGACCTGCCACCCCTCGCGCGCGAGCAGGAACTCGACGACCTCGGTCTCGCGCTCCCACGCGAGGACCCGCAGCTGCTCGAAGCCCACCGCGCGTGCGAAGCGCTCGCACGGCTCCACCACCTGCTCCAGCGCCGCCGCCGTCCGGAACGACGGGTCCAGCACGAGGCACGCCAGCGGCGGGGTGTTGATGTCGTTCCACCGCGTCTGCTCGACATCGATGACCCCGGCGTCGCCCGTGCCGTCGGCGCGCTCCACGATCCACAGCTCCCCCGGCCCCGCAGGCCCCGGCTGCGCCTGTTCATGCAGGAACTCGCGGTCGGTCATCGCGAACTCGGGCCAGATCCGGTTGTACGACTCGAGGAAGCGCGCGCGGAGCGCGGCGTCGGTGAGATCGACGCGGATCAGTGTCAAGCGGGCTGCCATCGTGGCGCTCCTACCCAGCACTGCAGTCAAGGGCAGCGCCGCATGCGCCGATGGTGCTCCGGAAATGGACGTACCTGATGACAACTTCGAACTCGCTGCATTACGACTCCACCTCGCCGTGGGCATGGCTGCGGCCGACGGCGAGCTGCACGACCATGAGCGCGTGGAGCTCGAGGAGTTCATCGAGACGTGCGAGGTGACCGACGGTCAGCGAGCACAGCTCGTGGCCGTGTTCGATGCGCTGATCCAGACGCCACCCGCGCTCGACACGCTGCTGCGGGCGCTCATCGATCGAATCACCGATCCCGCCCTCGCACAGCTCCTGGTCGACGACCTCGTGCGCATCGCCAAGGTCGATGACGTCGTCGACCCCCGCGAAGAGGGCCTGCTCCGCATGGTCTGCGGCGCGCTGGAGATCGACCCGGTCTCACTCTATGACGACCACGAGCGAGCAGCAGGCGACGCGAGCGCCGCCGACCTTGCCCGACTCGTGCGCGACCTGCTCGGCCTCCAGACCGCCTGAGCGTCCCGCTGGCCGATAGACTGGTTGCCTCGTGGCCTCGCCTGAAGACATCCGTATGCATGCCGACACCCGCCGCACGGTCGCGATCATCTCGCACCCTGACGCGGGCAAGACGACCCTGACCGAGCAGCTGCTCAAGGTCACCGACACGATCGGCCGAGCCGGCGCCGTCAACTCCAAGGGCAACAAGAAGGCGACCGTCACCGACTGGATGGAGATGGAGCAGGAGCGTGGCATCTCCGTCGCCTCCAGCGCCGTGCGCATCCACGTCGACGGCATCACGATCAACCTGCTCGACACACCGGGCCATGGTGACTTCTCCGAGGACACCTACCGCGTGCTGAGCGCCGTCGACAGCGCCGTCATGCTGCTCGACGCGGCCAAGGGCATCGAGCCGCAGACGCGCCGCCTCTTCGAGGTGTGCCGCGCGCGCCAGCTGCCGATCATCACCTTCGTCAATAAGATCGACCGCCCGTCGATGGACCCGGTCGACATCCTCGACCACGTCGAGCGCGAGCTCGACCTGCAGCTCGTGCCGATGAACTGGCCGGCCGGTGCCGGCGCCGCGATGGGTGGGCTCGTCCACCTCGATGGTGGTGCTCGCGAGCCCGCCGTGTGGGACCCGATCGGCTTCCAGGAGTTCGAGTGGGATGAAGCGGCCGACACGCTCGAGATGGCAGTCGGCTCGGCGGGTGGTTTCGACCGCGAGAAGTTCCTCGCGGGCGACCAGTCCCCGATGTTCTTCGGTGCCGCCGCCAAGATGTTCGGCGTCGACCACCTGATCAAGGCGATCTGCACGCTGGCTCCCGAGCCGATGCCGCGGCTCGACGCCGAGGGTCAGGCGCGTCCCGTCGAGGAGGCCTTCTCCGCCCAGGTCTTCAAGCTGCAGGCGAACATGGACCAGCGCCATCGCGACGTCGCGGCCTTCATGCGCATCAACTCCGGCGCCTTCGTGCGCGGCGACAAGGTCGCCATCGCGCGCACCGGTCGACCGCTCGTCGTGACGCGCGCCGTCGAGCCGTTCGGCCGCGACAGCGAGACCGTCGAAGAGGCATGGCCCGGCGACGTCATCGTGCTGCCGGGCTCGCGCGACCTGCGTATCGGCGACACGCTCCACGCCGGCAAGGCCGTCAACTTCCCGCGCATCACGACCTTCGCGCCCAGCATCTTCCGCGAGGTGCGCAACCGTGACATCGCGCGCCGCAAGCAGTTCCAGCAGGGCATCTCCCAGCTCGGTGACGAAGGGGTCGTGCAGATCTACATCGACCCGAAGGTCGGCATCCAGACGCCCATCGCGGCCGCCGTCGGCGAGCTGCAGTACGAGGTCTTCACCCACCGAATGGCCAACGAGTTCGGCGTCGAGGTCGGCCTCTCGCAGCTGCCGCTCGCCATCTCCGTCGCGTGGGACGAGAAGAACGAGGGCACCCCGCCGCGCGCAACCGGCATGCGCGTCCTGGAGTCCACGCATGGCATCCAGCTGCTCGCCTTCGGCTCGGACTGGGCGCTCGCCAACTACCGCAAGGACCATCCCGAGCTGCTGCTCCACGACGTCCTCTAGCCCCGTCGGTTGAATAAGTCGAGTTAGTCGCCCCATGGGCGTACAAACTCGTACGAATAAG
>JAOPYV010000033.1 GCA_025964435.1 Thermoleophilia bacterium | reverse complement strand
ACGTGCCGCGCACCCGCAACGAGCTGATGCCGCTGCTGGGCATCGTGCCGCTGCAGCTGCTCGCGTACCACATCGCCTCGGCACGTGGCCTCAACGTCGACCAGCCCCGCAACCTCGCCAAGACCGTCACGGTCGAGTAAGCGCGGCGCACATCAGGTTCGATCGACGGGCGTCACTTCGGTGGCGCCCGTCGCGTCTTCGCAGGTGTGTCGGGTGCGCGAAACCGCACTGGTGTGCCATGAACGTCGGGGCGGGTACCGTCTGATCCATGCTCACGATCATTCGCGGCAAGCAGTTCCTCCTCTGCGACGAGCGCGGTGACATCGCCGACGATTCACTCGGCCTGTTCGCGCACGACACGCGTCACCTGTCCCGGTGGGTGCTGCGGGTGGACGGGCAACGTCCACAGGCGCTCGGCGAGTCACACGGCCAGCACATCGCGCGCTCCTTCGTGCAGCGGAACGTGGCGTCCGCGAACCTCGAGGCGGATGCGGTGCTCGTGCGCCGCCACCTCGTGCTCGCGCCGGAGGCACTGCACGCACGAATGGAGCTGCGCAACATCGGCATGGAGCCGCTCGACTTCCCGATCGACCTCGAGCTGGGGGCGGACTTCGATGACATCTTCACGGTCAAGGACGCGACCTTCGCGCTGACCGGTGACGATCCGGGCGAGGTGGGCCTCGGTGAGGGGGCACGGCACCACGCCGAGCACGGGCCGACCGGTGACGGACACTACGCCCGCATCGTCGGCGAGGGCGGGGTCGTCTGCCACATCCACGCCACGCGCCCCTTCGACGTCGTCGATGGCTCGCTGCGATGGATCGTCGACGTCGCCCCGAAGGAGACGTGGCAGTGCGACCTGCGCGTCGCATGGGATTCGCACGTCGCCTCGGTCCCGATCGCACCGGACCGATTCGACGCCGAGTTCCATGCGGCACAACACGCGATCGAGGCATGGCGTGCCGGCATGCCGACGCTGAGCGGCGCGCTCCCGAGCCTCGCGCAGGCGTGGACCACGTCGATCGACGACCTGGGTGCACTGCGCATCGGCTCGGTGGCCTCGGGCGGCGAGCACATGCTGACCGCGGCCGGGGCCCCATGGTTCATGACGGTGTTCGGGCGCGACAGCCTCATCACGTGCATGCAGACCCTGCTGCTCGGACCACACCGCGCACGATTCGTGCTGGAGTACCTCGCTGACCGACAGGCGCTCGAGGATGACCCTGGTCGCGACGCCGAGCCCGGCAAGATCCTCCACGAGGTGCGCGAGGCGGCGATCGCGGTGCGCGGCTACGACCGCTACTACGGCTCCGTCGATTCGACGCCGCTCTTCCTGATGCTGCTGGGGGAGTTCCACTCCTGGACGGGCGATGACGACCTCGTGCGGCGCCTCTGGCCGTCGGCGCTGCGCGCGATCGAGTGGATCGAGGTCCATGGCGACCTCAGCGGTGATGGCTGGGTGCGCTACGACCGACGCGCCGAGCGCGGACTCGAGAACCAGAGCTGGAAGGATTCCTGGGACTCCCAACGCCACGAGGATGGCTCACTGGGACGGGGCGCGATCGCGCCGGTGGAGGTCCAGGCCTATGCGTACGCCGCGCGGCGGGCGCTCGCACGTCTCGCGCGCGACGTGATGCACCAGCCCGACTTCGCCGACCGGCTCGATGCGGCGGCGACGGACCTGCGCGCGCGAATCCGCAGCGCCTTCTGGGTCACGCCGAACGGGAACTCGCATCCCGGCGACGCGGGCTTCTACGCGCTCGGCCTCGATGGCGACGAGCGACCGATGGCGACGCTCACCTCCAACGTGGGGCACCTGCTCTGGTGCGGCGTCGTCGACGCTGACCATGCCGCCATCACGTCGGCGCAGCTGGTGGGTCCCAGCCTCTTCAGCGGCTGGGGCATCCGCACGATGGCGGATCGCGAGCGGGCCTACAACCCGATTTCCTACCACTGCGGCACGGTCTGGCCGCACGACACCGCACTCGCCGTGGCGGGGCTGATGGCAGCCGGGCACACGCAGGACGCGGCGACCGTCGCGCGCGGCCTCCTCGATGCCGCCGAGCGCTTCAACGGTCGCCTGCCCGAGGTGTTCGCGGGACTGACCCGTGAGACCAACCCCTGGCCCGTCCAATACCCGACCGCCTCGAGCCCACAGGCCTGGGCGGCCGGCGCACCGATCCACATGGTCGCCGCACTGCTCGGCATCCGTCCCGACCCGGTGACGCGTCAGCTCGTCTCGTCAGTGACGGACGTGCCCGACTGGCTTGGGGGCCTGGAGATCGCGAACGTGCAGGTCTTCGAGCGTCGCTGGCGTATCTCCGTGTCGGACGGCGCCGTGTCCATTGTCGAGGAATGACGACGTCGCGATCCGCGGGGTCGCCGTCCGTGCGGTGGAGCGCTCGATCGCCTCGCCGTAGAGCGCCAGGTAGCCGTCGACCATGTGGCGGGCAGTGAAGCGGCGCTCGACGGAGCGCCGGCAGGCGGCCGGATCGATCTCACCGACGCGCAGCATGTAGCGGGTGAAGGCTTCGGCATCGTCGGCGAGGAAGCCGTTCACGCCATGCTCGATCAGCTCGGGCATCGCACCGCGCCGCATCGCGACGACGGGCGTGCCGCTGGCCAGCGCCTCGACGACCGCGACGCCAAAGGGCTCCTCCCAGTCGATCGGGAAGAGCAGCGCGCGTGCGCCGTGGACGAGGTCGAGCTTGCGGGCACCGTCGACGTTGCCCAGGAAGTCGATCCGGCCGGGCTCGAGGTAGGGCGCGACCGCATCGATGTAGTAGCGCACGTCAGGATGGTCGGCGCTCGGGTCGAGCCTGAGCGCGTCGACACGCGCCGCGACGCCCTCCGGCGTGCCCGTGCCATCGACGGCGCCCGCGATGACCAGCCGCTCGCCGAGCTCGCGACAGATCTGCGCTGCGAGACCCTGGTTCTTGTCGCGGCAGATGCGCGCCAACGTCAGGAAGTAGCCGTCATCCCGCGGGTCGAAGCGGATGTCCTCTAGCTCGATGCCGTTGTGGACCACGCCCAGCATCCGGCGTCGCAGCGGCAGTGGCGCGTCGTGGTGTTGGGCATGGGAGATGGCGTTGAACCAGAGCCCGTTGGTCTCGCGCAGCGGCTCGTAGGCGCGGCGGTTGTCCGGCTCGCCGGCCGCGACGTCGGCGTGCGGCGTGAACGGCGCGTGGAGCGTGTGCAGCACGGGCGGGAAGCGGCGGGGATCCAGGTGGGCGCACGCGGTGGGACCGATGAAGCCGTTGTGGTCGTGGATGATGTCGAAGTCGCTGTCGCGGGCGATCACGTCGAGCGCGTGCAGGACATGCGCGACCGGGATCGACACGGTGTCGTAGAGCGTCCCGGTGATCGTGCCGTAGTGCCCGGAATCGAACACGTGGTGGACATGGACGCCGTCCCGCGCGATGCCTGCGGCGGACTCCCCGACGGTGAAGAGATGGACCTCGTGGTTGCGCGCGGCCAGGTGCAGCACGAGGGAGTGCACGACCCGCTCGATGCCCCCATAGCCCCGAGGAGGAATGGGTAACCACGGCGGGGCGAGCATCGCGACCTTCACGGGGTGACTCCTTGTCGATTGGTGGTCCAACGACACGTTACGACTCGGTGCCCGCTGCCGCCATTCCAGCTGGGGAGGTAGGGCGACCTTCGTCAGGTTCGCGCACTGACCGGCTCCCCTGCGAGAATCCACGCATGGCGAAGCGCAGTGACATTGACAGGCTGAAGCAGCAGGTCGGCACCTTCGAGGCGCCGATCGGCTCGGTCCAGCTGCCGGAGACGGGCGTTCGGTACGACAAGCGCGGCAACCCGAAGCCACTCCAGTCCGGGCAGGACGAGCATCCGGAGCCTGCGGCACGGGAGCCCGGTGCGCCGCGACGAAAACGCAGGCAACCCGAGCCCGAGCTCGCCTTCACCACGGACCTGTTCGTGGCGGATCCGGCCGAGCGTTCGGTCCTGAGCGCGTGTCACAAGGTGCTTGCCGGTCGCCAGGTCACCGAGCACGACCTGCGCATGAAGCTGCGCAAGGACGAGCACGACGAGGAGCTGATCGAGGCCGCCATCGACAAGTGCCGTGCCGCGGGCCTGGTCGACGACCAGCGCTACGCGACCGCGTACGTCGATTCGCGCGTGCGCCGTGGGCATGGGGCGCAGCGGATCCGCCAGGACCTCGCCCGCCGCGGCATCGACCGCATGATCGTCGACGTGCTGCTGGCGGAGGCCAAGGAGGACGGCGGCCTCGATGCAGGCGCGATCGTCGCGGCCCGGAAGAAGTACGCGCGGGTGGACCTGAGTGACCGCGCGATGCAGGCAAAGGCCGTCCGATGGCTGCTGTCGCGTGGCTATTCGAGTGCGCAGGCGTACGAAGCGCTGCGGGAAGTGCAGGGGGAGCAGGCGGAATCCGAGGAGTGATGCCGCCGCTCGAAGTAGGATTCGAGCCATGCATCACCTTCCGGGAGTCGTACCGCTGTACACCGCGCTGGAAATGCGCACCGTCGATCGCGTCACGGTCGACGAGATCGGTGTGCCATCGGCGGTGCTGATGGAACGCGCCGGGATGGGTGCCGCAGCCGAGGTGCTGCAGTGGTTCCCCGATGCCCGACGCATCGCCGTGGTCTGCGGACCGGGCAACAACGGCGGCGATGGATTCGTCGCCGCACGCCACCTTGCCGCGGCTGGACGCGTCGTCGAGGTGCTGCTCGTCGAGAGCGAGAGCAAGGTGCGCCGCGACGGCCAGGCCTTCCTCGACGTGCTCACCAAGCTCGACATCCCGGTGCGGCGCGTCAACGTCACGGCATGGCGCAGCGCCTTCGAGCAGACCGACCTGATCGTCGACGCGATGCTGGGCACGGGCGTGTCGGGCGAGCCGAAGCCGCCCTTCGAGGCCGCGATCCGTGCCATCACCGACACGCGGCTTCCCGTCGTGTCACTCGACATTCCCTCGGGCGTCGATGCGAGCGACGGCACGATCGCCGGCGCCGCGATCATGGCCGACCTCACCGTCACCTTCCACGCGCCCAAGATCGGTCTCGCGATCGCCCCCGGCAGGTTCCACGCAGGACGCGTGAAGGCGATCGACATCGGTATCCCCGCGCAGGTGGAGGAGCCGCTTCGCCAGGGCATCGCCACGCGCGCGCTGCTGGCGACCGTGCCGCCGCGCCGCCGTGATGGCTCCAAGTACGACTCGCGCGTGCTGGTCGTGGGCGGCTCGCTCGGCATGGCCGGCGCCGTATCGATGACCGCACAGGCCGCGATGCGCGCCGGTGCCGGCATCTGCTGGGCGGCCGTGCCCGATCGCATCGCCGAGGCGCTCGACGTCGCCGTGCCCGAGGTGCAGTTCCGCGGGCAGCACTCCGACGAGCTGGGGCGGCTGACCGTCGCCGCTGCCGAGCGGCTCGAGGAGCTTGCGGGGCGTGCCGGAGCCGTCGTGTTCGGCCCAGGCATCGGCGACTCCGACCAGGTCCGCGCGCTCGCGCGCTGGGCCGTGCGCGCAGCACCCGTGCTGGTGCTCGATGCGCAGGGCATCTCGGCATTCGCCGGCGACACCCAGGCGCTCGCGGCGCGCGACGGCCTGCCCACGCTGCTGACACCGCATGAAGGCGAGCTCGCGCGCCTGCTGGGCGTGACACCCGATGCAGTCCGTGCCAATCGGCTCGAGACGGTGCGCGAAGCGGCGCGACAGACCCAGGCGACGGTGCTGCTGAAGGGGGAGGACACGATCGTCTGCCTGCCGGGCGGCGACTTCCTCGTCTGCAAGGGGCATCGCGCGCAGGCCACGGCCGGTACGGGCGACATCCTCGCCGGTACGGCAGCAGCGCTGCTGGCGCGTGGCCTCGATCCTGCGCTGGCAGGAGCGTGTGCCGCACTGGCCTGCAGCCTCGCCGCCGAGCGAGCAGCCGTCACGCTGCATGCCGACGGCGTCATCGCCACCGACCTGCTCGAGCGACTGCCTGCTGCCCTCGCCGGCGCAGCGCTGGGTGAGGAGGGCGCATGAGCGACCTCGTCACGCCGCCGCGCGCGGAGGTGCGCATCGACCTCGGTGCCTATCGCCGCAACATCACCATGCTCCGGGGTCGCCTCGTCGGCGGCGCGCAGCTCTGGGCCGTGGTCAAGGCGAACGCCTACGGCCATGACGTCGACCATGTGGCACAGGAGGCCGTCGCCGCAGGCGCGCGTCGCCTCTGCGTGGCAACTCTGAGCGAGGCGCGACACCTGCGTCAGGGCGGCCTCCGTGTGCCCGTGCTGATCATGGGCCCGCTCGACGAGCCGAGCATCCGCCGCGCGCTCGACCTCGACGTGTCAGTCACGGTGTTGAGCGATGCGATGGCGGCTGCCGTCGAGCGCATCGCCGTCGACGGGACCCGACGGGGACGTCCGGCTCGGATCCACCTCAAGGTGGATACCGGGATGGGGCGATGGGGCGTGCCGCTCGGTGGCGCGCTGGACCAGCTCGAGCGCCTCGATGCGCTGCCCGGGGTCGAGGTCGAAGGCCTCATGACGCACTTCGCGACCGCGGACGAGCCCGATACGAGCTTCTTCGAGCTGCAGCTCGAGCGCTTCACCGACCTGGCCGAGGCGGCGCGCGTCCGCGTGCCGGGCCTCACGATCCATGCGGCGAACAGCGCCGCAACGCTGCTCGACGAGCGCGCCCACTTCGACGCCGTGCGCTGTGGAGTTGCAACGTTCGGCATGAACCCGACCCAGCGCGACGCTGCGGAGTTCGGGCTCGAGCCCGTGCTCGAGCTGCGCTCGCACGTCGCCGACATCCGGGAGCTGCAGCCAGGCGAGAGCACCGGCTATGGCCGCAGCTTCATCGCGACCGAGCCGGTCCGCGTCGCGGAGGTGCCGATCGGCTACGCCGACGGCGTGCATCGCGCCCTGGCTGGCGTCGGCGAGGCGCTGGTGCATGGCGCGCGGTGCCGGATGGTCGGCAACGTCAGCATGGACCACGTGTCACTCCTCGTGGATGCGGACGTGGCGATCGGCGACGTCGTGACCCTGCTCGGGCGTGACGGCGACGCGAGCATCTCCACCGAGGAACACGCGCGCTGGATGGACACGATCAACTACGAAGTTACCTGTGGCCTCGCTGGTGAGCCGCGGCTGCTGCGGGTGCACGTCAGCTCGTGACGACGGTGCTCGACATGACGGGCCTGGAGCTGCTGCGCACGACGCTCGCGCGGGTCCTGGGCGAGGACGCGGTCAGCGACGAGCCGACGTGGCTCGTCGGCGGAGTCGTGCGCGACGCGCTGCTCGGGCGCCCGCTGCCCGACGTCGACCTCGCGACGGCGGGGGACCCGGGCACGGTCGCACGGCGCCTGGGTGCTGCGGTCGGCGGTGCGGTCTTCCAGCTCGGCGAGCGACACGGCTGCTGGCGCGTCGTGGTCGGTGACGCACAGCAGGAGCGGCGCGACCCGAGCACGGTTCCCGAGGCGCTCCGGGTCGTCGAGCAGTTCGACGTCTGCGCGCTGCGCGGCGCGACGATCGGCGAGGACCTTGCGGCGCGCGACTTCACGGCCAATGCGCTCGCCGTCCAGCTCGTCGGCGAGGGCATGGTGCTCGACCGTTCCACCGGCATGCACGACCTCGAGGCTGGCACGCTCCGCATGGTCGCCGCCACCGCCTTCGACGATGACCCGCTGCGCATGTTGCGCGCGGCGCGCATCGCCCATGTCCTGAACTGGGACCTCGATCCCGCGACGGCCGATGCGATCCGCACGCGTGCGGCGCGAGCCGTCGAGCCCGCTGGGGAACGTACCTTCGCCGAGCTCGAGCTGCTGCTCCTGCACCCGGAGGCGCGGCGCGGCTGGCGGCTGCTGGACCAGCTCGGCCTGGACCGCATGCTGCTGCCGGAGCTGGACCGCTGCCGCGGAATGGTGCAGAGCCGGTTCCACCACCTCGACGTGCACGACCACACGCTGGCCGTGCTCGACAACTGCGAGGACCTGCTGGGCGCGACGGAGTTCTGGCTCCCGCTCCCCGATGACCTGGCCCCCGTGGCACAGCCCTGGACGCGTCAGCAGCGCCTGACGGTGCTGCTCGCTGCCCTCTGCCACGATCTCGGCAAGCCCGACACGCATCGGGTGCGCGACGACGGCCGGATCAGCTTCGTCGGCCACGACGACGCGGGCCTGCCGATCGTCGACGCGATCGCCGCTCGGTGGAAGTGGAGCGCGCGTCAGCGCGAGGACGTGCGGCGACTGGTCGGCACGCACCTCGCGCTCGGGTTCCTGCTCCACTCCGAGCGCGCACCCCGGGATCGCTGGCGATTCCTCCGGTCGGTCGAGCCCGTCGCGGCAGAGGCCGTCGTGCTGAGCGTCGGCGACCGCCTCGCCACGGCCGGCCCGGACGACCGGCGCCGCTGGGTCCGCGCACACCTGGAGCTCGCCCGCACCGTCTGGGCCGATCATTGGCGCGAGCAGCGCGACGGTCATCCGGTGCCGCTACTGGACGGGCTCGAGCTTGCGGAGGCGGCAGGGATCCGACCCGGACCCCGCGTGGGTGAGCTGGTCCGGGCGCTGGCAGAGGCGCAGGCGGTCGGCGACGTGCGAGACCGCGAGGCGGCCATCGCGCTCGTGCGTCAGCTCAGCGAATCCACAGTCCAACAGCCATGAACAGGCACGTGATCGACGCGACGAGCGGCACGTATGCCCAGTCGCGCATGAAGCTGGCATGGCCGTCGCGCTGCCACGTGCCCCAGAGCCAGAGGACGAGCAGGATGATGGCCAGGATGAGCAGTGACGTCATGGTCTTTCGATCATCGATCTTCCGCCGCGACCGGCGGACAAGGTAGCTTGTCGCAATGATACCGCGTAGCTGCGTAATCGAACCCGGTGCGAATCGATGATCGGCGGGCTCCTGCTCGACGTCGTCGTGCTTGGCGCGGTCGCCCTCTTCGGCTGGGCTGGCGCCCAGTTGGGCGGGCTCGCGTCGATCGTGCGGCTCGTCGCATCGCTGTTCGCATCGCTCGTCGCCGTCATGTTGCGTGACCCCGTCGGCAACATCGTGGAGTCGGCGCTGGGCGCGAGCGAGGACTTCTGCCGCCTCATCGGCATGCTCATCACCGGTGCGATCTCCTACATCGCCGTGGCGAACATCGCCCGGTGGTGGATTGCCCGGCGACAGGCCCAACGCGTCGACGCGGGATACGACGATGACGCAGCCCCTGATTCCTGGGCGATGCCGCGGGTCGGCATGGTCGCGGGAGGGCTCCTGGGCCTGGGGTGGGCAATCGCCTTCGTCGCCATGCTCGTGCTGCTGCCGACGGACAACTTCCTGTCGCGCGGCGCCGTGCGGTCGGTGCCCGGCATCGCGCTCATCGAGCAGGAGGGTGTCCTGCGCTGGGCCGTCGATGGTTTCCCGCACTACGCGCAGACGTTGCCCAAGGGACGGCTCGGGTCCGTCATCGGCGAGGCCGAGGACCTGCCCATGCGTGGGGAGGACTCCCCGGACGTCCGTGCACAGGACGCGCCGGTGCTGCTGGATGAGATCAATCGACTGCGCACGCGACGCAACATTGGGCCGCTGAGCTTCAACAGTGCCATCTCCGCGGTGGCCGAGCGGCACGCGCGCGACCTCGCGCTGGAGCGACGGCTCTCGGAGTCCACCGTCAGCGGCGGAAGCCTTGCACCGCGCGTGTTGTCGGCGCTGGGTGAATCGGCTCCGTCGTTCCGCGACGAGGTCGGCATCGTCGTTGCTTGGGCCCATACACCGGGCAACGCGATCGTGGGCATTGCCGACGATGCGGAGATGAACAAGCGCCTCGCCGACCCGGCATGGACCGAGGTCGGCATCGGCGTGGTCGATGCGGGCTGGTTCAACGGCCGCATCTACGTGTTGCTCTTCATCGAGGTTGCCGACGAGGAAGCTGCGTCCGGGACGGACGCGACGGGCCAGGAGCCCGACGCGGCAGCGAGCGGGGGTGAGCTCGGTGCGGACGCCGAGGCGCCGCTCGAGGATGACACGGCCGCGGACGAGTCCTGCGACGAGCCACTCGACCTGGATGGCGACGGCGTGGCTGACGAGGAATCCGTCGACCCTGCCTGCCGCTGACTCCGCAGGCGGGCCGAGCGCCCTGCGCTCGACCCGCACCGCAGTCAGTCGTGACTTACCAGAACCGACCCATGCCCATGCCCATGCCACCGAACATCGACTGGCCGAGGCCGCCGAGCATCGACGTGCCCATGAGCGAGCCGGCGTACGGGTTGTAGGCCGCCTGCTGCATCGGCATCCCGCCGAAGGCGTTGCCCATCATGGCGTAGGGGTTCATCCTGATGCGCTCCTCGAGACGAACGCGCTCGATCTTCTCGTTCGCCAGCGCTCGCTCGTACTGGATCTGCAGGTTCGAGACCTGCTTCTGCGCGCTCAGCTTCTGGTTGTAGAACGTGCTGGCGCTGACGGCGCCGCCCATGCGGTTGTAACCGCCGAGCCCGCCAAGGCCGTTCTGGGGGTAGACGCGAATGCGGATTGCCATGTGTGACCTCCGTGGATGCCGAGCAGGTGCGACTGCCCTGGCGCCCATCTGGTTGTTGCGTGTGGACACCGGCTCTTCCCTCGACGCTGCAGGGTCGTGACGGGTGGTTCGCCACATGTGGGAGGGAGCGGCCACGACCCCGGCCGCCTGCTGCCACGCACGGTCGGCGCTCAGTGGGCGCTGCGCGCGACCCAGATCGCGTCGTCGTCGCCCACGGAGAGCGGGCGGCCGTCGAACCAGCCGTAGCTGCCGTCGAGCTCGAACCCGGCGGCGGTGAGGGACGCGCCCCACTCCGCGTGCTCGACCGTGTGCAGGTGCAGCAGCGCGTGACGCTCGGTCGGCGCGTCGACGCTCGGGTCGGCGCGGACGTCGACCCGCGGGCGGCGCAGGCGCTTCGTCGCCTCCCAGCGGCAGCGCACGTCGACGCGCAGGTCCCAGCCATCCGAACGGCGCGCGTAGGTGGCGCGCTCGTCGAAGCGCCAGCGGCCGGTCGCAGTCGGCTCGAGCCGTCGGTGCAGCCAGCGATCTCCCGTCGCGGCGACCTGCGCGTCGGTGGGATGGAAGACGTCGAAGGCGAACACGCCCCCGGGACGCAGCACGCGGATGACGTCCGCGAAGAGGGCATCACGATCGGTCGTGACGTGGAGCAGTCCGCGGAACGGGACGAGCACGAGGTCGGACGAGCCGAGGGGGACGAGCGTGGCGACGTCGCGCATGTCGCCGGCGACGACGATCGGGGGTGATTCGGTGTGTGAGGTACGGTCGCGCAGCACCTCCAGCTGGCTCGTGGCGAGGTCGATCGCGGTGACGCGGTGCCCCGCCGCAGCGAGGTGCGAGGTGATGCGGCCGCTGCCCGCGCCGAGCTCGACGATGTCCAGCGTCGGCCGGCCGAGCTCGGCAGCGAGCGCATCGGCAAGCTGCGTGTAGAAGGGCAGGTCCTCCGCGACTTCCGCGCACCAGACGTCGTAGAGCTCGCCCAGGTCCTCGTATGCGCTGCCACCGTCCACGGACGGATGCTCGCATACGCAAGCGCGCGAGGCCGTGAGCGAGCACCGTCGACGACGCGCGTCGACGGCGCGTGAAGGGAGCCGGGGCGACCCTCGCTCCTGCTAGGGCCCGTCGCCCCTTCCTGTCGGCAACCATGCCGACCGAGCTCCCTGCACGCACCGGCGACGCGCGCCCCCGCCGTGACATCGCGGCGCGG
>JAOPYV010000023.1 GCA_025964435.1 Thermoleophilia bacterium | reverse complement strand
AGCCGGAGTGGATGCTCGAGGAGCGCCTCAAGGCGTACCAGTACTTCCTCGACCGCCCGATGCCCGACTGGGGCGCCGACCTGAGTGGCATCGACTTCAACGACATCTACTACTACATCAAGCCGACGGAGACCCAGGCGAAGTCCTGGGAGGACCTGCCCGACGACATCAAGGACACCTGGGATCGCCTCGGCATCCCGGAGGCCGAGCGCAAGTTCCTCGCCGGCGTCGGCGCGCAGTACGAGAGCGAAGTGGTGTACCACAAGCTGCGCGAGGACCTCGAGCAGCAGGGCGTCATCTTCCTCGACATGGACGGCGCGCTGCGCGAGTACCCCGAGCTGGTGCGCGAGCACTTCGGCACGATCATCCCGCACAACGACAACAAGTTCAGCGCGCTCAACAGCGCGGTGTGGTCGGGCGGCTCCTTCATCTACGTGCCGCCGGGCGTCAAGCTCGACATGCCGCTGCAGGCGTACTTCCGCATCAACGCCGAGAACATGGGCCAGTTCGAGCGGACGCTGATCATCGTCGACGAGGGTGCCTACGTGCACTACGTCGAGGGCTGCACGGCGCCGATCTACACGACTGACTCGCTGCACTCCGCCGTCGTGGAGATCATCGTCAAGAAGGGCGGCCGCTGCCGCTACACGACCATCCAGAACTGGTCGAACAACGTCTACAACCTCGTCACCAAGCGGGCCGTGGCCTGGGAGGACGCGACGATGGAGTGGGTCGACGGCAACCTCGGCTCCAAGACGACGATGAAGTACCCGGCGATCCTGCTCAAGGGTGCGCGCGCGCACGGCGAGGTGCTGTCGATCGCCTTCGCCGGCAAGGGCCAGCACCAGGATGCGGGCGCGAAGATCACGCACATGGCGCCCGACACGTCGAGCGTCATCACGTCGAAGTCGATCTCCAAGGACGGCGGCCGCTCGAGCTACCGCGGCCTGCTGGCCGTGAAGCCCGGCGCGACCGGCTCCAAGAGCCAGGTCATCTGCGACGCGCTGATCATCGATGCCGAGAGCCAGACGGACACCTTCCCGTACATCCGGATCGACGAGGACGATGTCGAGATCGGCCACGAGGCGACGGTGACGCGCGTCAACGAGGAGCAGCTCTTCTACCTGCGCAGCCGTGGGCTGACCGAAGAGCAGGCCAACGCCATGATCGTGAGTGGATTCGTGGAGCCCATCACCAAGGAGCTCCCGCTCGAGTACGCGATCGAGATGAACAAGCTGATCCAGCTGCAGATGGAAGGAAGCGTCGGATGACGACGACGACCCCCGCCGACCCGACCACCACCGACGCACCGTTCCTGGCCTCGGTGCGCGCGGCTGCCGCCGTCACGTATGACGCGGCGCCGATGCCGACCCGCAAGGACGAGCAGTGGCGCTTCACGCGCCTGCGCGGCGTCGACCTGACGACCGTGCCGGCGACGAGCCCGGCTGACGACCTCGACGCCGTGCAGGCGCGGGTGGCGTCGAGCCTGACCTCCGCCGTTGACGTGGCGGGCGAGCTGCTGCATGTCAATTACGAGACCATCGAGGACCTCGTGCGCGTCACGGGCGACCTGCCGGCAGGCGTGCTGTTCACGTCGCTGGCGACGGCCGAGCGCGAGCACCCCGAGCTGGTCGCCAAGCACTTCGGCAACGTCGTGCCGACGAGCGACTCGTGCGACGACAAGTTCGTCGACCTCAACACGATGCACGTTGCGGGCGGCGTCTTCCTGTACGTCCCGCGTGGCGTGAAGGTCGACCTGCCGTTCCGAGCAGACGTCGTGCTGACGAACGGTGGCGCCGTCAACTGGCGCGCGCTGATCGTGCTCGAGGAGGGCGCCGAGGCGACCTTCGTCGAAGAGTTCCTCTCGGCCGATCCCGAGTACGCCGGCTTCTCCAACGCCGTCGTCGAGCTGGTCGCGGGCAACAACTCGCACCTGCACTACGTCACCGTCCAGGACTACGCCGTGCCGGTGCAGCACTTCGCCACGCACCGCGTGCATGCGCACCGCGACGCGAACGTCGAGTGGAGCGCCGTCGGCCTGGGCGCGTCGCAGGGCAAGAGTCGCATGGAGGCGCACCTGCTCGGTGCCGGCTCCAACGTGAAGCTGACGGGGGCCTACTACCTTGACGGCCAGCAGCAGCTCGACTACGACACCTACCAGTTGCACGCGGCGCCGAACGCCTTCTCCGACCTCGCCTTCAAGGGCGTGCTCGACGACAAGGCGCACGTCGTCTGGCGCGGCATGATCGCCGTCGCCAAGGGCGCGCAGGGCACCGATGCCTTCCAGAACAACCGCAACCTGATCCTCAAGTCAGGCGCACATGCGGACAGCATCCCGGGCCTGACGATCGAGGCGAACGACGTACGCTGCACGCACGCGTCGACCACCTCGAAGATCGATCCGGAGCAGCTCTTCTACCTGCAGGCACGTGGCATCACGCGCGACGAGGCCGTGCGCGAGATCGTCCGCGGCTTCTTCGCCGACGTGCTCGCCCGCATCGGTGTCGAGCAGGTCCGCGAGCAGGTCCAAGCCGCCCTCTGGGCGCGCATGGACCGCTAGGACTCAGGCCTTCCTGGATCCGGCCCAGGCCGGCGCAGCGAATCTCGAACACGTGAGGAGGGCATTCGTGCCCTCCTCGCGTGCGTCAGTGCCGTGAATTGAGGTCCCAGTTGGGACGTGTCGCACCTCATGTCTCGTATTGCGACCTCATGTGCGACACGTGCCATTCGCGACGTTGAAGTAGGCAGACCCCGTCGCCGATCATTGGTTTTCGTCCGGTCGGGGCAGATGCTCGTGTATGGCCTATCCGGTAATCATGTTCGTGCCCGATGAGGCTGCGGCGCCGTCGTTTGCAGCCCCGGAGCTACGCGTCGTCGAGACGGGGAGAGCTGATCCAGCGCTCGACGACGACGTCCCGGCGAGGCTGACGTGGCGCATCGAACTCGCGGTCGACGCGATTGACGCGCGCCTTGAAGAGTTCCTGGATGAGCTTGCCGTTCTGGCGCGAAGCGCGGGCGGCGTACTCCTTGTCGGCCGAGGCCGTGAGTTGGTTGGTGCCGTTTCACAGGAACGCGCCGCCGGCGACGCCGTCGAAGCGCCGGAGGATGATCCCGGTCCGGTCTGGGAGCACCTGCCCGGCGTGGGACTGACATCGACGCCTTCCGCCGCATCGTGGATCGTTCCGGACCCAATTGCCGTGGATGCTGCGATTGCATCGGTTGCGGACGACGGGCCCTCTGCCCCAACCGCGCTGAGCACGTGGGACTGCTGGCTCGCGGGCATGGCTGAACTCTCCTCGACGAACACGGGGCGAGTGTTGATGTACCTGGTGCCCTTGCTGGCTGCGGTTGCAGCGATGTGGGCCGGGACTGATTCGGCCATGCAGATAGCGACGACGGCCGTCATCTTCATAGCTGAACTCGGCATCATCGCGGTGCTCGTGCCGCGGCGAGCGCTCCAGTTCGGCGCCGTCGCTGCAATCATGTTCCTGCTCGTGCTGGTTGCCCTGGTCGGCGCCCTCGAGAGCTGGATGGGGACACTCGTATCGCTTGCGGCCGTGGTGTTTGCAGCGACTCCAGGATTAGTCTGGGCTGGTCGTTCGGCCCCGGTCGCGCTGGACCAAGGCGTACGCATGGTCGGCCGCCGGATCTTCGGCATCATCGGCGTTCTTGTGGCACAGGGGTTGCTTGTGCTGCCCGTCGTCGTGCCGATCAGCATCATGGCCGGGCGGTCCTTGGGCCGCGGCGATGTGGGATTCGCAGCGATTCAATCCGTCGCGGCGCTGGGTGCCGTCGTGACGAGTGCGATGTTCGCCGTCATCGTACGCGAGGAGATTCGCATGGAAGCGGAGCGCGTCGACGCAGGAGCCAGGCCCGCGACGACGTAGGGTCGGCGCATGAACTTCTACCCCGACCTGCCGTTGGCGCGACTGCGCGCGATCCTGTTCGACGTGACGATGGTGCTGCTGCTCTGGCTGTGCTGGCTGGTGGGCAGCGGGGTGCACGAGGCGGTGAACCAGCTCGACGTGCTGGGGCGTGGGGTCGAGCGGGCCGGCAACCAGGTCGATGCCGCGTTCGAGAAGGCGGGGGAGGCGGTCGACCGGACGCCGGTCGTCGGCGAGCGACTCGAGCGGGCGCTGGGGTCGGCTGGCGACTCGACGAGTGAGCCGGTCGTGGAGGCGGGCCAGCGCGGTCGGCGCGCCGTGGCGGACCTCGCGGACGTGCTGGGCTGGGTCACTGGTGGGCTGCCCGCGTTGATCCTGCTGCTGCGCTTCGTGCCGAGCCGGATCGAGCGTGCGCGCGGGATCCTCGGCGCGCGGCGCGTGCTGGGCGGAACGGATTCACCGGAGCGGCGTCGCCTGCTGGCGATGCGCGCGGCGTTCGCGCTGCCGTTCTCGACGCTGCTCGCGCACACGCGCGACCCGATCGGCGACCTCGAGAACGACAACCTCGAGCCGCTGCTCGCCGCGCTCGCGGACGAGTACGGCGTGCGACCGATGCTGCGGGCCTGAGGCCAGTCAGTCAGTCAGGCAGGCAGTCAGTCAGTCATGAAGAGGAGCGCGCCGGCAAAGGCGCCTGCCGCGCCACCGATTGCCGCCCCGACCGGGCCGACCGTCAGCGCACCGATCGTGCCGCCGATCAAGCCGCCGCCGATCGCCGCGACGGGCATCGCGGCGCGGCCGAAGGTGTTCTCCATCCAGTTCGCCCAGCGATGCCGCAGGCTCGTCGACCCGGAGCCTGAGCCAGACCCCGTGCCCGGGCCCGGCACGACCGGCGGATCCGTGTCCGGCCCAGCACCCGTTGGCAGCGGCGGAGGGGTGCCTCCAGTGGCTGGCGGCAGGGGTGGCGCAGTGGCAGCGGCGATGCTCGTCATGCCCGGTTGTCGGCTCCAGGAGCGGGAATGTTGCGCAGAAGCGGCCAGTCGGTGGCCGCGTGGGGCGGGCGCGGCATCGCAGGTGGAACAGGAGTCGCGCTGGGCTCGACCCCGTGCGCCCGAGTGTTTATGCGATGCGAAACCGCGCACGATTCCGGCATGTCCGATACCGCACCGCAGGCCACGCCGCACACCACACCCGACCCGCATCCCACGTGGAGCGAGCCCGAGGCGCACTTCCTCCAGCGCATCGTTCCCTCCTTCGTCCTGACCAGCTGGCTGCTCTCGCTGCTGGCCACGGCCGTCCTCGCGACGGGCATCCTGCTCATCCTCAGCGCCGTCAGCGACGCCCCCCTCACCAGCACCGAGAACGCCAGCCTCGGCGTCAGCAGCATCGCCGCCGCCTTCGCCACCTTCATCGGCTTCGTGCTCGTGCAGATCGCGCGACTGCCGAAGGTCGCGCATGACCGCCTCGTGAACAGCCTTGCCGTGGCGGCGCTCCACGTTTCGGTGGCGTTCCTCATCCTCATCGCGGAGCTCATCGCACGCGGCTCCGGCTGGGACCCGGCGAGCGGATTCGGGGGCACCTGGACCGACCAGCTGGGCAACGCCTTCATCGTGCTGGAGCGCTCGGCAGTGGCCGCGATCGCCGCGTGCCTGCTCGCCGTCGGCATGGTGCCGGCGCGCGGCGAACGGCCCGTGGGGACCCAGACGGATCCGACCATCCAGGATCGCCAGCTCTGACCGACGGGTCACGTATCGTGAACCGGGGTGCGGCATCCGGACAATCCGGGTAGGCATGCCGCGGTTGGACCGCTCCATCGCGGCCGCACTCGTCATTGAAACCTGTCTGGGAGATACCTTCGTGAAGCTTCGTACCTGTCTTGCATTCGTCATGATCGCCGCGCTGATCGCCACTGGCTGTGGCAGCGACGACAAGAGCGAGAAGTCCGAGAAGAAGGCAGCCTCGTCGCCCGCCGACAAGGTGCTTGCCAGCAAGCAGACCGCGGTCAAGCGCGCCGAGAAGGACTTCAAGAAGGACGACAAGAACGTCGACGCGTGCCGCAACCTCGCGATGAGCTACGTCGCACTCGCCTCACCCGAGTCGACCGGTGACCTGAAGAAGGCGCCGAAGCAGCCCAAGGACCGCGAGAAGAACCTCAAGAAGTCGACCGACACGCTCAAGTCGTGCACCAAGATCGCGCCGAAGGACCGCAACGTCCAGCAGATGCTCGCCAGCACGCTCATGGCGACTGGCAAGTACAAGGACGCCGCACCGATCCTCAAGAACCTCGCTGGCACCGCCACCGGCCAGGAGCGCGCGAATGCGTACTACGCATGGGGCCTCGCGGCATCCAACGCGCAGGACCTCCCCTCGGCGATCAAGGCATGGCAGACCTTCGTCGAGCTGTCCCCCGCCACGGACCAGCGCGTCCCGCAGGTGCGCCAGTCGATCAAGGCGCTCCAGGCCGCACAGAAGACGGCAGCCGCAGCTCCGGCAGCAGCGACCAAGACCGAGGTTGGAGACAAGGACGCCGCAGCCAAGGACGAGGACGCCAAGTCCGACGACGGCGCCGAGGGCGACGACAACTAGGCAAGCAGGCTGCGACAGCGCGTCAGCACCGTCCGGTGCAGCGCGAGTGTGCCGTCAGGATCATCAGTCACGAGCGCCGCGTACATCGAGTGCGCGGCGCTCGTTGCGTCTCCGGACGCGAAGCGTGCGACGCCCAGCAGCGCGGGCAGTGCAGAAAAGTCGGGATGCGCACGCCAGCCGTCGCCGAGGATCGTGGCCGCCTCGGGCGCGCGACCGTCGAGCAGCAGCGCGGCGCCGTGCAGCAGGTGCGCATGCGGCACCACCTCCGCCGGCAGCCCGGTCGACCGGGCCTCCTTCGCGGCGCTGACTGCAGCGGCGGCCTCGCCGGCGAGCAACAGGTCGCGCGCTGCGCGCAGCCGCACCACGCCCGAGTGCTGGAGCAGCAGGGGATCGTCGAGCGGATCGCGGGGAGATCCGAACGCGTCCAGGGGATCGAGGGAGTCGGTCACATGCCGACGATAACGCGGCACCGCGACGCAGGCTCCGGCGGGCGGTCGTAGACTCGACGGCAGATGACCGATTCCGCCTCCACCTTGCCCGCACCCACCCAGCTGGATCCCCTCCGGATCAGCGAGGACTTCCCGATCCTCGCGAGCGGCCCCAACACTGGCGAACGGCTCGCGTTCCTCGACAGCGCGGCCAGCGCGATGAAGCCGCGCCAGGTCATCGACTCGATCGTCGCGACCTACGAGGGCGGCTACGCCAACGTGCACCGCGGCGTCTACCACCACGCCGCCACCGCGACCCGCCACTTCGAGGGCGCACGCGAGAAGGTCCGCTCCTTCATCAACGCCACCACGCCGCGCGAGGTCATCTTCACGCGCGGCACGACCGAGGCGATCAACCTCGTCGCGAACTCGTGGGGGCGCACCAACCTCGGGCCCGGCGACATCGTCGTCACGACCGAGCTCGAGCACCACTCCAACCTCGTGCCGTGGCAGCAGGTCTGCGCGGCCACCGGCGCCGAGCTGCGCTTCATACCGGTCGACGACACGGGCGTGCTCGTGCTCGACGACCTCGATGCGCTCGCGGAGGGTGGCACGCTCAAGCTCGTGACCGTCGTCCACGTCTCCAACTCGCTGGGCACGCACGCCCCGCTCGACCTGATCGTTCCGTGGGCCAAGTCGCACGGCGCGCTCGTCATGGTCGATGGCGCACAGAGCGTGCCGCACCGCCCCGTCGACGTGCAGGCGCTCGGCATCGACTTCCTGGCCTTCTCGGCGCACAAGCTGATGGGCCCCTCCGGCGTTGGCGCGCTGTGGGGTCGCGAGGAGCTGCTCGCGGCGATGCCGCCGTGGCAATTCGGCGGGGAGATGATCCGCCGCGTCGAGTACAGCGGCGCGACCTTCAACGACCTGCCGTGGAAGTTCGAGGCCGGCACGCCGGCGATCGCCGAGGTGATCGGCTTCGGCGCGGCGCTCGACTACATCGAATCGATCGGTGGCATCGCTGCCATCGCCGCCCACGAGCAGGCGATGACGGCGTACGGCTACGAGCTGCTGGCCGCCATTCCCGGGCTGCACCTGCTGGGTCCGGGACCCGGTGAGGACCGCGGCGGCGTGCTCTCCTTCACGATGGACGGCACGCACCCGCACGACGTCGCGACGCTGCTCGACGCGCGCGACGTGAACATCCGCGCCGGCCACCACTGCACGCAGCCGCTCATGAAGCGGCTCGGCGTCCACGCCACCGCGCGCGCGAGCGTCTACGCCTACACGACTCGCGAGGACCTCGATCGGCTCGCCGACGGGCTGGGCGAAGTTCGTCGAGTCTTCGGACTTGCCTGATCCAGCCGCCTCATCGGAGCGCCGTCCGCGATAGGCTGCAGCCGTGGACGACCTGTACCGGGAATACATCCTCGAGCACTACCGTAACCCGCAGAACTACGGCACGCTGCCCGATCCGACCTTCGAAGCCGAGGGTCAGAACCCGCTCTGCGGGGATGAGTTGCACGTGCAGGTCGCGGTCGACGACGACCGCCGCGTCACGGCCGTGAAGTTCACCGGCCAGGGCTGCGCGATCAGCCAGGCATCGATGTCGATCCTCTCGGACGAGATCATCGGCAAGACGCTCGATGAGGTCGCCGCGATGAACAAGGACGATGTCGTCGAGCTGATCGGCATCGACCTCACTCCCGTGCGGCTCAAGTGCGCCCTGCTCGGCCTCGTGGTCGTGAAGATGGGCATGCACGAGCACGCGGGCACCGCTGCCCCGGCAGGCTGGGAAGGCGTCGACGAGATCAGCTGGGGCACTACGTGACAGTCGCGACGCTCGCGGCCGCCGCGGTCCACGACTCCTCATCGATCTCGGTGCTCGTGGACCTCGTCATGGTGCTGGCGGGCTGCGTCTTCCTCGGGCTGCTCATGCAGAAGCTCGGCCAGAGCGTGCTCGTCGGGTACCTGCTCGCCGGCGTGATCCTCGGTGGTCCCGCCTCGCTCGGCGTCGTGGAGGACGTCACCTCCTTCTCCTTCATGGGCGAGGTCGGCATCGCGCTGCTGCTGTTCACCGTCGGCCTCGACCTTCCCTTCGACAAGGTGCGCAAGTTCGGGCGCATGGCGACGATCGCGGGCGGTATCCAGGTGTTGCTGACGACGATCGCCGCGGGCGGGATCGCCCACTTCGGCTTCGACCTCGGGCTCTCCGCCTCGTTCATCGTGGGCATCGCCGTCAGCCTGTCGAGCACCGCCGTGGTGATCCAGCTCCTGGCCGACCGCTCCGAGACCGACAGCATCCATGGACTCGTCGCGACCGGCATGCTGATCGCGCAGGACGTGGTCGTCGTGCTCGTGCTGATCATGATCCCGCTGCTGCCGGGTGCCTCGGGCGCGGGGGACGTCTCCTTCATCGGCGAGTTCGGCCTCGCGCTCGGCAAGCTCGCGCTGCTGATCATCGTCGTCGTCGCCGTCGAGCGATTCCTGATGCGCCGGCTCTTCCACGCCGGCGGCACCGGCACGCGTGAGCTGCTCGCCGTCGCCTCGCTGACCGTCTCCCTCGGTGCGATCGGCGCCTGCTGGGCGCTCGACCTGTCACCGGCGCTGGGCGGCTTCATCGCCGGCATCGTCATGGCCGACGCCACCTACGCCGCGCAGGTCCGCAGCGAGATCGCGCCGATCCGCATGGGCTTGGTCGCGGTCTTCTTCGCCTATGTCGGCATGCTCGCCGACGCGGAGTGGATGCTGCACCACCCGCTGCAGATCATCGGCGTCGTCGTGCTGCTGGTCGCCGGCAAGTCGCTCCTGACCTGGCTCGCCGCGCGCATCGCGAAGGTGCCGCCCGCCGCCGCCATCCTCACCGCCGCGGGGCTGGCGCAGCTGGGCGAGTTCTCCTTCGCAGTGCTGACCGCAGGTGACGCCGCGGGCCTCGTCTCCGATGACACCTTCCGCCTGCTCGTGTCGGTGTCGCTGGTCACGCTGCTCATCACGCCGTCGCTCATCAGCGCCACGAGCCGCCGGGTGCATGCGCACCAGCTCGCGCTGGGCGAGGACGTGCACCTCGAGGAGGGCCTGCCCGAGCATGCCGAGGGCGATCACGCGATCGTCGTCGGTGCGGGGCCGTCGGGCCGCTCGGTCGTCGAGGCGCTGGCGGGCGCGGGGCTCGCCGTCACGGTGATCGAGCTCAACCCGCGGGCTGACACGGGCGACGGCGAGGAGGACCTTCCCGCCGGCACGCGCATCATCTTCGGGGATGCGACGCGCCCGGAGATCCTGGGCCGTGCCAACCTGCTGACGGCACGTATCGTCGTCGTGACGATTCCCGACCCGACCGCCATCCGCACGATCGTGGCGCAGACCCGCCAGCTCGCGCCCGACGTGCCGATCGTCGCGCGCGGTCGCTACCACCGCTTCGTGGAGGACATCCACCACGCCGGCGCCGACGAGGTCGTCGACGAGGAGTACCACACGGGCGTGCAGCTCGCCGAGGTCGCACTGCGCCGACTGGTGCAGACCGGACTGGTCGAGCGCCGCGGCGACCAGGACCGCCGTGCGCCGGTGGGTCCGATGCTCGAGCCGCCCGCGGATCCACCCGCCCACACGGTCTGACACGCGCTTCGACTGACATCTTCTCGCGCGCGCACGCGAGGACGGTCGTGTCCTGCACCGGCCACGGCGCGGCCGGAGGGTGCCAATGGGCCCCGGATCGTGACACCGACTGACACGGTGGTTGCGAGGTATGGATGAGACACTTCGTTGCCCGCCCCGGGCGATGACGGCCCTCCACTCAACCGAGCGGAGCGGGCGTCCGGGGAGCCACGGAAGCGCAGTGTCCACCCTCGCACCAGATAGCCACCAGATGCTCGTTCCGAGCGGTGGCACAACCAGGAGGTCGTCTCATGGCGGTCAAGATCCGTGTCTACCCCACGTACGCCAACGGAATGAATGGCATGAACCAGGGCGGCGCAGTCAGCGCGTCCACGTTCTACAACACCAAGCTCCAGTCGCAGCAGCAGGTCTCCAGCCTCCAGCTGCAGTACGAGCGGGCGCTCTCCAACGAGAAGATCGAGAAGGTCCGGCTCGAGGAGCGGCTCAAGGCCCCCTACGCAGG
>JAOPYV010000200.1 GCA_025964435.1 Thermoleophilia bacterium | reverse complement strand
TCCGGCTGCGGCAGGAACAGGTTGAGCGACTGCGACTGGTCGATCCACTTCTGGCGGCGTGCGCCAGCGTCGATGATCGATTCGTAGCCGACCTGGAATGCCGTTGCGTACTTGTCGCGCAGGCGCTGCGGGACTGCCTCGATCTCGGTGAGGTCGCCATCGAAGTACTTGAGCTGTGCGGCGAGCTCCTCGTCCCACAGGCCCTCGGCCTTCAGGTCGTTGACCAGCCACGGGTTGAGGACCGTGAAGTCACCCGAGAGGTTCGACTTGGAGAAGAGGTTGCGGTAGATGGGCTCGATGCACGGCGAGGTGCCGATGATGTTCGAGATCGTCGCCGTCGGTGCGATGGCGATGACGTTCGAGTTGCGCATGCCCTGCTTGGCGATCTTGGCGCGTACCGGTGCCCAGTCCATCTTGCCGCCACGGGCGACCTGGATCTCGACGCCGCGCTCCTGCTCGAGCAGGTCGATCGTGTCCTGCGGCAGCAGGCCGCGGCTCCACTTCGATCCCTCGTACGAGGAGTACGGTCCACGCTCGGCGGCCAGGTCGCTCGACGCCTCGTAGGCGTAGTAGGCGATGGCTTCCATCATCTCGTCGTTGAAGTCGATCGCTTCGGGCGAGTTGAAGGCCACGTCACGTGCGTAGAGCGCGTACTGCAGGCCCATCACGCCGAGGCCGATCGGGCGGTGTCGCTCGTTCGACGTCTTCGCCGACGGGGTCGGGTAGAAGTTGATGTCGATCACGTTGTCGAGGCCACGCACCGCGATGCGGATGGTCTCGCGCAGCTTGTCGTGGTCGAGCTCGCCGTTCGGCAGGAGATGGTTGTCCAGCACGACGGAGCCGAGGTTGCAGACCGCGGTCTCCTCCTCGCTCGTGTTGAGCGTGATCTCGGTGCAGAGGTTCGAGCTATGGATGACGCCCGCGTGGTCCTGGGGCGAGCGGACGTTGCACGGATCCTTGAAGGTGATCCACGGGTGGCCCGTCTCGAAGAGCATCTTGAGCATGCGCTTCCAAAGCTCGATGGCCGGGATGCGCTCGCCGTAGATCTCGCCGGCGTCGACCTTCGCCTCGTACTCCGTGTACTTCAGCTCGAAGGCCTTGCCATAGAGGTCGTGCAGCTCGGGCACGTCCACCGAGCGGAACAGGGTCCAATTCTCACGCGCCTCCATGCGCTTCATGAAGAGGTCCGGAACCCAGTTCGCGGTGTTCATGTCGTGCGTTCGACGGCGCTCGTCGCCCGTGTTCTTGCGCAGCTCGAGGAAGTCGAGGATGTCGTTGTGCCACGTCTCGAGGTAGGCGCAGCCGGAGCCGGCGCGCTTGCCGCCCTGGTTGACCGCGACCAGCTGGTCGTTGTGCAGCTTGAGGAACGGCACGACGCCCTGACTCTCGCCGTTGGTGCCACCGATGTGCGAGCCCGTGCCGCGGACGTTGGTCCACGAGCCCCCGAGGCCGCCGGCCCACTTGCTCAGCTGTGCGTTGTCGGCGATGCCGCGCTGCACGATGCTCTCGAGCGAGTCGTCGATGACGTAGAGGTAGCAGCTCGACAGCTGCGAGTGCGGCGTGCCGGCGTTGAACAGCGTCGGCGTGGAGGAGCAGAAGCGACGGTCGCGGTAGATGCCGTAGAGGTCGAGCACGCGAGCTTCGCGGTCACCGGCCTCGGGCAGCGACACGCCCATCGCGACGCGCATCCAGAAGAGCTGTGGCGTCTCGATGCGCACGTGCTTGTTGGTCGTCTTGTCGACGAGCAGGTAGCGGTCGTACAGCGTCTGGAGGCCGAGGTAGTCGAAGTCGAGGTCGGCCGTCGGATCGATCGCGGCGGCGAGTCGATCGAGGTCGTACTCGAGCAGGTCCTTGGAGACGCGGTTGATCTCCACGCCACGCTCGAGCTGCGAGCGGAAGGCGGTGCGGTGTGCCTCGGCGAGACCGGAGAGGCCGTCGCGCTCGACGTCCCAGTCCAGCGTCTCCTCGTACATCCAGGTCAGCAGGATACGACCAGCAAGCTTCGAGAAGTCCGGGTCCTTCTCGACGAGGGACTTCGCGTTGAGCACGACGAGGCGCTGCAGGTCGCTGCGCTCGATGCCGGTGCCGAGCGATCGGCGCAGCTCGCGCTCGATCGCGGCCTCGTCCATCGCGAGGTCGAGGCCGACGAGGGCGAAGCGGATCCGCGCGCGCAGGTTGCTGCCGTCCCACTTGGTGACGGTGCCGTCATCCTCGATGACGTCGATGACGTCAGGTGTCTCGAGCGCGACGTCGCTGCCGGCCTGTGCGGATTCCTGTGCACGGGTCATGGCGCGCTGGGCGCGGTACACGATGTAGCGCTCGGCGACGCGCATGTGGCCGCCCAGGACGAGTTCCTCCTGCACGAGGTCCTGCACCGTCTCGATCGGCACGTATGCGAGGCCGAGCGAGGCTGCTCGCTCGCTGACGCGGGCGGCGACGATGCTCGCCGGAGCCGAATCGGCGCCCGTGGCCTCGAAGGCCTTGCGGACGGCGATCTCGATCTTGCCACCGTTCCAGGTGACGACGTGCCCGCCGCGGCGCACGACCTTCACGCGGCGACCGCTGCCGGGCGCCTCGACGCTCGGCAGGGTGCGGCGCAGGACGAGTGCCTTCGCGACCTCGAGCTCGCCTGCCTCGACGAGCGCGGCCTCGGCCAGCGTCGAGAGGTCGTGGCTGAGCACGGTCAGCGGGCACGCATTGTACTCGGCGCCGCAGAGGCGCTCGATCACGGCGCGTGTGATGTTGGCGATGAGGACGCGTGCCTCGGCCGTGTCGGCCACTGCCTCGCCGTTGGCGAGTGCCACGGTGGAGATGGCGTCGGCCACCTGCTTCGCGGGCAGCACCGGCGTGAACGGCGTCTCGTGTCCGAGCTCGTCGACCACGGTCGTGCCATAGGTGCGCGGCTCGATCGCGGCGAGTGCCGCGGCGACGTCAATGACCGGTCGGCGCAGGGCCTCCGCAGTGGCGGCTCGCTTGAGCTCGAGGTCGCGGACGACGCTGTCGATGTCGTGAT
The DNA here is from genome assembly GCA_025964435.1 of Thermoleophilia bacterium. Classification (GTDB taxonomy): domain Bacteria; phylum Actinomycetota; class Thermoleophilia; order Gaiellales; family SKUG01; genus JAGQUL01. The sequence continues at coordinate 16,852 of JAOPYV010000200.1, read as the reverse complement.
GTGCTGGCATGAGGTTTCCTCCCCTGGAAACGTACGTGGTAAAGATCAGAGTTCGTCGTCGGACACGAGCGCAAGCGCTCCCGACTTCTGGTATTCGGTGACACGGCCTTCGAAGAAGTTCTGCTCCTTGCCGATGTCCATGAGCTCGGCGAGCCAGGGCAGCGGGTTCTCGAGGCCGGGGTGGAGCGGTGCGATGCCGAGGCCATCGAGGCGCCGGTCACCGATGTAGTCGATGTACTGGTCGAACTCCACGCGCGACAGCCCCACGCCGTCGACCGGGAGCACGTCCGCGATGAACTGCTTCTCGAGGCGGACTGCCTCGCGCATCAGGTCACGCAGCTCTTCCTTGAACGCGTCGGTCCACACCTGCGGGTTCTCGTCCGCGAGCGCGAGCAGCAGCTGGCGCAGGAGGTCGATGTGGTTGGACTCGTCGCGCAGCGTGTAGCGGAACATCGTTCCGACGCCGGTCAGCTTGCCCTGGCGGTAGAGGCTCAGGATCATGCCGAACAGGCCGTAGAACTGCGTGCCTTCCATGCACTGGCCGAACACGAACAGGTTCTTCGCGAACAGCGCGATGTTCTCGTCCTTAGTCATGTCCAGGTCGGTTCGCAGACCGTGGGACAGGCGCGTGACGAACTCGTTCTTCGCGACGATCGAGGGGATGTCCTCGAACATCGCCTCGCACTCGTGCGGGTTGATGCCCAGCGAGCTGATCATGTACAGCAGGCTGTCGGCGTGGATGTTCTCCTCGTGGGCGTGTCGGCCGAGCACGAGCTTGAGCTCGGAGGCCGTCACCAGCTCACGGATGACGGTGAGGATGTTGTCGCCGACGATGCCCTCGGCCGCCGAGAAGTAGCCGACGCCCATCCGGATGATCCAGCGATCGACGTCGCTGAGCGCGTCGGGTGAGCGCCACTGCTCGACGTCGCGCTGCATGGGAACGTCTTCCGGCTCCCAGTGGTTCGCCTTCATCGTGGTGTACAGCTCGTAGGCCCAGCCGTACTTGAGCGGCAGCAGGTTGAAGGCGAGCGTCTCGCGGCCGCCGACGACACGCTTGGCGGCGAAGGCCGCTTCGGCCTTGCCCTCATCGAGGACGAAGGTCTTGGGACCGACGGTGAATGACTTCTGCATGTGAGTTTCTCCCCATGATTGATGCGACGCAGCCGCTCCGACCACAGCGCCATCCCGAAGGGGAGGCAGCTCGTCTGGGGGCTCCGCACACCGCTATTCCGCACTAGCTACGTGAAGCCGAGGTCCGCTATCCGACTTTCCCACAAGCCGGAATTCTGTCCTGGTACAGCGAGGGTTTTGGGGCCCGTTTCGCCGATCTCCACGCCCCTTGGTAGGGGATTACTACTGTATCGCGAGGGGCGGACGCAGTGCGGGCCGAACGGACCCCTTTCGAGGGCCAATCGAGCGGCCTTCCACGCAGTGATCCAGCGCCCCGCATCGCGTGCCGGGTCCCCCTTGGCGGATCTGCGCTCCGGGTGCATGCTGGAGGCTGCTACGCCGCCGTCGCCGAGGAACTCGCCATGACAGACATGCTGATCAATCCGCTCCTCAACGCGCTCCCTGAGCCCGTCGAGCAGTTCGTGCGCGATGTCTTCGGCCTCCAGGAAGCGCTCGACCTGCCCGACGTCGCCGCGCCCGAGCCGCCGAAGGTCGGCTTCCAGGGCAGCGACCCGGCCCGCGCGCGATACCGCGACGCGGCGAACGAGGACTACGCGGCGATCCAGGAGCACCTCGTGGTCCAGGGCGGCGATTCGCTGCAGCTGCTCGAGCGCACCGGCGGGCCGTTCCCGCTGCCTGTCTTCGCGACGGCCTGGCCGCACGGCCAGGTGGTGGCGGCCGCACTCGACCGCGCACTCGTGACGGGTGACGTCGAGGAGGCGCGCAAGGCCATCCGCGGGCTCGACCGCTTCGCCGACGGCACCACCGGGGCCTACAAGCCGTGGGATGCGTTCTGGAAGCAGACGCGGCTCTACGACGACAACGCATGGATCGGCCTGGACCTCGTGCAGGGATTCCGCACGACGGGCGACCAGGACATGATCGACAAGGCCCGCGGCGTGTTCGATTTCCTCGACCGTGAGGCGCGTCACGCCGACGGCGGGATCTACTGGAAGGAGAACGAGAGCCGGATGTCGCGCAACGCGGCGTCGATGGGGCCTGCGATGCAGCTCGCGCTCCAGCTCCACGACCTGACCGGCGAGCAGAAGTACCTCGACTTCGCCAAGGACATGGATCGCGCCACGACGACGCACCTGCGCGACGAGCGTGGGCTGGTCCGCGACAACATCGGCGACGATGGCACGGTAGAGCCCGCCCTCTACACGTACAACCAGGGCACCGCGATCGGCGCCGACCTGCAGTTCTTCCAGGCGACCGGCGAGGAGAAGTACCTGCAGCGAGCGAAGGCGACGACGACGGCCGCCCTCGACTACTACGGGCAGGAGGATCGACTCTGGAAACAGGCGCCCGCCTTCAACGCGGTGTTCTTCCGCAACCTGCTCAAGCTCGACGCCGTCGCGCCCGACCCGCAGATCCGCGCGACGCTCGAGCGCTACCTCGAGCGCGCACGCACGGAGTCGCGTCAGGGAAATGGTCTCTATACGAGCGAGAGCGGCATGGGCAACTACGAGGCCCACGGCGCGGACCGGACCCCGACGATCGACCAGGCGGCGTTCGTGCAGATGCACGCGCTGCTGGCGATGACGCCGGAGCAGCTCGCGCTCGTCTCCTGAGGCCGTGACGACCGGGAACAGCGTCAGCTGGTCGGCAGCACCGGACCCTGGGTGAGGTTCGGCTGCACGCCGTGCAGCACGCGCTGGAGCTCCAGGTCACCCGTGATGCGTGCCTCGTCCAGCTTCGCCAGGCAGGCCTCGGCGAGCGGCGCGTGCGCGCCATAGCCACGGACGCGCGAGACGCGGAACGTGAACATGTCGCGCTCGCCGGCCTTGCGCTGCAGCTGGGCAGGCGCCATGAAGAGTCGCGCGGTGTCGAACATCAGCTCATCGTGCAGCCGCAGGTCGAACTGGATGTCGCTCCAGTCGGGTGCCTGGTCTGCGAGGGCCTCGTGGAATTCCTGTGCAAGCGCCATGCGGCAATCCTACAGCGTCAGGGTGCGATCACGGAGAAGCTGATCCCCGCCGAGTACGCGCCCGGGGGCTGTGCATCCGCGACACGCATGCCGAATCGCATGCTCGCCGTGCCGGTCACGCCGAGGGCCGTGGTCGCCACGTGGGCGGCCGGCGAGGTGCTCGCCGGGACGGCGCGCCACGGATCGGTGCCGACATCGGTGCAGTCGGCGTCGGCGTCGACCGTCCAGGTCCCGGTCGCGCTCGCGACCTCGCGCAGGCAGGAGCCGAACATGCCGCTCGCCCCGACCGACCAGTCGGCGCTGCCCCCCGCGTAGTCGGCGATCGTCGGCGCGCTGAACCTGGCTGCGTAGGGCTGCGTCCGCGCCCCGACGGTCGTGGATCCGATGAGGACGGCGCCGCCATCCGCGAGGAAGACGGACCTCGGTGCGTCGGTGGTGCCGGCGACGAGGTCCTCGTGGCTGTCGCCCGAGAAGGTGTTGTCGACCGAGCCGTCCGCGTTCAGCACCTGCAGCCGATTCACGTTGGTCGCCACGGGGCGGACCATCAGTCCGAGCAGGACCTTGCCGCGCGCGTCGATCGCGATGTCGCCGATCCAGTCGTTCGTGTTGACGTTGATCACGACCGGCAGGCCACCGTTGAAGCCGGGAACGTCCACGCCGGCCGCGTCCATGCGATGGATGTACACGTCGTTGTCGGCGCCGTTCTGGGTCCGCACGCCGACGAGGAGGTCGCCGCCCGGATCGATCGCGACCGCGTACGCGTAGTCGGTCGGGTTGTACGAGATGATCCGGATCCCCGTCCCGTTGAAGGTCGTGTCCAATCTTCCCTCGCGCGTGAGGCGCGCGACATACCCGTCGCGATAGGTGGTTCCCGCGTACGCCCAGTTGCCGTCCGCCGTGTACCCGGTGACCACGAGCCGGCCCGCGCTGTCGAGCTTGGCGCGGAGGGGGGCGTCGTTGGTGCCGACGATCCCGGCGGCGATGGTGGCGATGCCGTCGGTCCCGAAGTACGTGTCGAGCTCGCCGTCCTTCGACAGCTGGAGGACGACGGTGCTCCACGTGCCCGGACCGGACTCGATCATCTGGGCGATGACGAGGATCCTGCCGTCGGGACGCACCGCCAGGTTGAAGGCGATGTCGGTGCCACTGCCGGAGGAGAGCGGCAGGAGGAGGCGGCCTCCCGTCGCGAAGGTCGGGTCGAGGTCGCCGTCCTCCTCGAGGCGGACGACCGCGAGGTCGTTGCCTGTGCCGGCGCCCGCATATGCGAAGCCGCCGAGCAGGACCTTGTCATCGGCCTGGACGGCGGTCGAGTAGGAGACGGCGGTGGTGCCGACCAGTACCTCTGCCAGGCCGCCCGTGCCGAAGCTGCCGTCCGGCGCGCCGGCAGCCGTCATGCGGGTCGCCGACATGGGCTGGCCGCCGCCGCTGCGGTAGTCCGAAGCGATGACGCGCCCCTTGGAGTCCACGATGCCGGAGTAGGAGGTGACGTTCCCCACACCCACCGGCCAGCTCACGATGCCACCCGCCCCGAATCCGGCGTCTGCGCCGGTGACCGGAGCCGTCATTGCGCGGCCGGAGGAGTCGTCCTGCGACATGGTCAGCGTGGCGGTCGAGTTGCTCGAGCCGAACTCGACCGTGCAGTCGTCGCTGGTCACTGCGCCGCTGCCCGGGAGCAGCGTGCCGAACTGGGTCGCGGCGGCGGAGCTGCAGTCCGCCGCATCGAGTGCCGTCGACGCCGCGACCCGAGCCTTGATCGTGATGCTGCCGGTGGAGGCAGCTGGACTGGAGGCGATGGTCGCCACGAGCGCCACCGCCGCGATGCCCGCGAGCGCACCCCCGGCGCGCATCCAGCGGGGGCGCGCGCGTGGGTTGGGGGCATGACGCTGCATGCTGCAACTATCGGCCATGTCGGCGAAGTGCTGTAGTCGACGAAGTGCACGATGCTGGAACAGGGCGCGTGAGTGGACGCGCGGGCACTCGGTCCGTACACTTGCCGGATCCGGACCGCCCGGTCCGTTTTCCCGCAGTCACGAGGATCTACCGCATGGCCATCGATGTACCCGTCCGTTCCGCCGATTCGCTGCCCGAGCCCGACGAGGCTGCGCCGCACGGCTTCAGTCGGTGGTGGATCCTCGCCATCGTCTGCCTCGCCCAGTTCATGGTGGTGCTCGACGCGACCATCGTGAACGTCGCGATGCCGCGCATCCAGGACGGGCTCAACCTGACCCAGGCGAACCTGCAGTGGGTCATCAACTCCTACACGCTCGTGTTCGGCGGCTTCCTGCTGCTCGGCGGGCGCGCAGCTGACCTGCTCGGTCGCAAGCGGCTCTTCATCGCGGGCGTCGTCGTCTTCACCGTTGCATCGCTCGTCAACGGCCTGGCCACCAACGGCGAGATGCTCATCATCGCCCGTGGGTTCCAGGGCCTCGGCGGAGCGCTCGTCTCCCCGGCAGCCCTGTCGATCATCCTGGCGTCCTTCGCCGAAGGCCCGGATCGCACCAAGGCGCTCGGCGTCTGGGGTGCCATCGCGGCCGGCGGCAGCGCGTTCGGTCTCCTGCTCGGCGGCGTGCTCACCGAGCAGCTCTCGTGGGAGTGGATCTTCTTCGTCAACGTGCCGATCGGCGCCGCGACCATCCTCGCTGCCATGCGCATCGTCCCCGAATCCCGTGGCGAGGCGGAGCACCGCTCCTTCGACATCGGCGGTGCGGTGACCGTGACGGCCGGCCTGATTTCGCTCGTCTACGCGATCGTCTACGCCTCCGAGCACGGCTTCACGTCGGACCGCACGATCGGCTTCGGCATCGCCGCACTCATCCTGCTGACCACGTTCGTCCTCATCGAGCTGCGCCACAAGGCCCCGCTCGTCCGCCTCGACATCTTCAAGATGCGGTCGCTCGCGATCGCCAACGTGATGATGCTCTTCGTCCTGGCGGGCATGTTCGGGCTCTTCTTCTTCAGCTCGCTCTACGTCCAGCGCGTGCTCGGCTACGAGCCGCTGCAGGCGGGCCTCGCCTTCCTGCCCGTCACGCTCGCGATCATCGTCGCCTCGGGGCTCTCGATCGCGCTCATGCCGAAGATCGGCGTCAAGGTCGTCACGACCATCGGCCTCGTGCTGACCGCTGTCGGTCTCCTCATGTGGACGCAGATGGGCGTCGACTCCACGTACGTCGCCAACGTCCTGCCGGCCATCGTCGTGTTCGCGCTCGGCATGGGCATGGTCTTCGTGCCGGCGACACTCATCGCCACGACGGGTGTCTCCGAGGCTGACTCCGGCCTCGCGAGCGGCATCTTCAACACGAGCCAGCAGATCGGCGGCGCGCTCGGCCTCGCCATCCTCTCGACCGTGGCCGTGCGGACCACCGATGCCCACCTCGAGGAGCTCGGACGTCAGCCGAGCCCGCGCGACCTGCTCGTCGGCATGGTCGAGGGCTTCGACCGTGCGTACCTCGTCGCGGCCGGGTTCGTCCTCATCGCGCTCGTCATCTTCGTGATCGGCATCCGCAAGCAGGACGTCGCGAAGATCGAGTCCGGCGAAGTCGCGCTGACCCCCGGAATCTGACCTGATGCCGCTGCCGGTGCCGCTCCCGCAGGCGATCCGTCGCTCCGATGCGACGCGCAATCGAGCGCTTCTGCTCAAGGCGGCCGGCAGCGTGCTCGCGGATCGCGGGCTCGACTTCACGGTGGGAGAGGTTGCGCGTGCGGCCGGCGTCGGCAAGGGAACGGCCTTCCGCCACTTCCCCTCCAAGTCGGCGCTCATCGATGCCGTGCTCGAGGAGCGCATGCAGCGCACCCTCGCCGACGTGCGGGGCTTTCTTGACTGCGAGGATGCGGGGCTCGCGTTCGAGCAGCTCGCCACGTACACCGTCCAGCTGCTGCTGCGCGACAGGTCGCTGCTCGAGGCGATGTGCGCCGCATCCGGTCGATCGAGCGACTTCGAGGCCTGTCGCTGCGAGGTCGACGACGTCGTCGAGGCACTACTCGTCCGCGCCCGCGACGCAGGGGCGATCCGACCGGACCTGACGCCCGAGGACGTGAAGCTCCTGCTGCTGGCAGTGGCGCGCGCAGTGCCCGCGACGGCCGGTGTGGTGACCGAGACTGCGTGGCGACGCCCGCTTGCGCTCGTCCTCGACGGCATGCGTGCGTGCAATTCCGAACCACTTCCGAATTGACGGACCGCATCTTCGCGGCGCAGCGGCACACCGTTGGGTGATAGCCTCAGGGCATGGCTGCATCCAAGAGCACGTCCGCGAACAAGTCCACCAAGAAGGCGTCGCCCGCCGACAAGTCGATCTCCGACACGAAGGGGCGAGCCGCCGCTTCCAAGGGATCACATGTCAGCCGTGCGAAGGGCAAGCGCCCGAGCGACCGGCTCGACAAGGCCGAGCTGCTCGCCATCTACCGCACGATGGTGCTCGCACGTCGCTTCGAGGAGCACGTCATCGAGCAGTTCCGTGAGGGCATCCTCCCGGGCTTCGTGCACGTCGCGATCGGCCAGGAAGGCATCGCCGCCGGCGTCGGACACGCGCTGCACGACGACGACTACATCGGATCGACACATCGTGCACACGCGCACATCGTCGCCCGCGGCTCCTCCGTCGAGGCGATGATGGCCGAGATGATGGGCCGCATCACCGGCCTGTGCCAGGGCAAGGGTGGCTCGATGCACCTGAGCGACATGAGCCGCAACGTGGTCGGCGCCAACGGCGTCGTCGGTTCCGGCGCGCCGATGATGACGGGCGTCGCGCTCGCACAGAAGGAGCTCGGCACCGGCCGGATCGCAGTGGCGTTCTACGGCGATGGTGCCTCGAGCCAGGGCAACGTACACGAGGCGATGAACCTCGCCCAGCTGTGGAAGCTGCCCGTGCTCTTCATCCTCGAGAACAACCGCTACGCCGAATCGACCCCCTCCTGGCAGACCGTGCCGGTGGAGGACCTCGCCGTCCGTGGTGCCGCCTTCGACATGAAGACGCTCGCGGTCGACGGCAACGACGTGCTGTCGGTCTTCGACACGGTCGCCGAGGCAGCCGAGTTCGCGCGCTCCGGTGAGGGCCCCGTCTACATCGTGGCCGAGACGAAGCGGCTCAGCGGCCACTACGTCGGCGACGCCGAGGTCTACCGTCCCAAGGGCGAGGCCAAGGCCGCGCGCTCGACCGATCCGATTCCCGCCTTCCGCGCCGAGCTGCTCGAGCGCAAGGTCCCCGAGCGCGACATCAAGGCCGTCGAGGCCGAGGTCGAGGAGACCATGGAGCAGGCCGTGGTGGCCGCCCTGGCCGCCGACGCGCCGCCGGCCGAGGACGCGATGAAGCACGTCTACGCCGAGTACCCGTACGCGGGTCCCGTCCGCGGCATCGACTGAATCGCATCAAGGCACCGGCTCGAACTGCCGATCCTGTCCGCATGCAGGTTCGTTCCGCTTCGGTGATCTCGATCCTCGCCCTCGCCACGATGGCTGCGATCGCGAGTGCTCCGGTCGCGCCTGCGGCGAGCAGCGGTGCTGCAGTCGTGGCAGTGACCGTCCTCAGCTCGACGCTCCTGACCGATACCGGCTGCCTGCCCGCGACCACCGACATCACCGACTTCGGTGCGATCACGGTGAACAGCTCCCATGTGACGAGCGACGACTGCGTCGTCGTCTTCGGCTCCAGCAACGACACGGCATCGCTCCGGCTCGCGCAGCGTGACGGAGCGGGGACCGCGATGGGCAGCGCCGAGTTCGCCGACCAGCCGACCGGCGTCGGCAACCACCTCAAGGGCGCCGCCCTCGTCAATGCCACGACGGGCTGGTTCGCCGGCTACAACGGACGGATCCTGTACACCGTCAACGCCGGCGCGACGTGGACGACCCAGCCGACCGGCACCGCGATGCGCTTCCTCGACATGGTCGCGCCGACCGCCACCCATGCGTGGGCCGTCGGTGAGGCCGGGACCATCTTCGCCACGAGCAACTCGGGCGGCGCGTGGGGGGCGCAGACGTCAGGCGTGGCCGTGGACCTGAATGGCGCGGCCGCGGCGTCGACGACCCATGCATGGGCCGTCGGCAACGGCGGGACGATCATCCGGACGACCGACGGTGGGGCAACGCCGTGGACGACGCTCGTGTCGGGCACGGGCCAGACCCTGCGCGGCATCGACTCCGCATCGACCACCTCTGCATGGGCCATCGGCGACGCCGGCCTCCTGCTCCGCACGACGAACGGCACGAGCTGGTCGGTGGAGTTCACGGCGTCGGAGAACCTCTACGACATCGACATCGTCACTCCCTCGGTGGGATGGGTGGTCGGCCGTGATGGCTACGTCGCCCGCACCCTCAACGGCGGAACGAGCTGGACGCAGGTCACGGCACCGACCGTCGAGAACCTGAGCGACATCGTGGCGCTCGATGCGAGCTCGGCATGGGTCGTCGGGGACCTCGGCTCGATCTACCGCACCTACGACGGCGGTGCGACCTGGGACGACCTGTCGGTCGGCACGATCTCCTACGATTCGATCATGGCGATGCCCGGGCGCGTCTGGGTGGGTGGCCAGTCCGGCACGATCCTCGTGAGTCCGCTCGATTCCGTCCCGGACTACATCGACGGTGTGACCGACTGGAACCAGGGGGCCGCTGCGTTCGGTGCCTGCCTGCGCGAGGTGACCGACGCGACACCGACCTGGAACGTGAACGCCGCCTGCACGAAATCCGATGGCAACTGGTGGCGTGCGGTGCCCGCGACGACGGCCGACCCCTCTGCGGAGGTTGCTCGGACGGCGACCGGCCAGGTCGGAGGAGTGGCCAACCTGCGCTGGGGATTCCGCACTGCCCTCGACCAGCGCGCAGGTGCGTACGACGCGTCGGTCAGGTTCGAGGTCGTCGCCCCGGGGTGAGCCGAAGGCTCAGCGCTTCGTGCAGTCGATGTGGGCGCTCAGCTTCGTCGTGCCACCGCGGATCGCGCAGGTCGGTCGGCCCTTCACGGCGACGACGAGCTCGTAGCTCGTCCCGTTCGCGCTCGCCGCGTACGTGATGGCGGCGTCGCTTGTCGTGCCGAAGGTCACGGTAGAGGACTGGATCGATTCAGGGACCGTGCGCAGGTAGGTGCGCTTCTCGCCGAGGACGTCGGCGACCGGGCCCTTCTGTGCGTCGGTTCCACCGGGCCAGTCGACGGACCCCGGCGCTGCCGGGAATCGCCCCTGGTGCTCCCGGGCGAAGCGATCGATGGAATCGGCGTAGGCGTTGGCCGCAGCGATCGCGCTGCTCGATCTTCCGGCGGATCGTGAGTTGCCGGCGGAGAGCAGCGCGAAGGTCCCCATGATGAGGATGATCACCATGACGACGAGCAACTCGACGAGCGAGAATCCGGCCTCGCGGGGGACACGTGGGATGGGCTCCATGTCGACCTCAACGGCCATTCGTACCGTTGCCTTGAATCGGGATCAAGGTTCGGGTCGCGCATGACGATGCAACCATTCGATGCTGCGCGATGTCCCACATCCTCTGCGTATGCGTTCGCTGGTGCCCGCACGTCGAAGGACGACAGGTGATTCCGGTGAGCGCGGCTTCACGCTGCTCGAGATCATGATCGCGCTCGTGCTCTTCTCGATCGCAGCAGCGTTGGTGACGTCCGTCTTCGTCAACGCACTCGGTGGATCCGGTGCATCGCGCACCGGTGCCGTCTCGGATGCCGCGATCGAGCGCACGACGGCAGCGCTCCGCGACGATGTCGCACGGGCCATCACCGAGGACCGCGCGAACTCGCGGCTGCGCGACCCGAGCGAGTTCCAGAGCGCCGTCCGGACGAACGCCGTCGCGAGGAGCACGGACCCCGAGACAGCAGGCGCCACGCTCGACATCGATGACGTGGTCGTCGCCACGCCGACCCAGCTCGCGCTGCGTGTGGATGCGGCCAGCACGGCAGCCGGCGTCGAGTGCGTGATGTGGCGAGCCGTCACGGAGGGGACATCCTTCGTGATCCGCCGCACCGTGGATCCGGGTGCCGCATGCGGGGGTGGCGCGATCGAGAGCAAGGTGCTCATGTCCGCCGACGGTCGACTGGCGTCGGTCAATCGCCAGCCGTTCACCTATGACCTGCTGTGCAGCCCGTCGGCCTGTGCCGCGTCACGCGCCCCGGCAGGGATCCCCTGCCGACCGTGGCAGACGCGACCCGGTGAGGCCGTGGCGCAGAACCAGCGACGTTGGGTCGTCGGCGTGCGCGCCACGCTCGTGAGTTCCTCCATGGCAGGGAAGTCGATCTCGGAGCAGGCAGACACGACCTCGATCGCCGTTCGCTCCCGCGACACCGCCACCTATCGAGCGGCGCTCGGATGCTGATCGCCCGCTCGACACCGAACGTGGCGTCCGACCGCGAGCGTGGCGGCGCGCTCGTCGCCGCGATCGTGCTGATGCTGCTCGCGTCCTTCATCATCGTCGCGATCATGGTCTCCTCCTTCTCCTCCCGCGATGGCACGCGCTCCAAGCAGGAGGACGCCACGGGGCAGGAGGTCGCCCGCACCGCAGGCACCGTGCTGTCGTCGATCTACAGCTCGCTCTCCGCGGGCGAGCACGACGGCTTCGTTCCCAACGCGGCGACGCTCACGCGCTACGTCGACGTCGCCGGTGGCGCGGTCGTCGCCAACAGCAGCCTCCGCGCCGACCTGGGAACGGTCGACACCGCCCGCGTGCCGGCCTACGGACGGTTCACGGTGCAGCAGCCGCTCAGCGGCGGCCGCATGGGCAACTGGCAGGTCTACTCGGTGAAGCTGCCGACCTGGGGCACGACCAAGGCCGGCAAGGTCGTGGTCTTCGTGCGCATCTGGACGGCGGCAGGCGGCACGACGACGAAGCCGATCGTCTATCGCATGGAGTTCCGGCCGTCCTGGTTCGCCGACTACCAGATGCTGATCGACGGCCCGATCCGCTTCGGCATCGGGGCGACGCTCGAGGGTCGGGTCCACTCCAACGGCTACCAGACCTCCTTCTTCAACTCCTACGCATCGTGGGCGCCCACCGGGGACAAGATCCGCATCGACCCTGGCGTGACCTGCACGGCTTCGGCACGCGTCTCCACGTCGGTCGGCAACATTGTCGGCTGTGGATCCGTGGCCCGCCCGAACACGGGTGCACGCATCAACCTGCTGCGTGCCCGCGACACCGCCGCCGAGGTGCGTCGGATCTGCCAGGGCCCTGCCGCGGAGCGGCCCGGCATCTCGATGGCATGCCCCGCGGCGACGAGCGAGGTGACCGTCTCGATGTCACCCGCTGACAACATGGTGCGCCTCAGCACCGGTGAAGTGCTCAACGCGAACGTCACCAATCCGGCGGCTGGCATTCCCGGCACCAACCAGGGCGCGGTCGTCGTGCTTGCCGGCGACGCGAACCTCGTCGGCTCGCTCGGCGCGAACGCCCGGGCGATGGTGGTGTCCGCGTCGGTCACGGGTGCGACGAACTACGGCACCGGAAGCGCACCGACGATCAACGTTCGCGGTGGTGGCAATGTCGGGTCGGCGAATGGGCAGGCCAGCTCCAGCTTCGGTGCGCTCGCCGAGGGTGACCTGATCTTCCATGAGCAGACTGCGTGCGGCGTGACCATGCGCGGCGCGATCGTGACGATGTCCGGCCTGACGTCGATCGCACCGACGTGGCGAACGCCGATCCCCACGGCCGGCGGCTACCTGTGCCCGGGAACCGCCGAGATCGCGGGCTCGATCTCCGGCCACTATTCGCCGCTCATGAACCAGCCGGGTAGCGGTGCCGGGTACCAGTTCCGGCGCTACAAGTACCTGCCCGCGCTGTACGACAACCCGCCACCGATGTTTCCCACCGCCTCCGACTGGGAGGTCTCGAGCTTCGCGCCCGCGAACCTCGACTGCTTCGCCAGGTCCGGTGCCACCTACACGCTCGTCACGACCAGGGAAGGCTGCGCATGAGGCGTGAGTCCGGCTTCACCATCGTCGAGGTCCTGATCGCGGTGCTGATCCTCGCCGTCGTGGCCTCTGGCGTCGCGTTCGCCACGGCCGGCGGTGCGAAGCTGCGCGGCGTGGCGAAGCTGCAGGCCTCACTGACGTCGGCGGGAGTGCGGGCGCAGGAGGACCTCGTCACGGATCGCTCCTGGATGGAGCGGGCGGACTGCCGCAAGGTCAATGACACCTGTAACGTGACGACGAACGTGCGTCCGGGCTCGCTCAAGCTGGATGGCATCGGCGGAGGATCTGCAATCTTGAAGCTGGCGACGTCGACGGCGGTCGATGGCAAGGTCGACGGCGTGGGCCCGGCTGACAAGGACGGCGTGACGCCTGACTACTTCAGGATCGACCTCGAGCTCGGCGTCGACGCCGCGCTCGCTGCGCGATATGGATCGACCCCCGCGAAGCTGCGGCATGAGATGTCGGTCTCGATCGATCGTCGCGGTGTCGAGCAGGTCGGCTCCCTCGTGGTCGAGGTGTGCCGCGTGACGAACCAGTCGGACGAGCGCATGACGCTGCAGGGCTGCGCGCCGACGGGCGCCACGGGCATTCGCATGAATGGCTGCCCGCCAGCTCCGCGCCCGGGCTGCGCCTCGGCCTTCAACTGGATCGCCGGCATGGGCCAGAGCGAGACGGCGCCCAGCCCCTTCGTGACGATGCGGCGCGTCACGGTGCCGTTCACGCTGCGCAACACCGACGGCACGACGTGGCCGAGCACCGGGTCGGTCACGCCCGAGGGGCTCGTGGTGTTCCAGAACGTCCCGGCCGGCGACTACAACCTCGTCGGCCTGCCGGAATCGGCCGGCTCCGGCAGCGAGCGCTGGGATTCCAAGGAGGTTCCTGCCTTCCACGGCGCGCCCGGACGTGCCTCTGTCGGTCCGTCGGTCGTGGTCGAGCCCGGCGTCCGCAATCGCGCGCTCGTCCTGTTCCGCCCCACGCCAGCGGGCTCGATCGGCATGTACTTCGATCGAGTGGTCAAGGACTACCACCTCGGCGGGACGATGCAGACCGGGGGCGAGTACGTGGTTCCGGTCAAGACGCCGACGTCCGCGTACCTGGGTGGTTCGGCGACGGAGTTCTGTGCGCTCTTCAACGGGCTCGGGCTCGTCACCTGCACGCTCGCGAGCACGGCCCCGAACTGCATGACGGCCTACGCGACCGGCTTCGACTTCATCCCCGTCGCGGGTGGCGGCGACTTCAACGTGGACAATCAGACCGGCATCTATCCTGCACTGGATGGGAACGGAACGCTGCTCAAGTACACGTTCACGAACCGACCCTATGGCGAGTTCTGCACGACCTACAGCGAGCAGCACACCTATACCTACTACGCCCGGACCGGAGGGATCTCCTCGCGCATCCTTCCCGGTGCGGTCGCCGGCGCCGGCTATCAGGTCATGCCTGCCCCCGACAGTCGCATCGTCGATGTCGCGGGAGGCACCGCGACGATCCCGACCGCTTCCTGCGTCGTGCCGAAGCGTGGTCAGTGCGCCGGTCTCAAGCCGCTCCAAGCAGGGTTGAACACACCGATGATCACCACCCCCGGCGATGTGGCGAATGCTGCGTCGAACGAGAACGTCATCCCGCTTCCTGCCTGGTTGCGGAGTGGTGGCATCTGGGTGAGCCCCGGTGGGCAGATCGTGACGCCGAGCGGCGCCGCGGGTACTAATCCAGTCGTCAAGGCCCGGGGCATCGGGGAGTGCTACTGGACCAGCGTTCGGTATTCAGGTGCGCAGGAGGGGCCATGTGATCCGTGCAGTCCCGTGTTCGATCCCGGCGTCGTGTTCTCGGCAGCCTGCTCGATCCTGACCCGTGACGCGGTCGTTCGCATCGTCATCGAGCACAAGAAGCAGTTCTCGCTCCGCACCGGTGCCGTGGATAACGCGAGCGACGAGGTCATCGCAACCGATGCCTATTCCATTCCGTTCAGCCCCCCGTGGCGATGCGGCTCCAGCGTTCCCAGCCTCAAGAACAGGACGTGCCGCCAGACCCAGCTGGGTGGCGGACCCATCGTCAACAGGGCCGGTACGTACCCGTCCCCCACCACGGGTGGCAATGCCATCATCAACTCGTCGCCGATCAGCGAGGGCACGGCCTGAGCGTCGCGTCGGCAGCGCTCGGCCACCCGCTTTGCCAGAGCGTTTCGGAAGATCTGCAATTTCCCCTTGCGTGATTGCCGATTCCGTCGTTCCATGGTGGTGGACACCTGTCGCTCGCGGTCCCCACCTGCGAACCGGCGCCCCCCATATCCGCCTGGAGCCCCCACCGCCATGGCATCGATTCCCACGACACCCAATACGAGTCCCGCGACGAACCCCCAGCTCGCAGGGATCCTCAACATGGCGCCGGTTCCCGGCCCGGTCAACGCGGTGCTGCCCAACGGCGCACCCACACCGCATGCTCCCGCGAGCTCGGTGACGGTCGGCGGCAACGGTGGCAACTCCTTCACGGTCCAGCTGGGCGACGCCACGTCGGGAGGTGGTGTCACGCCCGCAACCAACGGTGGTGGACTCGTCGTCGTCGGCGGGGGAACCGCCCCTGCAGCCGGCGCGCAGCCGGCCGCGCCCGGCGCAGCAGCTCCGACCGCTCCGACGGCTCCGACCGCAGGCACCGTGCCGACCGCCCCTGCCCCCGCTGTTGCGGGCACCCCGACCGTCGTCCCGGGCGTCACCGCGGCGCCGACGGCTGCAACCACGATCGTTCCCAAGCCGACGGACGGCTCCGCCGCGCTGCCCATCAGCGCCGCAGGCACCACCGTCGGCTCGACCGGCACGGGCACTGACGGCGTCGTCGGCGTCGCGGTCGCCAAGTCCGGGTTCGGCAAGGCCGAGCGCGGCAAGCCGATGCAGGCGTCCGTCGATGGCGCCAACTTCGGTTTCCCGTCCTTCAAGGCGTCCGCGAAGGACAGCAAGGCGCCGAAGGTCACCTGGGGTCCCGGTTGGACCAAGGTGAAGAAGGACGGCATGTACTACATGCAGCACACGAACGGGACGAAGGCGATCCCAGCCGTGGAGTACCGCATCACGCCCACGCCGGCTGACAAGCTGCAGTCCGTCAAGGTCGCCAACGGCTGGGGCAAGAAGTTCCCCGACGGCAGCATCGTCGTGTTCGATCGGACTGAGGGCCCATACCGCCTCGACGCCAAGGGTGCCAAGC
This sequence comes from Thermoleophilia bacterium, assembly GCA_025964435.1. Lineage (GTDB taxonomy): Bacteria > Actinomycetota > Thermoleophilia > Gaiellales > SKUG01 > JAGQUL01. The sequence goes on along the minus strand of JAOPYV010000200.1, from coordinate 660 downwards.
ACAAGCTCGGCCTCGGCAACCAGACGATCGGTGGCGTGAAGGTCCGCATCTTCGAGGCGTCGGTCGTCCGCACGCTCGAGAAGAACGGCGCGGTGACCGTCTTCGATTCCCGTGGCCAGAACAAGGCGGGCTCGCCCCGCGGGGTCGCCGCGGCAGTGGCCGGCGCCGGCGCTGGCGCGGCCCTCGTCGCCGGAGGCCCCAGCTCCAGCAAGGGCGGCGGCGTGGCGAAGACCGAGGCCGACCTGACGGGTGACGTGCAGAAGCTGACCGGCATCGCACGTGGCCTGCTCAACCAGATTCGCAGTGGCAACCTCGACCAGGCCGAGCTGGCCAGCCTCCAGGCGCAGCTCTCCGCGCTGCCCGCGGGCATCCTGCAGGCGGCCGGTGCGGCCGGTGCGACCCTGCCGCCCCTAACGACCACCACGACGGCAGGCGGCACGACCGTTGCCGGCGCCGGAACGGCTCCGGTCGCCGGAGCAGACGCGAACACTGCGACCTCCAAGCTCGCGGCCGGCGCGAAGGGAACGCTCGAGGCGCCCGTCCCGGCCGAGCTGGTCGGCAAGCAGGCGCGTTTCGGGCAGCTGCCCGAGGCGGTGCAGGTCTCGATCGCGAAGGCATACGGCTCGACGCAGGGCGTCGCCGCTCTCGAGGCGGATGCGC
>JAOPYV010000194.1 GCA_025964435.1 Thermoleophilia bacterium | reverse complement strand
GCGTGCCTTCGGCAACATCGAAGGCAAGGGCAAGCTCGTCTCCGCGCTCAGCGTGCGACCGGGCCAGGGCGTCATGCTCATCACGAGCGAAGGCACGATCACGCGCCAGAGCGTCGACCAGGTCTCGCGCTACAGCCGCACGGCCTCGGGCGTCACGGTGATGAAGCTGCGGGCCGGCAACAAGCTGGTCGCCGTGGCACGCGTCATCGACGGTGACCCGGGCGATGCGGCAGCCGACGCGCAGCCGGCACTGGAGCTCGGCGGCGACGTCGTGGTTCCCGCTGACGCCGCCACGGTCGAGTCGATCGACATCGGCACCGGTGGCACGGATACCGAGACGGCTGAGGCTCCGGAGGAGAACACCGAAGACTGATAGGTGAGTCCGGGCCGAGGGGCCCCGAAGGAGACCTTCCAGGAACCCGGGTCGACCGATTGCATCCCTGCAATCGGCCCGTCGACCCTGACGCCTCGCATCCTGCTCGGCGACGTTCCTTCCAGGTTCTCCTTCGGGGCCCCTGGTGCGTTCATGGTCTGAGGCGCGACCGCGTCGATCGTGCCGTGCGGGGTACGATAGGCGCATGGGTCGGCTCTTTGGAGATGCACTGCAGGTCGCGCTCGGCATCGGCGTGGAGTTCTCCTTCGCCTTCTGGCTGATCGTGACGGTCATGCTCGTCATCGTCGGGCCGCTCATCGTGCAGGTCTCACCGCGGGTCGTCGACCCGCCGGGGCGACTGATCGCGACGCGGCCCGATCGCGTGGCGCTGTGGCTGCCGCTGTCGCTGGCGATGACCGTCGGCCTCGTCGTCTTCCTGTTCGTGACGATCGTCGGCGCACCGCTCGCGCTCTTCATCCCGCTGCTCGGCATCTTCGTCAGCGGCGCCGGCTACCTGGCGCTGGCGCGCATCGTGGGCGAGCGGGTACTTGCGGTGCGGCGCACGGGGCGCAGCGTCCCGCCCGGGGTCAGCGCGCTGGTCGGCATCATCCTGTTCCGCCTGGTGCGGCTGATTCCGTTCGTCGGCGCCTTCGCGCACTCGATGATCTGCTGGATCGGCTTCGCGGCGACCTGCGCCGTGCTCTGGTCGATGGCGCGCTCGTGGTATCGACGACGGATGCCCGACAGCTCCCAGTTCGCCGGAGAGACGCTGGTGGAGTGGTACCCCGATGGCGATCCCGCCGACGGCAAGCCGGCCATCGGCACCGGCCGCCCCGTGCTCGGCAACGTGCGCGGTGAGGAAGACGACAGCGCCTACCGCAAGGCGCGACGCGGCGAGGCCGTGCCGGACGACGACGAGGCGTAGGCCATGGTCGCGACCGCGCGCTCGGTCAGCGTGACTGGGCGAGGCGCTCGCGTAGGGTGGTCGCCGTATCGGCGGGTTCGGCGGCGCTCACGTTGAGGCCGAGGGCGAGTTCGACGCCCGCGAGGTTCGCGGTGCGCGGTTGGATCTCCATGTACCAGTGGGCTTGGCGCGACTCGTCGGCCACGAGCCAGATGTTCAGGTCACCGGGGTCGGCGGCCTGGAGCGCACGGTGCAGCAGCGCCGCCAGCTCGGCCGGGTGCTCGTCGTTGATCGTCCAGTCGTGCGAGTTGGCGGTGATCAGCAGGCCCCCCGCCATGCGCGGCACGGGATGCGCGAGCAGCGAGTGGTGCAGGCCGCGCTCGATCAGCAGTGGGCCGTCGAGCTGCGCGCAGAGGACGCAGCCATCGGGCGCATCGGTGCGGACGCCGTGGGTCAGGCGGGTGGTCTGTTCACTGGCAGCGAGCACGACGAGCTGGGCGTGCGCGTGGGCGAGCGAGGCGCCGGCTGCGACGCCGTCGTTGACGAAGACGTGGACGTAGAAGCCGTCGCGGACCAGTGCCGCGCGGCGGCGCAGGATCAGGACGATTGCGTCCTGCAGCTCCGGCAGGGTCAGCTCGCGCCAGCTGGTCACGTGGCGCGGCGTCGGCACGACGATCTCGTGGGGATCCGTCAGTGGGAAGGTGTTGGGGAAGCTGCGCGCGGCCCATTCGGCGAGCGCGCCGCGGGCGTCGCCGTCGCGGGCGGCGATCCGGCCCGTCTCCGACGGGGTCATCTGCTCGTGGCCGCCGCAGAAGGGGCAGCCATGCGGGCGGGGTCCGAGCCGCGCGGCGCGGCCCGGCGCGACGAGCCGGTCAGCGCCGGTGATGGGGTCGGTGCGATACATCTCGCGCAGGCTATCGAGATCGTGCGCTACAGTGCGCGCATGCGCCTCGTGCATTCGCGTGCAATCCCCGTACTGCTCCTTGCGACGACGTTCGTTGCCCTGGCCGCGCTTGCGCCCGCACTGCGCGCAGCAACCGTCGCGCCAGCGCCGGCGAGCGTGCTGCGCACGGTCACGGTGCCCGATGCGACGACGCGCACGACCGGCCCGACGACGCGGCTGGTGCGCCTGCCGATCCGCGCCGACCTGGTCGCCGCCTCGTGGCTCGGCACGACATCAGCTGAGCTGGAGCTGCGCGCGCGTGGCGCCGACCAGCGCTGGTCGCGCTGGGTCGAGCTCGAGACCGATGGCGAGGGCCCGGATCCCGCCTCGCGTGAAGCGCGGGCCAGCAGCAATCCCCGCGGCGCACGCCAGCTCGCGGCGCCGATCTGGGTGGGCGATGCACGCGAGCTGCAGGTGCGCATCCCGCGCGGCGCCAAGCTGCGCGACCTGCGCATCTCGGCCGTCAACTCCAGTGGCACCGCCACCGCGCGAGACCGC
>JAOPYV010000187.1 GCA_025964435.1 Thermoleophilia bacterium | reverse complement strand
GGCTGCGCTCGAAGAACTCGCGGAAGCGGTTGTTGACGGCGACGGTCGGCGCGGTGCCGCAGCCGCCGAGGCACTCGACGCTGCGCAGCGTGTACTGGCCGTCGCTCGTCGATTCGCCGTTGTGGATGCCGAGCTGCTGCTCGAACTCGTCGAGCACGCCACCGGCGCCATTGAGCGCACAGGCGACGTTGGTGCAGACCTCGATGAGGTGCTTGCCGACCGGCTGGAGGTGGAACATGTCGTAGAAGGTCGCGACCGACTGGGCGAACGCGGGCGTCGTGTCGAGCGCCTCTGCGACGGCCTCGAATGCCTCGGCGGGCAGCCAGCCGTACGCCTCCTGCGCCAGATGCAAGGCAGGAATGATGGCGCTCTTCGAACTCGGATAGCGCGCGGCCACCGCTTCGATGCGCTCGACCAGCGTCGTCGTGTCGTTCTGGGTCATCGTCCTGCTACTTCCATCGCCCACTCGCGCGCACATGCATGTACGTGGGCGCCGAGCTTCGAGCGAACCCTACCGGATTCTTGGGCCCGCGCACACTCCCCAGTTTCGACGACGCGGTAGGACCTGTTCCGATGCTTCGAAGGTCGTCGCGACCGACGCGTCAGGGCTGACTTGCCGTCGGGTCCAACTCGACCGGCGCGACACTGGCGACGAAGGTGCGCACCGCCGCCGCTTCGCTGACGATGAGCGTGAATCGATCGCCCTCACGCGTCCAGGTCAGGAAGGCCGACAGCTCCGTCGCGGCGTCGCCCGTCTGCTCCGCCTGCCACGCCGCGAGCTCGGTCTCGAAGTAGGTGACGATCTCCGCGAGCGTGTCGTCGGTCTCGACCGAGACCGACCGTTGGTCATCGGCGCTCAGGCTGTTCTTGATCCGCGACCCCGCCGGCAGCTCGATCTCCTCCGGCCAGCCCTCGGGCAACTGCTGCGCCGATGCGGATGAGGACGGGTCGCGCTCGGGGCTGGCGTCCTTGCCACAGCCGGCTGCCGCCAGGGCGACCAGGAGGAGCAGAAGCACGATGAGGGCGGCTCGCGAAATGCGCATGCGCCTCCTCTACCCACCGGCACCGGTAACGACAGGACGGGCCGCCACCCGAAGGTGACGACCCGTCCTGAACCTTGCTCGCGTTGAGGGCGAGCTACTTCTTGATGGTGACGTTCTGCGTGGAGAGCGTGGTTGCGCCCTTTGTTGCAGCTGCCGTGGAGACGGCCGTCGTCTTGCGGGTGACCACGAAGGCCGACTTGTACGCGGCGATCTTCGCCTTGTGTGCCTTGGCAACCTTGGTCACGACGGTCGTCGCGCCCTTGGCGTTGCTCTTCTTCGTTGCCGTGCCGATGAGCACGTCGCCTCGCTTCGGGAGCTTCAGCTTCAGCTTCATTGCGATGCTGCGCTTGGCCCAGAGCTGGACCTTGACGGTGCAGGTGCTGGGGCAGGTGACCTTGGTGACCATGCCCTTGGCTGCGAACGTCTTGCCCTTGAGTGCAGCGCCCTTGCCGATCTTGGCGCCCAGCGGCACGGATGCTGCCTTCACGACGTCCACGACGTGGGTGATCTCGTTGTTGTCCGGGTTCGCATCGAACTCCGTGCCCATGACCCAGTAGGTCGCGGCAAGAGCGCCGAGCTTCGTTCCACCGCGGACCGGCAGCACGATCGTCTTCTTGGCACCGGGCTCGATGGCACCGAGGTAGCAGACCGTGAACTGCGGCTTCGTGACGCCGGTGCAGTTGCCGGGCATCGTGGCGACGTCGAACGTACCAGCGACACCGCGGAGTGAACCGTGGACCGAGACGTTCTCGCTCTTGGTCGCACCCTTGTTGGTGACGGTGATCGTCTGTGCGCCAATACGGTCAGCACCGATCACGGCAGCGGAGCTGGCCATGACCTCGAGGTCCTGCGTCTTGGTCGGGTTGAGCCGCACGGAGTGGCTTCCACCCGTTGAGCCGTCACCTTCATAGGAGGCTGCGACGATCTCGCCGGACACCCATCCGTTCTGGTCAGCCTTGGCCGTCGGGAACTTCGCCGTCACCTGGAAGGTGATTCGGCTTCCCACTGCGAGCTCTGCCACGGGGCAGACCCAGGAGTCGAGCACAGGGGTTGCACCGTTCATCTGGTTGGCGCAGGCGGCGCCTGTGGAGATCGTCACCTTCGAGATCGACTGCAGCTGGCCGGGACCGAAGAACCATTCGTCGCCTGCGGCGGTGAAGGACTTGGCGGAGACGTTCAGCAGGCCGTTCGTGATCTTGTCGGGACCGAGGTTGATCGCTTCTGCGTTGAACACGACATCGGCGTTGCCGGCCGACATCGTCGGGGCGTCGGCAAAGCTGACGATCGGAGCAGCAGTCGTTCCGTCCGTCACGGCGATGCTGGAACCGTCGTAGTCATCACTGATGCTCGTATTGGCCGACTGGTTCACGCCAGCGCTCAGCCAGACCCGACCGAAGTGGGTCAGAGCCGTCACCTGCACCGGGAAGGTCACCGATGCACCGCTGGCGAGCGCATCGATGCGGCACTCGCCTCCGGCGATCGGGGCACACGATCCGTTGGCGACCACCGTGACGACGGGATCGAAGGCCGGGTTCGGCGCGAAGGTCGGGCTGAGCAGGCTCTCGTTGCCGAACGCGTCAGTGTCGACGACCATGTAGTTGGCGGCGGAACCACCGTTGTTCTTGACCGTCACGGTTGCCGTGAACGAGCCACCCTTGGTGACCCACTTGTCCAGCAGACCAGGCGTCGGCGTGAGTCCCGAGAAGGAGAAGTCAACGTTCGTTGCTCCACCCTTGGAGACGGTGCGGCTCGTGTCGCTGGCGAACTCAGCTGCGAGGTCGCCGCCCGTGCCGGTGACGTCAACGTCGAAGGAGGTCGTGTAGAAGGTCGGGAGCTGCACCGCGAAGGCAACGGTAGCGGCACCCGCACCGAACGTGTCCTCGACATGCACTGAGTTTGAGCCTGCTGCGACTGTAAGGGCCGCTGCATTCGCGCCGGCCTTGACCGGTGTGCCGACAACCGTGACGGGCGAACCGTTCCAGCTCAGCTCGAGGTCGCCTTCAGTGAAGGGCGGCAGGGCGTCGCCGGCGTTCGTCACGGTCAGCGTGTACGTGGCGGTATCGCCAGCGACGTACGGACCAGCTGACGTGAGACCAACTGAGAAGTTCGGCGCCGCAAAGGCTCCGGCCGGAAGCAGCAGGGCTCCGGAGACGAGTGCGGTCGCAAGTGCGCTCCGCAACGTGGAAGTCAGACGCATGTAATTTCCCCTTCGATATGACAGTGGAGATCGCCCCCTCGGCGACTCCGGACTGTCGGGGGTATACGTGGTCCGTACGGCCCGCGCAAGGTTTCATCGAGTGACAATCTCGATAGTTCTTGCACATTCCCGCAAAGTGCGGGGATTTTCGTGGCGGCCTGCCAGATAGTACGGTTACGCTACTCGCTGCGGTGCGGGCGACGTGCGCGGGAACGCTCCGGCACGTGTCGAACCTCATGTCGCGTATTGGATGCTCATGTGCGACACCCCGGTCTGGCTGGGCCGAACGGATCCGGCGCGCGCCGGCGCCCCATGCACCCGGCGCTACGAGACCGCGTCAGCGGTCGACGTCGCCCATCACGGCGTCGACGGAGCCGACGGTGGCGATGAGGTCGGCCATCAGCTCGCCGCCGACCATCGCGGAGACGGCCTGCAGGTTGACGAAGCTCGGGCCGCGCCACTTGACGCGCCACGGGTGGGTGCCGCCGTCGGATGAGAGCAGCACGCCGAGCTCGCCGCGCGGGGACTCGATCGCCGAGTAGACCTCACCGGCCGGGACCTGGAAGCCGTCGGTGACCAGCTTGAAGTGGTGGATGACGGCTTCCATCGAGGTGTGCAGCTCGGCGCGCGGCGGGAGCACCACCTTGCGGTCGTCGGCGATGACGGGGCCCTCGGGCAGCCCGTCGAGCACCTGCCGACAGATGCGCACGCTCTCGAACATCTCCTCGATGCGC
>JAOPYV010000171.1 GCA_025964435.1 Thermoleophilia bacterium | reverse complement strand
GGCGGGCGCGACCGATCCCGCAGCTGCTGGCGCAGCGGGCGCGGCGACCGATCCGGCAGCGACGCCTGGTGCGACGACCGACCCGGCCGCGACGCCGGGCGCCGCGACCGACCCGGCGCTGACGCCGGCGACGCCGGCTGATCCATGCGCTGGCGCAACGACCGACCCCGGCGCGACGGACCCCGCCACCGGCGCTCCCGTCACGACTCCGGGTGCGGCGACGACCCCGGGCGCGGCAACGACGCCAGCGGCCGGCGCGGCAGCGGCGACCACGACCACCGATGGCACGAACAAGGGCAACTCGCCCGAGGCGCTGCGCGTCGCAACCGATGCGACCACGGTCATGCAGCAGGCGAAGATCACCGTCTCGACCGACGCGACGCTGCTGCCCGCAGTGGGCGGCGCGGTGCTGCCGGCCAAGGTCAAGCCCTACCGTGCGAAGGTGACGGCCGCCGTGCTCGTCATCAAGCTCAGCGATCCCACCGCGCAGGAGCAGTGGAAGGGTGCCGGCGTGAAGGTGCAGGGCCAGCTCGTCCAAGGCTTCCTCACGCGCCTGCGCAAGAGCTTCCCCGCTGCCTCGCGCAGCATCAGCGTCGTGGATTCGTCGGGCACGCTGCTCGCCATCGGTGATGCCGGCGCCCGCGCGCCGCGCGGCGCCGTCAAGCTGTTCTGATGCGGCTGGCGCTCGTCGTGCTCGTGGCAGCGATCGGGGTCTCGGCGACCCTGTTCGCGGCCGTGCGCATGTGGCGGGCGAACCAGCGTGGAGCGCCCCAGGAGCTGGTCTACGGCTACCTGGCGCTCATGGTGGGGGCCTCGGCCGTCACGGTGCTGGCGCTGCGGCTGCTGTAGCTGCGGCCGCCTGCGCGCCGGGCACCTCGAAGCTGAGCTTGCCGTCCTTGCTGCGCGCCACGACGAGCGCCGGGGTCTGCGGCGTGCGCGTGCCGTCAGCGCGCACTGCATCGAACTGGATCGTACCGCCCGTGCTGGTGGCGAGCTTGCCGGCGAAGGCGGGCGACGGCACGTGGCCGAGCAGCTTGCCGTCCTGGTAGACGCCGTACTGCTTCGCACCCTCGACGGCTTCCCACTTGAGCGTGAATGCACCGTCGGCGCCCTGCTGCAGGTCCACGATCTTCGGCGCCGCGCCGGCGGGGGCTGCGGCGGCCGGGCCGGTGGAGGCTGCAGCCTCGGCGGCCGGTGCGGCGCTGCTCGCGGGAGCTGCCGCGGCGGCGGCGCCGGCCGTCGCCTGCTCGGCGCTCGCCGTGCCCGTCGCGGACGGTGTCCGGGATCCGGCGGCGGGCGCGTTCGGCGTCGTGACGCGACCGCCACCGTCGACGCGCATCTGGTACTCGCCCAGCCCCGCCTCGCGGTACTGCGCGTTGGCTCCGTTGATGAAGGACTTGAGGACGGAGAGGCTGGCGCCGGAGATCGTGCTCATCTTGCTCGCTCCGCGGCGCGCGCCGACCACTCGTGCCAGGAGCCGAGCGAGACGCGCACGTTGCTGAAGCCCGCGCTGCGCAGGATCCCTGCGGCGACTGCCGCGCGGTGTCCTGCATGACAGCTGAGGATGATCGCCTCGTCGCGGCCGAGGCCGAGGTGCTCGCCGATCGCGCGCACCCGCTCGATGCCGTGCGGCAGGCCCGCCATGTCGACGAAGGCGGTCCACTCCACGTGCATGCTCTCGGGGATCGCCCCGCGGCTGCGGCAGCAGGGCGAGCCGATGATGCCGTCATGCTCGAGCTGGGAGCGCACATCGATCACGTGGGCAGTGCTGGTGCGCACCGCGTGCTCGAGCTGCTCGAAGGTGGCGACGTGCGTGAATCGGGTCTCGACGTCGGCCCAGGCCTCGGCTGCGACTGCGCGCAGGTCACTCGGCGCGTGGGCGACGCCATGGCCGCTGCGCCGCCAGCTGCTGATGCCGCCGAGCAGCACGCTGATTCGAGTCATGCCGGCCAGCCGGCAGACGAGTGCGCCGAGCGCGGCCGAGCCATCGGAGTCGTCGGTCAGTACGACGTGGTCATCGGGGGCGATGCCGCGGGCTGCCAGGGCTGCCTGGGCCGCGCGGGCGAGGCGGTGCAGGGCAGCGTGGCTCGTGTCCTCCACCAGCAGCGCGTCGAGGGCGAAGGAGCTCGCGCTCGGCACGTGGGCATCGAGGTAGTCGGCGCCGCGTCGCGTGTCGATGACGCGCACCGCTTCGAGGTTCGCGGCGAGCCACGCGGCATCGACGAAGGCGGGGGCGGCGGCCGTGGCGTGACGGGGGGTGAGGATCGCGGGGGGCATCTACCGAGTCATCGGGTGGTCGAGGGCAGCCGGTTGCGGGACACAACGGCCGGATCCGTGGCCAAGCAGTGGCCGGTTGGGGTAGGTTCCACACATGGCCGAGCCCTCGACATCCCGCGTCACCGTGTACGACATCGACCAGCTGGTCACCGGTGCCACGCCCCAGTTCTCCCAGCAGATCTTCGAGCGCGTGAAGGCGCTCATCGAACCGCTCGCCCAGGACGACCCCGTGCGCGAGTACGGCGAGCTGCAGCTCAACGTGCTGGATCGCATCGCGACCGGTACGACGCGCGGCACGCGTGCGCTCGGCGTGCCCGGCGAAGCAGACGCCGGCTGGGCAGAGATGCCGTCACATCCCGCAGGCGGCATCGCCCCCGGCGCGAGCGACGGCGGTCACTGACCCAGCAGGGGCGCCACGCGGCCGATGCCGTCCTGGGGCCAGAGCGGATCCGGCTCGTGCGCCTCGCCCGGCAGGACGATCCGCGTGCAGCCGACCTCGCTGAGGATCTGCTCGACCTGTCGGTAGCAGTCATCGTCGGCGACGACCACGGCCGTCTGCAGCAGTGAGCCCAGTGCGCCGACCTGTGGGCGCAGCGATTCGACGTCAGGCACGCGCACGACGGTGAGTCGTGCATCGCCCGCGTAGAGGGCGGTCGCATCCGGCGCCATGCCGGCGGCAATCGCACCGAGCACGTCCGCGTCGTTGGCGCGGCGCTGGGCCACGGAATCGTCGACGCCGGGGGCGAGGTGGCGATCCCGTGCGGTGGCGAGCTCGCGGCCGATCGCATCCACCATCGGCGCGGTGTCATCCTCGCTGCCGACGACGTAGATCCAGGAGGGGCTCATGCAGCCGCGCTGGCGGAAGGTCAGCACGTCGTCGGCGAGGTGCTCGGCCCACCACGTGTCGATGCCAGCGCCGGGCGCGATCACGGCGATGCCCTGCCGCGATCCATAGCCAGCCACGCGGGTGCGCGCGGTCTCGGGCAGGTGGTCGCGCACGTAGGAGATCGTCGAGTCCGAACCGAAGACGATCGCCGCCTCGGCGCGCTCCCATGGTGGATCCTCGCCCTCGACGCCGACGATCTCGATCCGGTGCGCGGCGGAGGGCGCGAGCGTCGGCAGCTCCCGCAGCAGGTGGTGCAGCACGGTCTCGTCGCGCGATGGGCGCACCAGCGCCTTCGCGCCGATCGCGAACGCTGCCGCGATGCCTTCGATCACCAGCCCGGGCACGCCGCCCGACGCCAGCACGAGCACCGTCTCCGGTGCCACGCTCAGGTCCGCGTCGACGCCCAGCTCGGCGTTGAGCACCCGGCGCATCGTCGCGGCTCGGCAGCGCTCCACGACGTGCCGCAGCTGGAACTCGACGTCCTCCTTGGAGTAGCCGGCGCGCGAGCACGTCTCGGCCACGGCGCGCCGGAAGCTCTCATGTTCGAGCCATGCCTCCAACGCGCCGTCGAGCGCGTTGAGGGCGGCGTGGCGATCGTGCTCAGTCGAGGCAATGTCGGGCATGCCTAGGACGTTCCCG
>JAOPYV010000166.1 GCA_025964435.1 Thermoleophilia bacterium | reverse complement strand
CGACGATCCCACGCTCGCACGCTGAGATACCTCAAGAACTGGCCCGTGCTGGCCGATACCACCTACATCGACGCGTCGCGTCGCAGCTCCCCATGCTCACTACCCGACCGCACACCTCGCGCCTCCTTGCATGGCTGCCCCTCGCAGCCCTCCTCGTGGTGATCGCTGCGAGCCTCGTGACGGGGCGTGCGCCGTCGATCGGCTCGGCCAACGCGGCCTCCTCGATCCCCGTCGAGGGTGAGATCACCAGCGACCTGTATCTCGACGCGACCGGCTGCTCCGCCGCCTCCGTGGCGATCGGTGAACTCGTCGTGGCGGACCCGTGGAAGACGGCGCAGGACACGAGTGGCGGCGCGACCTGCTCGCTCGACTTCGGTACCTCCAACCACATGGCGGGCACGACGTTGACGATGCTCGAGGACCCGGCGGCGCCCGTCGCGCCAGCGGCGGCCATGAAGTGCATCACACCGGACTGCCTCGGCAGCTCGATCAGTGATTTCGATGGACCCGCCGAACCCGCCGCCGGCAGCTCCGCCTTCGGCGCCCAGCTCTTGAGCGTGGGTGGCGTCGCGACCGGCACGTGGAGCGCGGCCCCCGCCGTACATGATGTGCAGAACGCGGGCGACACGACCTGCGAGACGAGCGCGACCGGTACCGGCACGTGCGCCTTCACCTTCGGCGCAACGGCCTCCGCTGCCAGCGCCCCCGGCAGCTATCAGGCACAGGCACGCCTCGTCGTGCTCGCCAAGTAGCCGCACTGCAGGTTCCCAGCGTGCGTGTACCGGGCAGCAGCACCCTGTGATCCGTCGCACGCTCACCCTCGCGCTGTTCCTACTGCTGTTCGTGGCAACGCCGCTTGCGAGCGCCGCGACGTCGAAGATCGAGATCGACGAGGCGAATCCCCGCGTCGCCATCTCCCCCCTGCGCTACGGGATCACCACGGCGCCGCCAGGGACGCCCCTCGAGTTCGAGCTGCGCGTCAGCAATACGTCGCCCGATGACGTGCTGCTGCGCTTCGATGCGCTGCCGCTCGCCGGGTCGACCGCCACCGACAGCCTGGTCGAGCCCGCCGGACCCGATTCGCGGAGCGCCAAGGCCGTCGACTGGGTCACGTTCGCCTCGACCAAGCCAGTGCCACTTGCGGCCGGCACGCAGCTCGACACGGTCGTGACGGTGCAGGTGCCGGAGGGCGCACGTCCAGGTTCGTACGCGCTCGGGTTCGCCGTGTCGCAGCGTGTCTCGCGCCCGGGCGTCGGCGAGCCGGACACGCCACAGTCGGAGGTCAACCTCAAGACGGACCTCGTCGCGACGGCGATCCTGCGCGTGCCGGGTGAGGCAGTGTCGAATGCGCGCGTGCGGAAGATCTCGGCGCCGCGCGTGATCTGGGGCGGCGGGCGCCAGGAGTTCCGCGTGCTCGTGGAGAATCGTGGCGACACGGACCTCCGGCTCGACGCCGAGGTCGACCTGTCGGCCTTCCTCGGTTCGGCGGGGCGCACGCTCGAGACGAAGGTGCAGCCGGTGCTGCCGGATGGACGGCGCGAGCTCGTGCTGCGCTGGGAGGATCCGCCGCTGCTGGGCTGGTTCCAGCCGACGCTGGTCGTCGTCGGCGGCAAGGGCACCGGCGTGAGGATCACCAACGAGCTGGCGACGATCTGGGTGCTGCCGCCGTGGTGGCTGATCGCCGCGCTCGTGCTGGCACTCGGCATCCCCGGGGTGGCGCGCCATCGACGTCGCCGCAGCCCGGCCTGGCAGGCGATGCAGCGCGCACGTGCGACCGACCGCGTCGAGCAGCGACTGCGCGTGGCGGAGGCCAAGCGCAAGGCTGCCGAGCGGCGCAACCGACGCTGAACGTCAGCCGCTGATGCGCTGCAGGTACGAGCGAACGCGCTTGGCGTCCTCTTCGCTGGCGGCAACCATCTGGTAGAGCGGCTTGGGGCTGCGCAGCGTCTGGAGCGTCTCCACGTGACCCGTCGAGATGCCCTCGCGGCTGGCGAAGGTGATCAGCCGGCTGCGGTCGCCCGACAGCACGCGGAAGCTCTCGCTCTGGCGCTGCTGGTCGAAATCGGCGTACACGCCAATGCCACCCTTGAGGGCTTCCTCGACCGCGGCCTTGTAGTTGCCGCGGTAGTCGTAACCTTCTGCGTCGTCAGTCATGTCGCGTACGCTACATCCTGGACACGACGACACGCACCTGCGAAGCGGTGCGAAAGGATCAGGATCTTCATGGCCCAAGCCATCACCGAGCGCCGCACCTTCCGTCTCCTGCCCGACGAGGACATCGGATTCTCGCGCCCCGCGATCGAGTACGAGACCGCCGAAGGCGAGGTGCGCGTGCGCGTCTCCCACGACTTCAAGCATCCCGAGCCGGAGCTGGCCCGCAAGGCCGACGACCCCGGCTGGTGGATCGTCTCGGTCTGGCTGCCGCTCGGCGCCAAGCCGCTCGCGCTGATCGCCGACCCTGACGCGATCACGCTGTAGCCACACACTCGCACGGTCGACCCGCTGGCGGTCATGGGCGGTTCGCGTCCACATATGGTCGCCCAGCGCCCATCATCCCGGCCAATGGCGATCATTGGTGGTTCGCGACCACATATCGTCGCCTAGCGCCCATGATCCATGTTGACGCCGATCATTGGCGGTTCGCGACCACATATGGTCGCCTAGCGCCCATGATCAGCTGACACGTATGCGCCACTGACGGGTGTCCGAGCACGCGCAGTCTGTCCGCAACTCCAAGCCGCGGCGTGACCTCCGAAGGCGGCACGCGGGACCGCATCAGCCGAAGGCGGCACGCAGGACCGCGTCAGCCGAAGGCGACGTGAATGGCGGACGTCAGCCGAAGGCGGCGCGCATGGCGGCGTCGGCCTCGCGCTCCATCGGGTGCGTATCGTGCAGCAGCGTGCCGAAGCCGAGCGGCTCCTCGCCGGTGCGGCGGCGACGCAGCAGCTCGGTCGCGGCTTGGACGAAGCCACCGGCCGAGACCTTGCCGTCGTAGCTGGCAAAGCCGCCGACGTACTGGTTGAGGAAGGCGCGATCGCGCTCGGCGCCGCCCTGCGCGCCGGCGGCATCGCCGCGGCGGCGCCACTGCATGGTGTGGGCGAGCTCGTGCGCGAGCCACTTGCGCCCCTCCCAAGACAGGATGCGCGTTGCCCAGCCGGCGTCGGAGACGTAGATGTCGTGGCCGATCGTCGTGGCGACGTTGCCTGCGCCATGCGCGACCCCGCCGACCTGGACGCGCGTCGACGACAGGTCCTTGCGGACGGTCGTCTCGGGGAGCCGGAACTGGGCGGCCAGGAATGGGGTCAGCGTGTCGACCTGCACCTGCGTGAGCGCAGCACCGAGCGCCGTCTCCTGCACGCCGCGCCATGCGGCGAAGGCGCCTTGGACCAGCCCCTGCGGGCGTGTCGACGGCGCGGGAGCGACGGTTCCGGGCGACCAGCCCTTCGGTTCCTTGAGCACGGGAGCGATCTGCATGTACAGATCCTCCCAGCAGCGCCGGTGCCCATGCGGCACCAACGCTGCCGGTGCTACATGTTGGTGTACTCGGGGCCGGAGCCGCCCTCGGGGGGCGTCAGGCGCCCGCCCTTGGCGGTGATGGCGCCGCAGTGCACGCAGTTCGACGGATTCACGTGCATCGTGATCATCTCGTCGGGGTCACCGTCGGCGGTCACGCCCTCCGGCAACTCGTAGACGGCCGCCGGGCACATGCTCACGTAGCCGACCGCCACGCTGCGCGGCAGCTGCTTCTCCACGCGAATGTGGTCTGGCTGGTCGTCGCGGGTCTTGTTGCCCGAGATGAACACGCTCGAGAGCTTGTCGAAGGTGAGCTTGCCGTCAGGCTGCGGGTACGTCTTGGAGCGTCCACCCAGGAATAGGTCCTGGTCGGAGTCGCGATGGTTCGGCCACTTCGCACCCGGCAGCATGCCGGCGGTCGCCTCCATCATGTTGACGACGGCGCCACCGATGAAGAAGCCCTTGCGGAACGGCTGCTTCATGTTGCGCGAGCGGAACAGGTCCTGACCGATCTCGCCCTCGCGCACTGCTGCGTCGTAGGACTCGAGCGCCACGGCCTGCAGCGATTCGCCGGCCTTGAGCCGTGCGTAGATCTTCTCGGCGGCGAGCATGCCGGAGCGGATCGCAAGGTGCACGCCCTTGAGCTTGGGCACGTTGACGAAGCCGGCGCTGTCGCCGGTGATGACGGCGCCGGGCACAGCGAGCTTGCGCGGGATGCTCCAGTGGCCACCCTCGGGGATCGTCTTGGCGCCCCAGGCGATGCGCTCGCCACCCTTGAGGATCTTGCGGACGAAGGGATGCGTCTTGTACTCCTGCAGCACGTCGTGCGCGGAGAACTCCGCGTCGCGCGTGTCAAGGCTCGTGACGAAGCCGATGCACAGCGTGTCGGGGCCCATCGGGTAAATGAACGAGCCGCCGAACTCCTGGAACTTCGCGCCGGTGCGCAGCGGCCAGCCGAGCGTGTGGATGATCTTGTCGAGCTTGCGCGGGACCTTCCAGACCTCCTTGACGCCGATCGCCCAGACCTGTGGGTCGGCCTCGAGACCGAAGTGCTCGATCGCGGCGAGCGACAGGTGGCCCTGCGTGCCTTCGCTCAGCACGGTGACCTGCGCGTGCAGCTCGGCGCCGGGCTCGAAGTTCCCGAGCTCCTCGCCTTCCTTGCCGCGCCCCTTGTCACCTGTGCGCACGCCGCGCACGACCTCGTCCTGGACGAGCAGCTTGTCGGCCGCGGTCTCCGGGATGATCATCACGCCGAGCTCCTCGGCCTGCTCGCCGAGCCAACGGGTCAGCTGCGACAGGGAGAAGATGTGGTTGCCGTGGTTGCGGAACGGCGGCGGCGTCGGCAGGCGCAGCGACCGGCGCTTCGTCATGAGGTAGACGCCCTCGCCGGTGACGGGCTCGACGTAGCCACCCATCTTCGAGATGTCGACCCCGGGCAGCAGCTCACGCAGCGGGCCGGGATTCACCACGGCACCGGAGAGCTGGTGCGCGCCGAGCGACGCACCCTTGTCGACGACGGCGATCGGCACCTCGCCGAGGCGCTCGAGCAACTCCTCGTCGTCGCCGATCAGCTGTGCCAGCCGGATGGCACCGGCCATGCCTGCCGGACCACCACCGACGAACAGCGCGCCGACCTCGAGGCGCTCATCCTCGGGCGCCTCGGGCACCATGATGAACTCATCCTTGGCCACTGGTGGCGGGAACGCTGACGGCTTGGCCATGATCGGGATCTCTTCCGGAGTGGTCGGCAGTTCGAGGTCGGGCGTCAGCCCTTGCGTGCCTTGAGCTTCTGCTCCAGTGCGGGGACGACCGAGAAGAGGTCACCCACGACACCGAAGTCGGCGAAGTCGAAGATCGGCGCGTGCGGATCCTTGTTGATGGCGATGATCGTGCCGGACGACTGCATGCCGACCTTGTGCTGGATCGCGCCGGAGATGCCGACCGCGATGTACAGCTTCGGCGACACGGTCTTACCGGTCTGGCCGATCTGCGTCGAGTAGTCGTACCAGCCGGCATCGACCACGGCGCGCGTGGTGGCAACCTCGCCACCGAGCGTCGCGGCGAGCTCTTCGACGAGCTTGAAGTGCTCCGGGCCACCGAGGCCGCGACCGGCACCGACGAGCACGTCGCTCTTGGTGATGTCGACGCCACCGGTGGCTGCCTGCTCGAGGCCCAGGAACTCCTGGCCACGGCGACCGCTGTCGGCGACGTCGAGCGCCTCGACCGAGCCGGCGCTCCCGAGCTCGAGCGGCGTGAACGAGCCGGGGCGGAACAGCGCGAGGCCGACGAGGCCGTCGGTCGTGGTCCAACCCGACTTCACGACGACGGAGTCATCGAGCGACGGGCGGTCGGCGACGAACTCGCCATTCTCAAAGCTGATCGCGGTCAGGTCGGTGTTGATGCCGAGCCCACGACGACCGGCAAGGCCGCCCGCGACATCGGCGGCGTTGACGCTCGCGCCGGCCAGCACGATGCGAGCACCTGCGGCGTCCGCTGCGGCGGCGAGTGCATCGACGCGGCCGGCGGCGACGTGGAAGCGCTCATCGTCGGCGTGGTACACGGTGTCGACCGGCAGCTTCGCGGCGACGTCGGCCGAGCCCGGGCCGGTAACGAGTGCGACGAGCGGCACGCCGACGGCGCTGGCGAGCTCGCGGCCTGCGCCGAGCACGCCGAGCGAGGCGGCAGCGACAGAGCCGTTGTGGTGTTCTACGAAGACGAGGATGCTCATCAGGAAGGTCCCTTGGATCGTGCGTGCGCGCTCATGCGCGCGAGGCAGCGGTTGGTCAGACGAGGTTGCGGCTGGTGAGGAATTCGAGGATCTTGTCGGCGGCGGTGCCGTCGTCCTCGATCTTCACGCCACCGGCCTTGGCGGGCGGCGGGCTGAAGGCGAACACTTTCGTGCCGGAACCTGCCTCGCCCACGGCGGATGCGTCGAGGCCGAGGTCGGCGATCGACACGCGCTCGAGCGGCTTCTTCTTGGCAGCCATGATCGCCTTGAGCGCAGGGTAGCGCGGCGTGTTGATGGCGTCCGACACGCTGACGACTGCGGGCAGCGTCAGCGCGAGCTTCTCGTAGCCGAGTTCGGTCTGGCGCTCGACGGTGACCTTGCCGCCACCGAGCTCCACCTTGGACGCCTGCGTGACGACCGGCGCCTCGAGCAGCTCGGCGAGCACGCCGGGCAGGGCCCAGCAGTCCGCGTCGCTGGCCTGCTGGCCGAGGAGGATGAGGTCGAATGGGCCGTGCTTGATGATGGCGGCGGCAAGCGCACGCGACGTAGCGAGGATGTCGCTGCCGGCCAGCGCGGGATCGGTGACGAGCACCGCATCGTCGGCGCCGAGCGCGAGCGCCTTCTGCAGCGTCTTGCTGGCGGTCTCCGGACCCACGGTGAACGCGGTCACGGTGGCGCCATCGGCGGCTCCGGATTCCACGAGCTGCAGCGCCGCCTCGATGGCGTGGGAGTCGTAGCTGTTGAGGACCTGGTCACCCTCGCGCACGAGTCGCTTGGTGGCCTCATCGTGCTTCCGCGGCACGTTGGCGCCGGGTACTTCCTTCACGCAGACAGCGATCTTCACCGTGGTTCCTCCCATTGGTCGAGAGGCCCCGCGACACGCGGCGACCCCCGACATCCTGTGCGCGCGAGAATATAGCGCACTGGGCGGAAACCGTTGACGCGTCGGTCAATATTCGTGCCGCTGGACGCGGTGGTCGAATCGTCAGGCGACGAGCGGGCCGAGCGCGGGACGGATGCCACGGTCGGTTGCGAGGCTCATCACGCGCGGGCCACCCTCGGGCGTCGACATCGACGCGAGCTCGCTCGCGGCGAGCGGGCGGTTGGTGATGCAGGCGCAGTAGGCGCCCTGCAGCTCGACGACGGCGATCGTGACGCGGCGCTGCATCGAGGCGATGAAGGCGAGCCGGTCCGCCACGGCGAGGTCGCCGCTGACGCCGACCACGTCGGTCACGACGATCGCCTCGTTGCTCGACATCAGTCCGTAGTGGCGCTCGACCACCGCGAGCGTCGTGCCCACCAACGGATGTGCGTCCTCGTGAATGCCTGCCGATGCCACCTGTGCTGCGCTCATGTCCGACCCCCAGAGTCGTTTCCCGCCGTGCTGGTCGCAGCGGGCCACATCACCATGATTCCCCGGCATCACCAAATCCGACTGGGCAGAACTACCTACGTTAGCGCCCGACATTCGACGCCGCAGCGTCGATGAGCCGATCAGCAACATCCCCCTTTACCGACGGAGCGTCTCGTCGTACCTTGGCGTGGAGCCTCTTCGCCGAAGAGCGCTCGGGGATCGCTCAGGGACGGGCGAGGGACTTTTTTTCCGGGGGACGCATGGGAATCGACGCAACGACCATTGGTGGGGGCACGCCAGCTCCGCCCATGTCCATTCGCGCGGCAGAAGCTGCAGCGGAAAAGAAGGCAGCACCCGCTCCGGCGCCTGCGCCCGCTGCCAAGACCGCCACGACGGTCGCCAAGCCGGTTGATCCGCCCAAGCCGTCGCTGACCGATGCGGCGCGCGACAACGCCAAGGCCGCCGCGCACGCCTCGAAGCCGTCGCCCGCTCCGGCGCCCGCACCGGCGCCCGCACCGGCACCCGCCAAGACGAAGGCCGGAGCGCCCTCCGCAGCACTCACCGCCCTGAAGAGCGTCGGATCGACGCCGGCACCCCCGGCGACCCCGGCCAAGAAGGATGGCCCGGCCCAGACGCCCCCCAAGGGCGAAGCACCCAAGCCCGAGACCAAGGCTGCCGACCGCGTCGAGAAGATCGAGAACTCGAGCAAGTCGAACAAGTCCCAGGCGAGCGAGACCGCCAAGGAGCAGAAGCAGGCCAGCGAGGCGCTCGACGGAACGACGAAGGATGTCGAGGAGGGCAAGAAGGAGCTCGAGGGCAAGAAGGGCGACATCTTCTGGAACGCGCTCAACCCGTTCAACGGCGTGCTCGAGCTGTTCAAGGTCGACAATGGCCTGACCACGGCGAAAAAGGCAGCCCAGCAGGCCGCGGAGCAGGTCAAGGAAGCCTCGAAGAAGGCTGACGAGCTCAAGGACGAGGTCCAGTCCAAGAATCAGGAAGCACTCCGCCTCGACCGCAACCAGGATCGCATCGACACCAGCCTCAACACGGCCGTCGACCACAATGCGCTCGTCAACACGGTAGCTGCAGTCGGCGATACCGAGGCCGCCAAGCGCCTCGATGAGATCAACCCGCTCGACGCGAAGACCGTCAAGGTCGCAGCAACGTCAGTCGCTGGGGCCAGCGCCTCCTATGACTTCGAGGCGAACACGATCATCGTCTCCAAGGATCGCGCCGACAAGACGAGCGCCGCGGTCGACACGGCGATCAGCAAGCGGCTCCTCGACTCGAGCGGCAACCCGTTCGACCCCGCGGCACTGCTCGATAGCGCACAGGGTAAGTCGCTTCTCGGTGGCGCGTCGCTGCTGAACCACGAGGCGACTCACGCCGAGCAGGACGTCGCGGGCGAGATCGATGCCACCAACGGCAAGGTCGAAGCATTGCTCGGCGCGGCTCAGGCGAGCAGCGCCAACACCACGCCTGATGCTGCAGAGAAGATCACGTCCGCAGCGAACGTCGCAGCCACCCAGATCATCCTCGAGGAGACCGAGTACCTGCCGAACCTGGAGCAGGAGCAGCTGGAGTTCAAGGGTGGGAAGGCAAACTTCGCCGTCATGCTCGACGGGTCCGGCGCGCCGCTGCCGAAGGAGCAGGCGGTTGCCAACCTCTGGGCGATGTACACGAACAAGCCCATGGTGCACGGACCCAACGCCGGCCAGACCATGCCCGGCTCCGGCGACCCGATCTCCAAGGAAGACTTCGCAGCATCGATGACCGCCGACGCGGAGGTCGAGGGTCGTCAGCGACCGGGCCGACAGCGACCGGGGCGACAGCGACCCGGCTTCGATCGCGCCTGATCCGTTGACGCTTCTGCGAGGCCGTCGTACCTTGGAGCTAGGTAGTGGGACGACTGCCTGACACACCACCACGCAGGGACGACACAGTGGACGAATTCATCATCGGCCGTGAGCGCGAGCTCGCGCAACTTGATCTTTCCATCGGACCAGGCACCGACGGCCTGCGCCTCGCGATGCTGTCCGGACCATCAGGTCAGGGCAAGACCACGATTGCGACCGCTGCGGCAGCGGCCGCCGCAACCCGCGGTTTCCGGGTCGCCACGGTCAATGGTCGGGCAGGCACCCTCTCCACTCCGTTCGCGCCATTCATCGAGGCGATGCCCGAGTTCGATGTCCTCCTCTCCGTACTTGCCGGCGGCGGATCGATCGACACCGAGCATGCCGGGATCGGCCTGGTCAATCTCCTTGCGGAGCTGGTTGTCACGCAGCCACTGCTCTTGGTGTTCGACGATGCACAGGCCCTCGACGAGTCCTCGATCGCGATCCTTCCTTACCTGACCGGTATCTCCGAGCGCGCCGACTTGACGCTGCTCTTCGTCGAGCAGACGGATGCGACAGGCATCCCGTCCTCCTACCGTAGCTTCATCGACGGCACGCTGGCTCGGCGCGTCGTCAGCCGCTTGGATCTCGCGCCCCTTCGCGACGAGTCGGTGCGCCAGCTCGTTGCGCACGTCCTCGACATCGAGGAGACGGCCGTACCGACCGAGATCATCGATCGAGCGGGTGGAAATCCGTGGTTCGTGAAGGAGCTCGCCGAAGCGTGGCGCAGCGGTATCAAGGAGATCCCCTCCAATATCGCCGCTGCCGCTACGGCTCGCCTCCACTCACTTGACGAGCTCGGGCAGGACCTCGTCACTGCCATTGCAGCATGCCCTGATGGCGCGCACATCAGTTGGCTCGAGGCGATGTCAGAGCAGAAGCCTCGAGACTTCGTTCGCACGATGGACACGATCTCTGCGAGTGGCTTGGTACGCGAGGACGGTGACATCATCTCCATCGCGCATCCGCTATCACAGCAGGCGTTGGTCGAAGAACTTTCGCTCGCGATGCGACGCGCGATTCACTCCGAACTGGCCGCCATCATCGAGCAGGTCCCGATGCCTGGCGTGGCCTCCCAGCGAGCGCGGGGACATCATCTGCAGGCGTCCGGCAAATCGGAAGATGCGGTTGCCTGCTTCCTGGAGGCAGCAGAAGCCAATGAGATTGCGGCGCAGTTCCACGAGTCCCTCGCCGACATGGAGCGTTCCCTCGAGGCGGAGATTCGTCCTGCGAACCGGATTCCGCTGCTTCGCCGGAGCGGACTGCTCGCGATGCAGATTGGATCGCTTCGCGCGACCGAGATGTGGGAGGAGCTCGCCCGACTCGCCGCCGCCACCGGTGACGACGAGACCTACGCCTACGCCCTCTTCCAGCAGTATTGGACCTGTAACGATGGGACCGCCCAAACGCGTTTGGAGCGCGCAGCAGCGCTGGGTGCTGAAGAGCTTGGCTGGTCCGCACGCGCGGCAGCGACACTCCAGCGGATGGCCGGTGACTACGACGAGGCGATTCGCTTCGACGACATCGCCGTCGACTCTGCTCGGCGGACGAATGACACCCTTCTCGAGGCGCTCGCCCTGGAGAAGCGCGCATCCTCACTGTCACTACTTGGTCGATTGGACGAGGCCGCATCCGCCGCGTCGGTTGCGATCTCTTTCGCAATGAAGCATCGGTATCACGAGTGGACCATCAGCGCCTGGGGCGTCCTGATCGAGTCACTCCTCGGGCTGCTCCAGACAGAACGAACTGTCCAGGAGGCCGAGGCTCTCAATACGTACGTCAACGACCTGGGTCTCGAAGCGCTGGCGTCGCTTGCCATGACTTGGCTCGCTCCCGCCTACGCAGCTCATGGCAAGCTCGATGGTGCTGTCCAGGCGGTGGAACGAGCCGTGATCCTCGACGCTCGATGGCCCCGAAGCCAGAACAGCGTCCTCGTGCATCTCCTGCGATACGAGGCCTTGGTCGAAGCAGGTGCGACGAGCATGATCGACGACGCACGATCGATGGCTACGGAGCTCACCGCACAGCTCGGCTACGACTCGTGGACGTTCGAGCTTCGGCGGCTGGACGTTCAGGTTGCATTGCGGTCCGGCGACGTGGCCGGAGCCACGGAGCTGATGCGCGATCTCAGCATCGACGAGCCACTCTCGATGGGCCAGCTCCTGCTCGTGTTGTCGCGTCACGCTGCATTGCATGGATCCCAAGATGTGCTCCAGCTTGCCGTAGAGCGAGCCGAAGCCGTTGACCGCAACTCGCCATTGTCCGCCCTCATGCGCGATGAGATCGAGGCAACACAGGCCGCCATGGCCTCCGGTTCAGGCGCGAGCCTCTTCGAGCTCATCAACGCCTGGAAGGGCGGCGGGCGCCCGCTCGACGCCCTCCGATGCGAGTTGTCGGGCGTGATGATCGAGGTCAACGCCGGCCGTGGCAAGGACATGGTCGATCGGCTCAAGGAGCTGCGCGCGAGCGCGGCGAACATGGGCGCCAGCTGGGATGCGGACCACATCGCATCGGTGCTGCGCGGTCTCGGCACGCGCAGCCGCGCCAAGTCGCGCACGACGCAGGTCGGACCGCTCACGAAGCGCGAGCTCGAGATCGCACGCCTTGTCGCTAGCGGCCTCAAGAACAGCGAGGTCGCGGGCACGCTGTTCCTGGCCGAGAAGACGGTCGCGGCGCACCTCTCCAACATCTACGGCAAGGTCGAGGTGCGCTCGCGGGTGCAGCTCACCGGCTGGATCCGCGAGAACGACGCGGAGTTCGAGGCCACGCTCGCCAGCGCGAGCTGACGCACGAACAGCCTGCAACGGCGAAGGCAGCCGTCTCGACAACCAGTTACGGGTAGGGGTGCCCGCATGACTGGGGGGCTGGCGGATGCTGACGAGCAAGGTGTTGATGACTCCTGTTCGAGTCCTGGAGCCAGCGGCGCCGATCGTCACCGCGAGCAAGCCCACGCATTGGGACCTGCCGCTCGGCCCCTCGAACGTGCCCATCGACTTCGGCGCAACCAGGGGCTGGGAACTCCTGCGGCACGCCGACGATTCGCTCCCCAATCGTGATTCGATCGAGCACGTGCTGACGTTCGGCACGGACGTGACGACTGCGGCACGTCACGTGAGCGGGGGCGTGAACGGGAAGCTGCCCGTCCTGACCTTCGAGGATGCGGCGGGACAGCGGGTCGATGCCGTCATCAAGACCGTCGGCCGACAAGGCGGTGCCCAGGAGGTCCTGGCGTACCAGGTCGGCCGAGCGCTGCACGTCGACCACCTGCTCGCACGAGTCGGACGGCGCCCCAACGGCGACGCCGCGATGGAGTTCGTTCCCGGCACCACCTTCGAGGAGTCGTTCATCAACGATTCCACGACCCTGGAACACGCGCTTCGCGATGGATGGGCGCTCCGCAATCCCGGCATGGACAACGAGACAATTCGACGGCACGCGCGCATCGATCGCCAGCTGGTCCAGGTGTTCGACAACGTGACGTCGAACAGCGACCGGCATACGGGCAACGCGATGTTCGACGCAGCCACCGGCCGCGTGTCGCTCATCGACCACGGCTACATCGGATGGGGCGGACATGACGTCATTGCGCGTCAACGGCCCACGTTCCTGAATGGGCTCGACGTGTCGGACACCCGAGCAGGCAAGATGGTCGAGCTCCTCCCAGAGGTTCGGGGGATCGTCGAGCGCGCCAACACGAGGCAGATCGAGGCGGCGTATCGCCAGTTCCTCGACGACACGGGCACGATGATGGAGCGGGACAACAACCGGATGATCAATGGCATCCGCAACCGGATCGACTACATCGCTGCGACGGGCAAACTGCAGGCGTCGTTCTGACCCAGCGCCTGGCTACTGGCGACGCTTGAGCCACTCCACGACGCTGTCGAGCGTGTTGAGCTGCTCGGGCTCATCGCGACCGCCGACACCGTCAAGCGTGGGCGCGATCGAGGCGTGGGGCAGCGGCGCGGAGGTCTCGATGTCGCGTCCGGCAGCATCGGCGAGCGCGAGCAGGCGCGACTTGTCCGAGCGCAGGATGTCGTCGAATGCGGCCGTGCACGTCGCGCGCCAGGAGCCGGTGACGGCGTCGAGGCGGATCACGCGCAGGCGGGCGCTGATGTAGTCATCGCCGCCGACGTTGAGGCGCATCTCCATCATGTCGCCCGGCGCGAAGGGCGCACTGGTGACGAAACGGATTGCGTTGGCGCTCAGCTCCGTGGTGCGGGTCTGCAGCTCGTGGCCCGGGCGGATCGCGCGGGCACGCACGACACGCAGGTCGATGCCGAGGTCGATCGCGCGGCGCACGTCGTTGCGGCGCTCGTCGTAGCGGGAGAGGCGCCCACTGGCGCCGATATGGACCGTCGGCACGCTGGCCGCGCCATCGAGGCCGAGCACGCGGGTCGCCAGGCTGAACCACTCGCCGTCGCGCTCCCAGGTGACCGCGACCGGGTCGCCGAACTCGAGCGGCAGCGCCGGCTGCGCGAGCATGATCGTGCCGCTCTGGATGTCCTCGATGCGGCTCGGGACCGGGACATGCTCACCCATCGTGACCGTGACGCGCTGGTTGATCTCGGGCAGCAGGTGCTCCGGGATGGGCGCCATCGTCGAGGTGGCATCCTCGGGCGCGCCGGACACTGTGCTGGCCCGGAGGCGTCGAATTCGATCTCGTAGCGCCACGCGCGGCTCCTAGGGAGGGTGGAAGCGGGTACGGAGATCATTCCCGTGTGCGGGAAAAGCACGCCTTGGCGACTCAGCGCACGTCGAAGCCGAGCAGGCGGCGAGCGATCACCAGCTTCTGGATCTCGCTCGTGCCCTCGTAGATCTCGGTGATCTTGGCATCGCGGTAGAAGCGCTCGGCGGGGAACTCCTTGGAGTAGCCATAGCCGCCGAGCACCTGGATCGACTCGCCGGTGACGCGGCGTGCGACGCCCGAGGCGAAGAGCTTGGCCTGGGCACCTTCGACGGTGTGCGGCAGGTCGGCCATCTTGAGTGCGGCGGCGCGATAGGTCAGCGCGCGGGCGGCCTCGATCTCGGTCGACATCTCGGCCAGCTTGAAGGCGATGCCCTGGTGCGAGCCGATCGGCTTGCCGAAGGTGGTGCGCTCGCCGGCGTACTGCGCCGCGAGGTCGAATGCCGCCTGGGCTATGCCGAGCGCCTGGCCCGCGATCGTGATGCGGCCGCCGTCGAGCGTCTGCATGGCGATCCGGAAACCCTTGGCGCGCGTGCCGAGCAGGTCGCTCGCAGCGACAGGCACGGCGTCGTAGACCATGTCGACGGTGTTCGAGGAGTTCAGCCCGAGCTTCTCCTCCACGCGCCCGACGGAGAGGCCGGATGCATCGCCGGCGACGAGGAAGGCGCTGACGCCGCTCGCGTCGGTCGTGCCGGGCTCGGTGCGGGCGAAGGTCAGGAAGGAGCCGGCGTGGCCGCCGTTGGTGATCCACTGCTTCGTGCCGGTGATGCGGAAGCTGCCGTCGGACTGCTCCTCGGCGCGCGTCAGCATCGAGCCGGCGTCGCTGCCGGAGCCACTCTCGGTGAGCGAGAAGGAGCCGATGATCTCGCCGCTGGCCAGGCGCGGTACCCAGGCCTGCTTCTGCTCCTCGGTGCCCCAGTGCAGGATCGGCAGCGTCGAGGCCGAGGTGTGGACCGCGACCGTCACGCCGACGCCGGCATCGGCGCGCGAGAGCTCCTCCACGGCGAGCACGTAGGAGAGGAAATCCATGCCTGCGCCGCCGTACTCCTCCGGCACGCAGACGCCCATCAGCCCGAGCTCGGCGAGCTCGGTGTAGAGCGAGCGCTCGAAGACATGGCCGCGGTCCCAGGCGGCAGCGTTCGGTGCGATCCGCGCATCGGCGAACTCGCGCACCATCGCGCGCACCTCACGCTGGTCGTCGGTGAGGCTGAACTGGGGACTGGTCGCCGGCGTCGTGGTCATGCGCGGATTGTCGCACGCGGGCCGGTAGTCGTCGGCGCACCGACGGGCGCCACGCTCAGTACTCGTAGACACCGGCGCCGGACTTGCGGCCGAAGCGACCGGCAGCGACGTACTGGCGCAGCAGCGGCGCGGGGCGGTACTTGGGGTCGCCGAGGTCGCGATGCAGCACCTCGAGGATGGCGAGCGTCGTGTCGAGGCCGATCAGGTCGGCGAGCGCGAGCGGACCCATCGGGTGCGCCATGCCCAGCTTCATCACCTCGTCGATGCCCTCGGCGGTGCCGATGCCCTCGCCCAGGACGAAGAACGCCTCGTTGACCATCGGCATGAGGATGCGGTTGGCAATGAAGCCCGGCATGTCCTTGGAGTGGACCGGCGTCTTGCCGAGCTCGACCGACAGCTCCATCACGAGCTCGGTCACCGCCGGCAGCGTCTCGAGGCCGGAGATGACCTCGACCAGCTTGAGCACCGGCACCGGGTTCATGAAGTGCATGCCGACCACGTGCTTCGGACGCTTGGTGGCGGCGGCGATGACGGTGATCGAGATCGACGAGGTGTTGGTCGCGAGCAGTGCGCCGTCGGGGAGCTTGGCGTCGAGGTCGCGGAAGATCGCAAGCTTGGTCTCGAGGTGCTCGGTCGCGGCCTCGATGGCGAGCTGCACGCCGGTCAGGTCGGCGGCCGCAAGGTCACTGACATAGTCGATGTTGCCGGTGACGTCGGCCAGCTGCGCGTCGCTGAGCCGACCCTTCTCGTGGAGCTTGGCGGCGCTCTTGGCGATGCCCTGCTTGGCGCGCTCGAGCTGCTCGGTCGAGACATCGGCGAGCAGCACGCGGCGCCCGGCCTGCGCGAATACCTGCGCGATGCCCGAGCCCATCTGGCCACCGCCGACGACGAGCACGCTCGTCACGTCGGCAGGCGAGGTCGGAACGGACGCGATGGCGGGAGTTTCAGCGGCAGTCGTCATGCCGTGAACCTATCGCGTCAGCCCCCGGGCCCGCGCTCAGGTCGCGACGGCGACCTTCACCAGCTTGGCGTTCGGCACGTTGATCGCGGGTGACGTGCGGTCGACCGGTGCATTTCCGGACTTCTTGCGCTTCCTCGGCATGCCTTCGACGGGGGCCGCCATCGGCGCCGTCAGCGCGGGCGTCTCGGATGGGACCGTGCCGGGATTGCCGTTGGGCGCATCGACCTTCGAGCCGGGGCCGGGCTTGACCTTGTCGGCCTCCGCCTGGGCGGCGGCAATGCGCTGCTCGTAGGCGGGCTTGCCGGTGATCCACGAGTAGACCTGGCCGCCGAGCTTGCCGAGCATCGGGCCGACGGTCGCGTCGACGATGCCGCCACTGACCGCGCCGATGAGCGAGGCGCCACCGGCTGCGATGAGCAGGCCGCCAACGCCACCGATGCTCATGCCGAGCTGCATGATCGGCACCCACAGTGCCTTGCCGACGAGATAGGTCGCAGCGCCGGCTGCGACGCCACGGGTCGCGGCGCGAGCGAAGTGCTCTCCTGCGGGGAGCGGCGCCTTCTTGACCTCTTCGGGGTCGCGCAGGCCGGCGAGCTGGTTCACGCCATTCTCGATCGAGGAGCCGAGGCCGCGTCCATAGACGGTCGACCAAGCTGCGCCGATCACGTTGTTGAGGATCGACGTGCCGAGCGTCAGCCCCATCGTGGGCGACTGGCCCTCGCCGAGCTTCGGCGCCACGGTGCGAATGAGGAACGAGCCGAGCGCGCCGTCGACGAATCCATTGACGAGGGCGCCGGGCGTCAGTGGCTTCGGCTTGGCGATCTCCTCGTTCGGTCGACCTGTCACGACGTTGACCGCGCGCTGGACGAACGGACCGACGGTGTGGTCATACAACGAGCTGATCGCCTTGCCGATCGCCCAATTGACACCGTCCATCATGACCGGGGCCACGGGAGTGCCGAGGAAGGTGAGCGGCGGCTTGGGAGCCGGGGCCGGGGCCGGTGCGGGCCCGGCGGCGGACTTCGGCGCGGGTGCCGGAGCCGGGCCGGGAGCGGGAGCCGGAGCCGGACCAGGCTTGGGTGCCGGACCCGGAGCTGGCGCGGGGGCGGGAGCCGGGGCTGGCGCGGGGGCCGGCGTCAGCACGGTCGTCAGCGCGGACTTCATCCACGTCGTGGTGATGCCCTTGACCAGGCCGTTGACGATCTTGTTGGCAGGCGTCGGCTTGAGCTTGAAGGGGACCTTCTCGCCGTCCTTCTTCTCGCCCTTGCCCATGGCGCCGTTGATCGCGTCGCCGACGGCGGTGCCGACGATGTTGCCGATCTCACCGGTGATCGCGCCGGCGACCTTGCCGGGAATGACGGCGCCGTACTTGGAGCCGAGCCACGGCATGTTGCCGGGATTGAGGACCTGACCCACCGCGTTCTTGACGTGTGGGCCGAGCATGTCGTTGGTGACGCCGCCGTAGGGCGAACCGACGATGCCCCCAATGGTGCCGCCGATGTCGATCGGCTCGCCGCCATACTCGGGACTGTCCATCGCCTCCATCGGCTCGGGCTCGGTCGGCGCGGGCGGCGCCGGAGTCGCGGCAGTCGGAGCGGGAGCCGGGGCCGCGGCAGGAGCGGCCTGCGCCAAGGTCATCGCACGCAGCTGTCGCACCGCTGCGGCAGCAGCAGGTGACATGGGCGCGGGTGCAGGGGCGGCAGCTGCACGCCGCTTCGCCCGCACCGGGGTGCGGAGCGACGCAACGGTTGAGACCGAGGTCATGTTCGACGTCCTGTCGTATCTGGCGCCGCATCGTGCGGCAGTGGTCATTCAGGACGGGATTCTGTCCGAGGAATGGAGCAGTTGGACGCAACTTCGAGGCCGCGCAGCCCATGAGGGACGCGCCCGTGACCCGCTGCGGCCACCTCCGTCAGGAGGCTGGAACCTCGATCAGCAACGCGTCGCCCTGGCCGCCACCGGAGCAGATGCCGGCGATGCCCAGACCGCCGCCGCTCTGCTGCAGCTCGCGCATCAGCGTGCCGACGATGCGGGCGCCGGACGCGCCGATGGGATGCCCCAGCGCAATCGCGCCGCCGTGCACGTTGACGCGCTCGGGGTCGATGCCGAGGTCATCGACTGCGTGCAGCGTGACGCTCGCGAAGGCTTCGTTGAACTCGAAGCGAGCGATGTCGGCGACGGTCAGCCCCTCGCGCTCGAGCAGCAGCTTGGTCGCATTGCCGGGCATGAGCGCGAGGTCCTGCGTGCGGCCCGCCACGTAGGCGTGTCGTCCGACGTAGGCGAGCGGCGTGTGGCCATTCGCGAGCGCCCACTCCTCGCTGGCAAGCACGAGTGCCGTGCCACCGTCGTTGACGCTCGGCGCGTTGCCGGCCGTCGTGCCGCCGCCCTCGACGTCGAGCTCCTTGAGCCGGGCGAGCGTCTCGACGGTCGTGTCGGGGCGCACGCTCTCGTCGCGGTCGACGACGGTGTCGCCCTTGCGTCCGTGGATCGTGACCGGCGCGATCTCGCCCGCGAGGAACTCCTCCGAGGCGACGACCCGCTGGTGCGAACGTGCCGCCCAGGCATCCTGCACGTCGCGCGAGATGCCGAGCTCCTTCGCGACCTCCGCACCGTCGGTCAGCATGCGCACGTTGCGGAAGGGATTGGTCAGGCCGTCGTGCAGCATCGAATCGACGAGCGATGCGTCCCCCATGCGTACGCCTGCTCGCACGTGCGCGACGTGCGGCGCGTTGGTCATGCTCTCCATGCCGCCGGCGACGACAACGTCGTGCTCGCCCGCGCGGATCTGCAGGTCGGCGAGCGAGATCGCCCGCATCGCGCTGGCGCAGACCTTGTTGACCGTCTCGGCCGTGACTGTCTCGGCGAGGCCGGCCGCGAAGGCCGCCTGGCGCGCCGTGATCTGGCCCGCGCCCGCCTGGAGCACGTGGCCCATGACGACGTGCTGGACATCCTCCGGCTTGATCCCGGATCGCTCGATCGCGGCAGCGATGGCATGGCCGCCCAGCTGCGCGGCGGTCAGTGAGGCGAGGCCGCCCGACAGCTTGCCGAACGGGGTGCGGGCGTAGCCCAGGATGACGGTGCGAGGGGTCATGCGAAATTCTCCGGAGTGGCCTTGGGGGGTCGCGATCGCGCCCATCTCGGACGCGGCCCGAGCATACCGCTGCCCGCCCCTGCCGGCGCACGTATGCTCGCCGTATGCGTGAAGCCGAGCCATTCCGAATCAAGATGGTCGAGTCCATTCGCCGCACTACGCGGCGTGAGCGTGAGCAGCTGATCGCTGCCGCGGGCTGGAACCTGTTCGACCTCAAGGCCGAGGACGTCACCATCGACCTGCTGACCGACTCCGGCACCGGGGCGATGAGCCAGGAGCAGTGGGCATCGATGATGCGCGGCGACGAGAGCTACGCCGGAAGCCGCTCCTTCGGCCGCCTCCAGGAGTCGGTGCGCGACGTCTTCGGCTTCGAGCACGTGCTGCCGGTCCACCAGGGCCGCGCCGCCGAGCACCTCTACTTCGGCATGCTGCTCGAGGAGGGCGGCATCGTCGTCTCCAACGGGCACTTCGACACGACCCGCGCCCACGTGGAGATCACCGGCACCGAGGCGATCGACCTCCCCTGCCGCGAGAACTCCGACCCCCGCACGCTCGCCCCGTTCAAGGGCAACATCGACCTCGAGCGCCTCGGCCTGCTGCTGTCGGGCCCCGACGGCATGCGCGTGCGCGCGCTCGTCATGACGCTCACCAACAACACCGGTGGCGGCCAGCCGGTCTCGATGGCGAACCTCGCCGCGGCCAGCCGCATGGCGCGGGAGCACGGCATTCCGGTCGTGCTGGACATCGCTCGGTTCGCCGAGAACTCCTGGTTCGTCAAGGAGCGCGAGCAGGGCTGGGCCACCAAGTCCGTCGCCGAGATCGCCCTCGCCACCATGGCGCACGGCGACGTCGCGCTCATGAGCGCGAAGAAGGACGGGCTCGTCAACATCGGCGGCCTGGTGCTGACGCGCGACGCGCTGCTGCACGAGCGGCTCGGCCAGCGCTCGATCGTGTTCGAGGGCTTCCCGACCTACGGCGGCCTCGCCGGCCGCGACATCGACGCGCTCGCCACCGGCCTGCGCGAGGTGCTCGACGAGCAGTACCTCTCCTACCGCGTCGGCCAGGTCGCCCACATGGCCGACCGGATCGAGGCCGCCGGCGTTCCGACGCTGCGCCCGGCAGGCGGCCACGCCGTCTACGTCGACGCGGGCTCGCTGCTGTCCCACATCCCGCCGTCGCAGTTCCCGGCCCAGGCCCTGGGCTGCGCGCTCTACGTCGAAGGCGGCGTGCGTGGCGTGGAGATCGGCTCGAACATGATGGGGCGTGACCCGATCACGGGCGAGAACCGCCACCCCGACATCGAGCTGCTGCGCCTGGCCGTGCCGCGCCGCACTTACACGCACACGCAGCTGGAGACGGTAGCCGATGCCCTCGCCGGAATCGCGCTGCGCCCCGAGAAGGTCTCGGGCCTCGACATGACATACGAGGCTCCCGTGCTCCGACACTTCACCGCCAAGTTCCGCCCACTCACCACGGCGCGGAAGCACTGATCGACAGGGCTCACGTCCGCACTGTCGAATGCCGAAGTTGCATTCGTACCGCAAACGCGGCACCATGTGAGCTGTAGATAGTTGCGAGCGCAACGAGAAGCCCGGACGAGCAGGAACCACGATGAGCGTAGACAGTGAGTTGGTGAGCGGCGCATCGCTTGAGGCGTGGCAGCGACTCCTCCGCGCCCACTGCGTGATCGCCCGTGAGCTCGACGTGGAGCTGCAGTCCGTCCATGGCATGACGCTGAGCGACTACGACACGCTCGTGCAGCTGCGCGACTGCGAATCCGAAACGCTCAAGATGAGCGAGCTCTCGCGCCGCACGATGCTCACGCGCTCGGGCATGACCCGGCTCGTCCAGGGCCTCGAGCGCGACGGCCTCGTCGAGCGCCGCTCCTGCGATTCCGATGCTCGCGTCTCCTATGCCGCGCTGACCCCGCACGGCCACGAGGTGCTCCAGGCCGCCCGCGAGACGCACCACGCCGGCATCCGCCGCACCTTCGCCGACCACTTCACCGAGGAGGAAGCGGCGCAGCTCGCCGCGCTCCTGGGCCAGGTCCCCGGCGCCCTCGAGGGCGACGTGCCCTGCGGCGGCGGCGCGTAGGTTCGTCTGGTTCGCTGCGTTTCGCAGCCGACGACCGGGGAAATCCCGGGCATGACCTCGTCGCTCCGCCACTCCGATTCCCGCTCCCCGTCCGTTCCCCTGACCAAGGGGCGGCTCAGCTACATGGGGCTCATCAAGCGCACGAAGGATGAGCTGGGCGACGATCACGTCGGCGCCTTCGCCGGCAGCCTCACCTACCACACGCTGCTCGCCATCTTCCCCTTCACGATCTTCGTGCTGTCGGTGCTCTTCCTCGCCGGGCAGCAGAGCCTGCTCACCGACGGCATCTCCAACCTGCAGGAGAGCGGCGCCCTCTCAGCCTCCGCCGCGTCGACCATCAGCACACAGGTCGAGGAGATCGCCTCCTCCCGCTCGGGCGCGCTCGGCTTCAGCGTCGTCATCTCGATCCTCACGGCGCTGTGGGCGACGTCGGGCGCCTTCCGCTCGATCATGGAGGCGACGAACGTGATGTACGAGGTCGAGGAGACGCGCGGCTTCGTGCGCCGCTACGCGACCTCGATCATCCTCTCGATCGTCGTCGCAGCGCTCTTCATCGTCGCGCTCGGGCTCGTCGTCGCCGGTCCTGCCGTCGCGGACCAGCTCGGCGACATCGGGCGATGGCTGTGGCTCGTCCTCCAGTGGCCGGTGCTGATCGCCTTCGTCCTGCTGGGCCTCTCCCTCGTCTACTACTACGCGCCGAGCGCCGAACAGAAGTTCAAGTTCGTCTCCCCCGGCTCGATCATCGCGGCCGCCGTCTGGTTGGTCTTCTCGCTCGTCTTCTCCTACTACGTGAGCAATTTCGGCTCGTACAACAAGGTCTACGGCACGCTCGCCGGCGCCATCATCCTGATGCTCTACGTGTACTACACGTCATTCATCTTCCTGTTCGGCGCTGAGGCGAACCAGATCATCGAGAGCGCCGCACCGGAGGGCAAGGACCCCGGCGACAAGCGCTGAGCCGGCCGAGGACGCACGAAGGGGCGCGACTGCCAGCTCGGCACTCGCGCCCCCACGTGGAAGCTCGGATCTCGCCGCAGCCGATCAGGCGTCGGCGGTCTCCTTGATCTTGATGCTCTCGATGAGCGCGCCGTCGACCGGGCGGTCTGCACCGTCGGTCTCGAGTGCCTCGAGCTTGACGACGACGTCGAGGCCGTCGACGACGTCACCGAACACGGTGTGCTTGCCGTCGAGCCACGGCGCGGCATCCGCGGTGACGATGAAGAACTGCGAGCCGTTCGTGTTCGGGCCCGCGTTCGCCATGGCGAGCGCACCGCGCACGACCTTGTGATCGTTGAACTCGTCCTCGAAGGTGTAGCCCGGACCGCCGCGGCCGGTACCCTCGGGGCAACCGCCCTGGATCATGAAGTCCTTGATGATGCGATGGAACGAGAGTCCATCGTAGAAGCCCTCACTCGCGAGCTTCGTGAAATTCTCGACGGTCTTCGGCGCTGCATCGGGATACAGCTCGATGGTGATGTCGCCTTCGCTGGTGGACATGACGGCCTGCATGGCGGTCTCCCTGGGTCGCGTTTGTGGTCTTCGGCATCCTAACGCCCCTGTGAAGCCGCAGGATGGCGTGATGCAGATCACGGCCGCCACAAGCTTCGACAAGCTCATCACGCTGACCGCCCCGGGCGCAGCCGTGGCACCGGTCGTTGCGGAGCTCGACAGCGCCGCAGCGTCACTTCGGGCGGCACGCCCGGTCTTCGCACAGGCGCAGGTCTCCGCGCAGCTGCTGGGCGAGCTGGATCGCATCCAGGGCGCCGCGGCGACGCTGCGCAACGCGCTGCACGAGCTCGAGCACCGGGACGGGATGACGGTCTTCGACGCGGCGCAGTCGGCCGACGACGTCCACTGGGACGCATGGTTCACGCGTAGCGCCGAGCTGATCCGCTCGGCGACGGCGCAGCTCACGGGCTAGCGCGCCAGTCCAGACCGGCGCGATCAGACCCGATGATGCGGGTGCGTGCGACCAGCGGTCCATCTGCGACCCGCTCAGCGCACACGTGCCGGGCCTCGGCTAGCTGAGCGGCTCAGCGGATTCGCCGGCGGCCGTCGCGGCTGCCGTGCGTGCCTCCATGCCAGCGGCGACTTCCGCTGCCTTGGCGATGCCGTTGCCAGTGGCGTCGTTGACGGCTGCCGGAGCGTCGCTACCTGGCGTCGCCGCCGGCTTGGCTGCCGCCGGGTCCGCTGCAGCGGGATCTGCTGCCGCGGGATCTGCCGCGGTCGCCGCCGGATCCGTGGGGACGGTCGGAGCGGGCTCCGATTCGCCGCCGACGAGCGCACCGGTTGCGGCGCCATCCGTGGCGGGCGCCGTGACGCCGGCGGGGTCCTCGACGAGGGTCGGCTCGCGGTGGGTGAACCACCAGGCTCCGCCGCCGACGACGACGGCCGCCAGCACGAGGATGAGCAGCTTCGGGTTGAGCTGGCGCTTCGCCTTGGTCGGTTCAGCCAGTCGGGTGGCGTCGTCCTCCATGAAGGCGTCGAGCTGGGTCGGCGCCGCCGCGACCTCGGCATCGGCCGCCGGGAAGGCGACGGGTGGCGCGGCGATGACCGCTGCCGACATCTCCGGCACGAAGGCTTCGGGAAGGTCGGGGACGGCGGCCAGGGCGGGGGCGACGGGCTCGATCGGCGCTGCTGCGACGTCGGGCTCGATCACGGGCTCGGCCACGGGCTCGGCGACGACCTCAGGCTCGACCGCTGCGGGCGCTGCTGCCGGTGCGACGTGGTCGGTCCAGCCGGCACCGTCCCACCAACGCAGCTGCATGGGATCGCCGGGATCTGCGTACCAGTCGGCGGCAATGGCGGGCTGTGCGGACATGTTCTGGACCTTGCGACGCGGTGGACCCGAGCCCTATCGGCACGAATCGCGGGCGGCACAAGGGGGATTTCACGGCTCCGTGGGCCGTTCGACGGCGCGCTCCGATGCGCGCTCGGCGGCGAACTCGTCGATCACGTCGGCGAACACGGCGCTCACGCGCAGTCGGGCGAGCGCCTCATAGCGAGCCGCCTCGTTGACCGTGTAGACGTACGTGCCCAGCCGCAGCGTCTGGAGCAGCCGCAGCACCGGACGCGTCGCGACCTTGTCGGGAATCGTCACGCCCTGGGCGTAGGCGGTGATGAACGGCGCGGTGAGCATGAGCTCGCGCGCGCTCGAGGTGCCGTGCACGAGCTCGAGGCAGCCCGCACCGGTACGAGAGCGGAAGGCGCGCAGCAGCTGGGCATCCGCGCTCTGGAAGACGGTCGAGCCCGGATCGATCGGCTCGCCACGACGCAGCTGCTTGCCGTCGTTCCAGACCATCCCGGATGCGGCGACCGCAGCCTCGACCGCCGCGATCACGCGCGGACGGGTGACCTTGACGTCCAGCATCGCCGAACCGCCACGCGCGTGGATGAGGTCGAGCACCTCGACGAGCGTCGGCACGTCGGGTGCCAGCTCGCGCAGCCGCGCATGCTCGAGCTGGCCGACGCGCGCGTCGACCGCGTGCGTGCGCAGCAGCGACGGATCGTGGATGCAGACCGGCACGCCGTCCTGGGTACCACGCACGTCGACCTCGATGACGTGCGTGTGCTCCAGCGCGGCCGCGATCGCCTCGAGCGAGTTCTCGCGATGGAGGTGTGCCAAGCCGCGATGCGCGATGGGAAAGGTCATCTCACAGGGAGACTATCGACTGGCTCGGCTACGCCATTCGTAGAGCGCGAGCGATGCTGCGACGCCGGCGTTGACGCTCTCCACGTCGGGGTCCTGCGGGATCGAGGCGGTGAGGTCCGCGACGCGGCGGATATCCTCGGAGATTCCCTCGCGCTCGCCGCCGACGACGATGAGCGTCGCGGCATCGAGCGGCGCGTCCCAGAGGTCGACTGCGGCGTTCGCGTCGAGCACCACGATGCGCAGGCCCGGCACGACCTCTCGCAGCGATGCGCACGCGTCGGCGACGCTGCCATCCGCATCGAGCTTCGACATCGGCACGCGGAAGCAGGCGCCCATGCTGGCTCGCACCGCCTTCGAGCTGAACGGGTCGGCGGTGCCCGGCAGCAGCACGACGCCACCTGCACCGAGTGCCGCGCAGGTGCGCAGCACGGTGCCGACGTTGCCAGGATCGGCGAGTCCGTCGAGCACCAGCCACGGGCCGGTCGCGTCATCCTCGACCAGCGCCGAGGCGAGGTCGACGGGCTGCGGCAGCTCGAAGATGCCGATCACGCGCGACGGGTGCGCCAGCTCGCTGACGTCGGCCAGCAGCTTCGACTCGACCTGCACGATCGGACAATCGATCACGGTCTTGCCGAGCTCGGGCGGTCGCTCGGCGTCGACGAGCAGCATGCGCGCCACGGCGCCGGTCTCCAGGCCCGCGAGCACGAGGTCCTCGCCCTCGACGACGAAGGCGTTCTCCTCCTCGCGCGAACGGCGGCGACGGAGTGCTCGCACGAGCTTGAGCTGGGTGTTCTGTGCGCTGGTGACGACGGTCATGGTCATGTTGTCCCTACAGACACGAACGGCGCGCCCCGGATGATCCCGGTGCGCGCCGCTCGTGACGATGCTGATCTATCAGGCCTTGGCTGCGGTCTCGTTGGCGGCGGCTGCCGTCTTGGCGAGGACCGCGAACGCGGCGGCGTCATGCACGGCGATGTCGGCCAGGACCTTGCGATCCAGCTCGATCTCCGCCAGCTTG
>JAOPYV010000151.1 GCA_025964435.1 Thermoleophilia bacterium | reverse complement strand
CCTCGACGCCATCGCCGACTCACTCAACGGACGACCTCGACAGACACTCGACTGGATGACACCATCCGAGAAGCTCAACCAGGTCCTCGTTGCACTCACCGGTTGAAACCGCCGGTCCTCATGTTCCTCACGTCACTCGAGCCGCGCCTCGGCCCATCCCAACGACGTGTCGCACCTCATGTCTCGTAGTGGATGCTCATGTGCGACACACCCCTCGAGCCGGACAATGCGCAGGAAAATTCCCGCCATCTTGACGAGTAGCTGCGTGCGCGTCAGCTGCGTGCGCGCAGAACGGCGCGTCAGCTGCGTGCGCGCAGCGGCTTCGGGGCATCGGCTGACGCGCGGCCCCAGCGCAGGCTGCCGCCGCGACCTGGGTTCGCTGCGGCGCGCTCGATGACCGCCTCGATCAGCGAGGCGATGCTGGTGTCCTTGGCTTCCTGCAGCACGTGCAGCTCGGCCCAGGTCGCGGCGCTGGTCGTCGTCGGGCCGATCGTCACGACCGGCGGCAGGCGTGCGCCTTCGGGCAGCAGTGCGCAGACGTTCTTCACGGTCGATTCGCTGGTCAGCGTCACCACGTCGCAGGTGAGCAGCTGCGCGATGCGCTCGGGCGAGGGCGCCTCGATCACGGTGCGGTAGGCCCGCGCCACGATGAGGTCCACGTCGATTCCATGCAGGCCGTCGACGAGTGCATCGTCGCCCGATTCGGCGCGCACGACGGCGCCCTTCGTGCCGAAGACCGGAAGCTGCGCGAGCTCGCTGGCGAGGCCGGCACCCGTGCGCTTGCCGAGGGGCGGAATGACATCGGGCTCGATACCGAAGCGGCGACAGGCGTCGGCGGTGGCGGTGCCGACGACCGCCACGCGTGCGCTGCCGATTGCGCGCGCATCCTTGCCCAGCGCGCGCAGGCGGGCGAAGAACAGCTCGACACCGTTCACGCTGGTGAAGGCGAGCGTGTCGAGCGTGCCGAGCGCCGCGATCACGGCGTCGAGCTCGGCGGTGGGCAACGGCTCGATGCGAATTGACGGGACCTCGACCACTTCGGCGCCGAGCGCCTCGAGCTGGGCGACGGTGGCGCTGGCCTGGGCGCGGGCGCGAGTGACACCGACGCGCACGCCGAAGAGCGGGCGCTCCTCGAACCAGGCGAGGTGCTCGCGCAGCTCGACGACCTCGCCGACGACGATGATCGCCGGTGACGCGAGCTTGGCGTCCGCGACGTTCTGCGCGATCGTCGTGAGCGTGCCGGTCACCGTGCGCTGCTGCGAGCTCGTGCCGCGGGAGATGACCGCGACCGGGCGATGGGACGGCATGCCGTGTGCGCGCAGTGCGTCGGCGACGTGGCCGATCCGGCGCAGGCCCATGAGCAGCACGATCGTGCCGTCGCTCTTGGCGAGCCAGCTGTAGTCGGGATCGCCCTGGCCGTCACGGCCGGCGGAGGCGGTGACGACGGTGACGTGGCGGGCGAGGTCGCGGTGGGTGACGGGGATGCCGGCGTCGGCGCAGGCCGCGAAGGCGCTCGTCACCGCGGGCACGACCTCGAATGGCACGTTGGCGGCGCGGCAGTGGATCGCTTCCTCGCCGCCGCGACCGAACAGGTAGGGATCGCCGCCCTTGAGCCGCACGACGATCCGCGCGGCGCGCGCCTCTTCGACGAGCCGGGCGTTGATGTCATCCTGCTCCATCGCGTGCTGGCCGGCGACCTTGCCGACGTCGATCAGCTCGGCATCGGCGCGCGCCTCATCGACGAGGCCGGACGGAACCAGCCGGTCGACGAGCAGCACGTCGGCTGCGCGTACGAGCTCGAGCGCGCGCTGCGTGACGAGGCCGAGGTCACCCGGGCCGGAGCCAACGAGGTAGACGGTTCCGGGACGGATCGTGGGGTTGCTCATGTGCGCTCCAGCGTGTGCTCGATACCGAGCTGCTCGGCGATGGTGGGTGCCAGCTGCGTGGCGACCCATCGCACCGCGTCGGCGATGTCTTCGGGGCTGGCGACCGACAGCAGCGGCGCCAGCTCGAGCCCGACCAGCTCCATACGGATCCGCGTGCCGGCCTCGTGCGGGCTCGGCGCCGCGAAGGCGTGCACGGTCGAGGCGGGCAGCTCGACGTGGACGCCGACCGGATGCTCGCAGCCGCCGCCGAGGCGCAGGCTGATCTCGCGCTCGAGCTCCGCAGCGCGACGGGTGCCGACATCGTCGATCCGGCCCCACGCGATCCCGGTGCGCTCGCAGACATGTG
This sequence comes from Thermoleophilia bacterium, assembly GCA_025964435.1. Taxonomy (GTDB): domain Bacteria; phylum Actinomycetota; class Thermoleophilia; order Gaiellales; family SKUG01; genus JAGQUL01. The sequence goes on along the minus strand of JAOPYV010000151.1, from coordinate 11,093 downwards.
CGCGCGCCTGGATCACGACGGCGCCCTGGCCGGCCTCCGGCACGATCTGGTCGATCGGCACCGGCGTGATGTCGTCGCGCTCGGCGACGAGACCGAGCCGTGTCAGTCCAGCCATCGCGAGCAGGCAGCCGGCGTCGCCGCGCTCGCGCGACAGCTCGATGCGGGTGGCGACGTTGCCGCGAATCGGGTTCGGCGTCAGGTCGGCGCGCACCGTGCGCAGCCCAGCCATGCGCCGTGCGCTGCCGGTGGCGACCGTGGCATCGATCGGCAGGTCCAGGAGCGAGGTGCCGCCGGGCGGTCCGACCAGCGCATCCCGCGGATCCTCACGCGGCAGCCACGCCACCAGCTCGAGGCCCTCGGCCGCAGTCAGTTCCAGGTCCTTGGAGGAGTGCACCGCAGCGTCGATCTCACCGTCGCGCAGCGCCCGTTCCAGCACGTGCGCGAAGATGCCCCGCTCGGCGATGTCCTGCAGCTGGCGCGTGTCGCGGTCGCCGTCGGAGACCATCTCGACGAGCTCGACCTCGAGCTCCGGCCACACGGCCTGGAGCGCTGCGCGCGCCATCCGTGCCTGGTGGAGCGCGAGCGGGCTGCGACGCGTGCCCAGTCGCAGGGCCTGCGTCATGACAGCTGCTCCGCGGCCTCGCGGAGGCGAACGGTCGGCTCATGCAGCATGCGATTGACGATGCCGCGCGTCAGCTGGTCGATCCGCTGGCGGTCGGCCGCCGTCAGGTGCGGCATGCGCGCGAGGAAGCGTTCCAGCTCGGAGGCGCGCAGGGCCTCGGCGCGATCCCGCATGTCGCGAATCGCGGGGGTCGCCGCGAGCGATCGGAGCCAGCGCGCGAACTCCGCAGCGCCTTCGAGCGCCATGCGCTCGACACCTTCGACGGCATCGGTGCGCACGTGCAGCGTCTCGGCGACGACGCGCTCGAGGTCGTCGAGGTCGAAGACATGGACGTTGGGAATCTGTGCGCAGTCCGCGTCGACGTCGCGCGGGACGGCAAGGTCGACGAGCACGAGCGGCCGGTCGGGCCGCTCCGCCATCACGGCTTCGATCATGTCGCGGCGCAGCACGAGATGGGTCGCGTTGGTCGAGCTGACGACCGCGTCGCTCTGCACCAGCTCTGCATGGAGCTGGTCGAAGCCGACGCCCACGCCGCCACCGATGCTCGCGGCGACCCGTTCGGCACGCGCCTCGTTGCGGTTGACGATGTCGATGCGCTGTACGCCGCGGTGGGCGAGGCTGCGCGCGGCGAGGCCGCCCATCTTGCCGGCACCGACGACGACCATGCGCGCGGTGTCGAGGTTGCCGACGCGGGTGGCGACGAGCTCTGCCGCGATCGAGCCGATCGAGGCGCGACCGTCACCGATCGTCGTCTCGGTGCGTGCACGCTTGCCGACCTCGACCGCGAGCCGGAACAGTCGATCCAGCACGGGGCCACAGGTGCCCGCATCCTGCGCCGCCTCATGGGCGTCGCGCAGCTGGCCCTGGATCTGGGCCTCGCCGGTGACGATGCTCTCGATGCCCCCGGCGACACGGAAAAGGTGCTCGACGGCGTCGTCGTCCTCGCGCACGACGAGCATCGTCGCGAGCTCGGCCGGCGACGCCTCGGCCAGCTCCGCGAAGGCCTTGGTCGCAGCTTCGGCGACCGTCTCGGGGTCCTGCGCGATGATGTAGAGCTCACTGCGGTTGCAGGTCGCGACGGCGGCGACCTCGAGCACGTCGGGGTGCTCCGCCAGGTGCGTGCACAGATCGCGGCCCTTGGAACCGACCAGCGCGAAGCGCTCGCGCGCGGCGAGGCTGGCGGTCTGGTGCGACGCGCCGATGCAGACGATGCCGCGCCGCGATTCAGTCATCGAGCTGCCTCGGGCGGTGGCGCGCGAGCTTCGCGAGGATCATCCAGAACCAGATCACCAGCGTCAGCGTGATCAGGCCGTACGTTGCGACGACGTATTCCCAACCCTCATGCATGGCTGGCCTCCACGGCGGGTGCTTCCTCATCGGCGCCATAGCCACGCATCGCGCGCAGCTTGGCGGTCGTCTCGAGCTGCAGCATCCAGATCGCAAGTGCTGCGAAGCCCGCGACGCCAACGGCGAAGGTGCCCCACATCGGCCCGGTTAGTCGGTCACCGTCGCTCGTCAGCACGATCGGGTGGATCAGCGTGTCGGCGATCCGGATCGCGAGGAACGAGAGCGGCACGAGCGCGACGCCGAGGATGGCATAGATCGCGCTGGCGCGGTTGCGCGCGCGGCCGGGCTCGAGCGAGAAGCGCAGGATGAAGTACGCGCCGTAGAAGAGGTACAGAGTCAGGAACACGAGCAGCTGGCGGTCGCCCCACTGCCACCACACGCCCCAGGCAGCCTTCGCCCAGATCGAGCCGGTCATCAGCACGAGCGTGCCGAACACCATGCCCGAGTGCACGCCCGAGTAGGAACGGATGTCGTAGTCGTCGCGCTCCTTGAGCAGGTAGAGCAGGCCGTTCCAGGCGCCCGCGGCGAAGCAGAGGTAGGCCGCGAATGCGATCGGCACGTGGATGTAGAAGATCTTCTGCGCGAAGTCCCACTGCGTCTCGCCGCTGCCGGTCAGGCCGATCGTCGCGGTCGGCGCCCAGAGGAAGGTGAGCAGCACGCACGCGGGCACGAGCACCAGGGCCAGGATGGCTGCGAGGCGCGGGGAAATTCGCGCGCGGGAGGTGCGTGGGGCGAAGACAGGCTGCACGATGGGAAGATTGTACTCCTGCGGCGGCGTCGTGCGTGCAGCCCAGCGCTCGACTGGCCTGCCCCGCCCATTGCCGTGATCTTCGAACGACTACTCGACGGCGAGCTCGGGGAAGGCCGCGAGGCCTGCGACGAGGAAGGTCAGGTCGTAGAGCGCGAGGAACAGCAGCAGCTGGGGCACCGACGCATCGGCGGTGTCCCACGCGGCGAGCGAGCAGGTCACGGCGGCGATCACGAGCGGGATCACCAGCGGCAGGAACATCGCCGGTCCGAGCAGGTCGCGCCCGCGGGCGCGCAGCCCGAGCCCTGCCACGAGCACGCCGACCACGGCGAAACCGACATCGGCCAGCGCGACCGCGGCAGCCAGCGTCGCGACGCCGCCCAGCGATGGTGGCGCGCCGAACAGGCCGAGGTACATCGTCACGAGCACGGCGTGCAATGCGAGCGTCAGGATCAGCGCCGAGAGCACCTTGCCCAGGTGCACCGCGCTGCGCGACGCCGGCGCGCTGAGCAGCGCATCGAAGGCACCATCTTCACGCTCGGTCGCCCAGGCACGCGCCGTGCCGAGCAACGCGGCGAAGACGAGCACGACCCAGAGTGCCCCGGCGAGCACTGCATCTCCGGGCTTGCCGCCGCCTGCCAGCGCGAGGCGCAGCACGACCAGCGAGGAGACGCCGAACAGCAGCACGGCGCTCACGGCGACCGGGCGCCGAAGCTCGCGCGACACGTCGTGCATGGCGATCGTCCAGGCGATGCGCAGCCCGTTCACAGCAGCCGTCCCCGCTCGAGCTCGAGCAGCAGGTCGCTGCGCTCGCTGATCCAGTCGCGCTCATGCGTCGCCACCAGCACCAGCCGCTCGGCGCGCCACTGGTCGAGCGCCGCCTCGAGCAGGCGCCGCGCATCACCGTCGAGGCCGGTGGTCGGCTCATCCAGCAGCAGCACCGGCGGTGCGAACAGGTCGGCGCGGGCGAGCGCGTAGCGCTGCTGCCAACCGCGCGAGAGCCGCCGCACGGCGCTGTCGGCAACCTCGTCGAGCTCCCAGCTGGTGAGGCTGGCGGCCGTCAACCGTGCCGCCTCGGCCCGCGTGGCACCCGCCAGCCGGGCGGCGTAGCCCAGGTTGCGGCGCACCGTCTCGTCGAGCCACGCCAGCGGTGCATGCGGCGCCCAGCCGACGAGGCGGCGCACGGCGGCATCGTCGCCGCGATCGATCTCACGGCCGGCGATCGTCACGGTGCCCGAATCCTGGACCGTCAGCTGCGCGAGGATCCGCAGCAGCGTCGTCTTACCGGAGCCGTTCGCGCCGAGCAGGCCGATGATCCCGGGCTGCTCGCGCGTGAAGGAGATGTCATCGAGCACCACGTGTGTGCCGAAGCTGCGGCGCACGGAGTCGACCGCGACTCGCGCGTATGCGGGACTGGCGTCGGTGGCGGCCGGTGCGGGCATCGGGGGCAGCGTACACACCTCGTGCCCGTGGCACGTCGCGGCACCGATCGTGCTCTGGTACCATTCCCCCTCCCGGCCAGGTAGCTCAGTTGGTAGAGCACACGACTGAAAATCGTGGGGTCGACAGTTCAAGTCTGTCTCTGGCCATATCGAAAGCCCTCGCTTCGGCGGGGGCTTTCTCCTTTCAGGAGGCTTGACTCGATGCAGACACCTGCTCGGCGAACACGACGTGTGGTGGTCGTGTTGAGCCTCATCATCTTGGTGGGCCTGGTACTGGCCCGCATTGCCCCAGTTCCAAGGCACGAAGCGTTCGATCAAGATCGAGTCGACGCGTGTGTCTCGCTCGACCTCGTGCCCAAGTCGTGCGAATCGCTGGAACGCCGGTCCATCCTGTGTGACGACGGGCACGCGTTCTGTGGGCGTGCAAAGTCGGCCAAGCAGCGAATCGCGTTGTGCAATGCGCGTCGTCAGTTGCATGGCTTGGGCAGCGCCCCAGGTACCCCTTCATGCACGGAATCAGAAGCGATTCGCGAGTTGTGTGACGACGGGTTCGAGGTGGATTTGGACCCGCTTCCATTTGGTGGACGGTGTGATCGATACGACAGCCGAGGCCTTCAGCGGGGACCGGTTCGCTCAGCACTCGAATATGCCTATGGAATGGGCCTCGCCGTGCTCGTCACGGCGCCGATCCTGATGCTCGGGTCGCGGGTCATGCGTCGCCGCCGGGACGAGGAAATTCAGGGCACGGGCCAACAAGAAACCACAGCGGAGCGCGCGGAGGATCGCCCCTGAGCTAGGAGCGCGGGGGTTGTTCCGAGTCGATCGGGTCGGAGGGTCGTCGTCGCGACCGCAACCTTCCTCCGGCCCATGCGCCGACCAGCGTGGGAACGAACATCGGCACGGCCATGATCACGAAGAATGCCAGCGCTCCCGTCTGGTCGGGGTCGTCGGTGTCGGGTTGCAACACCACCAGAGCGATTCCGGCAACCAGCGCGACTGCTGCCGCTATCCACGACGCCCGCACGCGTCGCGGTTGGAGCAGCCATCCCAATACGAGGCCGATCACCAGAAACGGCGCGACGTTCGCGACCACGAAGGCGAGGTAGCCCGGATCCGAGTTCGTCGGCTTGGGTGTTCCCGCAACGCCGGGTGATCGCGACGAATGGGTCAGCCACGCGAGCAGCGGGAAGACAACCAGGGGCGACAGGACGTAGAACCAGGTTCGCGTGCGCATCGAACCACTCTAGTCGCTCGATGCGCTGGAGCAGCCGCTCCTCACACCTGGGCGGAGCGCTCCATGTTCTGCTCCACGACGCGCATCGTCTCCGTGAGTTCCTTCGTGCGCGAGAACTCGACGACCCGTGCGCCAGCGTGACCGGTATGCGGCAGGTGGCCGGGCGGCACGTGGTAGGCATCCCCGGGTCCGGCGACGATCTCCTCGCCACTGGCGGTGATGTAGCGCATCTCGCCCTCGATGACGTAGCCCCAGTGCTCGGCCTGGCACATGTCGTTCGGCAGCCCCGTGAACAGGTCATCGATGTCCATGTCCGCTTCGAGCTTGTCGAACTCGACGGTCATGTCGCCCGCCTCGACCTGACGGACGATGGTGCCGCTCGCGTCGAGGACGATCGGTGTATCAGCCTCTCGGATCAAGCCCATGTCGTACTCCTTCAGTCGCTGGATGAATGTCGCAGTCAGGCACCCGGTACCCGCGGGTGCCGCGCATAGCCGCCGTCCGGCAGATCGTGCGCGACCGCGCATCCTGTCGCTCAGGTGGCAGGCAGTGGCGCGCGATGCAGGTCGGGCTCGAGGTAGATCACGAGCGTGAGCGGCGCGGCAGCGCGCACGCGCACCTCCGCCGCATCGATCTCGCGCGCCACGTCCTCCGCGGTCATGTCCGCGGCGAAGGCGACCTTCGCGGCCACCAGCACCTCATCCGGACCGAGGTGGAGCGTGCGCATGTGGATCACCGAGCTGATCGTGCCCCCCACGATCGCCGCTTCGATCGCCTCGTGATGCTGGGGCAGCGCCGACTCGCCGAGCAGCATCGAGTACATCTCGATCGCCAGGAAGACCGCGATCACGACGAGCAGCACACCGATCGCTGCCGAGCCCGCCGCGTCCCAGCGCCCGTCGCCGGTGCCGAGCGTCATGCCGACCCCGAACAGGCCGAACACGAGGCCGAGCAGCGCGCCGAGGTCCTCGAGCAGGATGACGGGCAGCTCCGGCGAGCGGGAGTGCTTCACGAACTCCCACATCGTCATGTCCCCACGCACGTGGTTGGCCTCCTTGACGGCGGTGCGCAGCGCGTAGCTCTCGAGCACCATCGCCACCAGCAGCACGACGATCGGCACCCACTGCCACTCGTCGATCGGGTGCGGGTCGGAGAACTTGTGCCACGCCTCGTAGATGGCGAACAGCCCGCCGAGCGTGAAGAGGATGATCGAGACGAGGAAGGCGGCGACGTAGCGCACGCGGCCGTAGCCGAACTGGTGCGTGTCGGAGGCGCGCCGCGTCGCCTTCTTGCCGGCGACGAGCAGCAACGCCTGGTTGGAGCTGTCCGCGACGGAGTGCACCGATTCGGCGAGCATCGAGCTGGAGCCGGTCAGCAGGAAGCCTGCGAACTTCGAGATCGCGATGCCGATGTTCGCGCCGAGCGCGGTGATGATCGCCTTGTTGCTGCCGCCTGCCGCCACTGCATCGCTCCTGGTTGGGGAATGGTCCCGAGCTTACCCAGCGACGCGTTTCGACACGCAGGAAAAGCACCGATTTTCCGCGGTTTTCGTCGCCGTCTTATACAGCTTCCAGCAGGTGTTTCCGGCGCCGAACGCTTATCTTTGTCGAACGTGGTTCGGCTCGCGCCGATCGTGGTATACCGTCGCACGACGATGCAGATCGGTCCCAGACGGGCCGGTCACCAAAGGTCCGTGCGTGCCCGGGGTGGGCAACACGGCGATTCATTGGGGTGAAACCGTGAGTGATCCACTGTCGCAGCGCTCGAAGCAGCGCAGCAGCACCAAGTTTTCGTGGTTCGGTCGGGGCGCACTCGTCGCCCTGCTCGTGCTCATAGGCGTCTTCGTCGCCGCATGCGGTGGGGACGACGACAAGGACTCGGAGTCGAAGAAGCTCGACTTCCCGAAGGCCTTCCCCGCCTTCGATGGCGACTACCTGACCGCACTCCCCGAGGACAACTGGATCACCAACGGCGGAACGGTCTCCAACGACCGCTACTCCCCGCTCGACCAGATCAATGACAAGAACGTCAAGGATCTCAAGGGCGAGTGGAAGGTCGACCTCGAGTCGGGTACCGAGATCAAGTACTCGCACGAGGCACAGCCGCTCGAGTACAACGGCATCCTCTACGTGCCGACCGGTGAGGACGACGTCTTCGCCATCGACGCGATGACCGGCAAGACCAAGTGGAAGTACGAGGGTGAGCTCGACGAGAACATCTCCACGGTCTGCTGTGGCTGGCTCAGTCGCGGCGTCGGCATCGGCGACGGCATGGTCTTCATCGGCAAGCTCGACGGCCACATGGTCGCGCTCGACCAGGAGACCGGCGAGGTCGAGTGGGACGTCGAGGTCGCCCACTGGAAGAAGGACAACGCGGGCATCACGGCCGCACCGCTCTACTACGACGGCGTCGTCTACACCGGCATCACCGGTGGCGAGTTCGGCGTCCGTGGCCGCCTGACCGCGCTCGACGCCAAGACCGGCGAAGAGAAGTGGCGCTTCTACACCACCCCGGGTCCCGACGAGGTCGGTGGCGACACCTGGGAGGGCGACAGCTACCTGACCGGTGGCGCACCGATCTGGCAGACCCCGACGGTCGATCCGAAGCTCGGGATGATCTACTTCACCACCGGCAATGCGAACCCGGACGTCGACGGCTCCGAGCGTGGAGGCGACAACCTGTTCGCCGCATCGTTCGTCGCGCTGGACCTCAAGACCGGCAAGCACAAGTGGCACTACCAGACCGTGCATCACGACATCTGGGACTACGACCAGCCGAGCCCGACCATCCTGTACGACGCTGAGATCGACGGGAAGACCGTCCCGGCGATCGGCCAGGCAGCGAAGACCGGCTGGTTCTACGCGCTCGATCGCCGCACCGGCGAGCCGATCTGGGACATCAAGGAAGAGCCGGTCCCGCAGAACGCCCAGCAGAAGACGGCGAAGACGCAGCCGGTCCCGCAGTACGAGGCCTTCGCCACGAAGGACATCACTGCCAAGCACGTGACCGACATCACGGCGCTGATCCGGGCCAACCCGGAGGGCAAGACGCTGGACATCCTGCCGGCAGGCAAGACGCCCGCTGACGCGACGTTCACGCCGGCCGGTCCTGGCCAGGTCGCGGTCGTGGCCAATGGCGCGACGGGTGGCACCAACTGGCCGCCGTCGAGCTACAACCACGAGTCGAACCTGATCTACGTCTGCGGCATCGACGGCATCTCGGGCGTGTACCCGTCCGGTGTCACCGAGGTCGAGGAAGGCTCGGTCCGCCTCGGCTCGATCCTCGCGGCACTGCCGTTCGGCTCGACCCCGGGTCACCTGACCGCGATCGACGGCGACACGGGTGAGATCGAGTGGAAGGTCGACTACGAGGACAGCTGCTACTCGGGCTCCGTCACGACCGCGGGCAACCTCGTGTTCTCCGGTCACAACGACGGCACGCTCGTCGCCTACGCGGCCGACACCGGCAAGAAGCTCTGGAGCTTCCAGACCGGCGCCGGTGCGAACAGCACGGTGACGCCGTTCGAGCACAAGGGCAAGCAGTACATCGCCTTCGTGGCCGGCGGTAACTCGCTCGCAGCCTCCGCGCACGGTGACAACCTCTGGGTGTTCTCGCTCGACGGCAAGCTGGAGCAGATGGACGGCATCGAGGGTGCAGCACCTGCGGGTGGTGGCGAGCACGCCGGCATCGACACCGACAAGGACGCCAAGGACGAGCCCGGTGAGCCGATCCCGCCCTCCGACGCTGATGCCGACGGCGAGGAGCTCGACGGCGAAGCGCTGTTCCGCGCGAACTGTGCCGGCTGTCACGGCGCGAACGCCAAGGGTGCAAATGGCGGTCCGAACATCACGGAATCCGATGACATCGAGGACATCAAGGACCAGATCGTCAACGGCGGCGGCGGCATGCCGGCCTTCGGCGACGACCTGAGCGACGAGGAAGTCACCGCCATCGCGGAGTACCTCGCGACGCTCTAGTGACACATGGCGAGACCGAATGAGTCGAGGGGCCCGGCACCAGCCGGGCCCCTCGTCGTAACGGGGGCGGGGCCGGTCGGCAGCGCGCGCCGCCCGCCCCCCCGTCCTCGGAGGTGTGGCGGCTCACTTACGCATAGGGCGAGTCAGCCGCCACGCCTCGCCCGCCGACACCGAAGTGTGGCGGGTCACTCGCGTATACGTGGACTCAGCCGCCACACGTCGCGGGCGGACTAGGCGCGCGGGCGGGCGGTGGTGCGGTAGACCAGCTCGGGGCGCTCGGCGACGGGCACGGCCAGCTCACCGTCGCGCATCGCCACGAGGTCGCCGTGGTGGGGCGAGAGGTGGCAGACGGGGTCGGTGTTCGCCGCATCGCCGGTCAGCGCGAGCGCCTGGCAGCGGCAGCCGCCGTGGTCGACGTGCTGGCGCTGCAGCGGACAGGTGACGCAGGCGTCCTGCATCCAGGCCGTGCCGCGGTACTTGTTGAAGGATTCGGAGTCGAACCAGATCTGCTCGAGCGTCTGCTCGCGCACGTGCTCGACCGGCAGGTCGGTCAGCGTGGCTGCCGACTGGCACGGCAGCGCGCGCCCGTTCGGGTCGATGATGATCGCGTCGGAGGCCCAGCCGCCCATGCAGGGCTTGGGCAGGTCCTCGAACATGTCGGGCAGCACCCAGAGGATCTCCATGCGCGCGCCGTAGCGCTCGCGGGCGCGGAGGACCGTCTCCTCGCCACGCACGACCTGCTCGCGGGTCGGCAGCAGCGCCTGGCGGTTGAGTTTCGCCCAGCCGTGATACTGGGTGTTCGCCAGCTCGAGCCGCCGCGCGCCGAGGCTGGCGGCGAGCTCGATGATCGCGTCGAGGTCATCGAGGTTGAGCCGGTGCAGCACGACGTTGATCGTCAGCGGCATGCCCAGCTCGCGGGTTGCCGCGGCCGCGTCCAGCTTCTGCTGGAAGGAGACGGCGCCGCCGATCAGCTCCGACTTCTCGGGGTCGGCGTGTTGGATGCTGATCTGCACGTGGTCGAGGCCGGCGTCCTTGAGCCCAGCGACGCGGTCGGCGAGGCCGGGCACCGCGGAGGTGACGAGCGTCGAGTACATGCCGGCGTCGCGCCCGGCGCTGCACAGCTCCTCGAGGTCCTTGCGCAGCAGCGGCTCACCGCCGGTCAGCGCCAGCTGCAGCACGCCGAGCTTGCCGGCCTCGTGGAAGACGCGCGACCACTCCTCGGTCGCCAGCTCCTGGCTGCGGCGCGCGCCGACGATGCTGGTCGGGTTCGAGCAGTACGGGCACTTGAGCGGGCACACGTAGGAGAGCTCGGCGACGAGCAGCAGCGGATAGGGAATCGCAAGCCCGGGCTGGGCGAAGGTGGTGGTCGGCTCAGCGCTCATCGTCGCGGTCCATCAGGCCCTCGGCGGCGATGCCGGCAACCAGCTCGGCCACGTCGGCGCGCACGTCGGCGCCGCCGAACTGCGGAGCGAGCTCCGCGGCGATGTCGTCGATCGTGCGCACGCCGTCACACAGCGCGAGCACGGCAGCCGCCGTCTCGTTGAGCACGAGCGCACCCTCCGGAAAGAGCAGCACGTGGCGCTCGCGGATCGCGTCGTGGTGCAGGCGCACGCCGCTGGCCAGCGTCGGGCGATGCTCGCTGGTGGGAAGCGCACCGCTCATCGCGTCGCTCCGAAGTCGATGCGCGTGTCGCCGGCCTCGATCGCGTCGAGCTGGGCCCAGA
>JAOPYV010000124.1 GCA_025964435.1 Thermoleophilia bacterium | reverse complement strand
ACATGTCGGGCGACAACCTGACCGTCCACACCGCCGACGGGCGCCCCTTCCTCGACCGCGCCGACGGACAGCGCTGGGACGTCATCCACATCGACGCCTATCGCCAGCCGTACATCCCGTTCGACCTGACCACCCGTGAGTTCTTCGAGCTCGCCAAGTCGCGCTTGGCGCCGGGCGGCGTGCTCTCGATCAACGTCGGCTCGACCCCGTCGATCGCGATGTCGGGCCAGAACTCGCGGAATGCGCGCGGCGCGGTGCCGGCGGCGTTGCCGATGATGAGCATGCGCTCGGCTTCGCGGTCGCCCTCCCCCTCCACGAAGGTCGGCAGCACGAGGAAGTGGTCCCAGATGCCGCCCGTGAGCGTCGTCTCGGGATCGTAGATCGAGTGCACCGCCCACCCCTCGTTGAGCTGGAGCACGCGGCGCCCGCTGTCCGCCTCGACGACCTGGATGAACTGGTAGCGGCTCTCCGCTTCGCTGACGACCTTTGCGTCGTCGAGCGGCTTGACCAGGCCGGTCGGCGCGAAGGCGAGGGCGGCGACGAGGATGATGCTCGCGCCGGCGGCGATCGTCGCGGCGCGGCCGAGCGGGGCACGCCGAGCCCTGAGGATCAGGACGACCGCAAGCACCGCGAGCGCGGCGGCGAACAGGAGCATCGTGCGGCGGGTGCCAATGGCTGGGATCAGCCACAGCGCGCTGGCGAAGGTGCCGATGAGCGCGCCGATCGTCGAGAGCGCATAGAGCCGGCCGGAGGTGCGCCCGGCAGCCTCGACGTGCGGCAGCGAGAGCCGCAGCGTCCACGGCGGCACCATGCCGAGCAGCGTCACGGGAATGATCAGTACGACCATCGTGCCGAGGAAGGAGCCGACGACGGTGCCGATCGCGACATCGTCGATGCCGCCGGTTGAGAGGCGCATGATCGGCGCCGCGGCGAATGGCAGCAGTGCGACTGCAGCTGCGGAGATCGCGAGCAGGGTGATGAGCGGACCCAGCCGAGGGAAGCGATCGGCGAGCCGCCCGCCGAGCACCGAGCCGAGCGAGATCGACCCCATCACGACCGCGATGATGATCGCCCAGACGGCGTGGCTCGCACCGAAGAACGGAGCCACGAGCCGGGCGACGCTCATCTCCGTCGCCATCATCGAGGTGCCCTCGACGAGCACGATCACGGCTGCCAACGTGAACGGGATGATGGCTGCGCCGGACTGGGCTGCCGGCTGCAGCGGCGTCGCCGGTGTGACGGCGACGGACTCGCGCACGGCGACGCGCGCGCCCGCCCCAGCGCGGAGTGCGACGACGGCAGCGAGCAGCAGCAGCGCCGCGATGCCGAGCAGCGTGGCCCGTGTCCCGATCCACTGCACGAAGATGAGCGCCGTCAGGATCGTGCCGAAGATCGATCCGACGGTCGAGAGCGCGTAGAGCCGCCCGGCGGTGCGCCCACCCGCGGCGACCGAGGCGACGGCGAGCCGGATCACGAAGGGCGGGGTGATCCCCAGCAGCAGCGCCGGCACGAAGAAGAGCGCGAGGAAGCCGACGGCCGTGCCGACCACGCTGGCCCACGCGGCATCATCGACGCCGAGCGTCGCGTGCGGCAGCAGCGCCGATGCGACGAGCGGGATGAGCGCCGTCAGGATGGCGGCGGCCAGCAGGCTGCGCCCGAGCAGGCGTGGGTCGGGCGTGCGGTCGACGAGACGTCCGCCAAGCACGTAGCCGAGTGACATTGCCAGCAGCGAGAGCCCGATCGTCGTCGCCCAGACGAGCGAAGAGCCACCGACCCACGGGGCGAGGATGCGCACGGCGCACATCTGCAGCGCCATCGTCGCGAAGCCGCTCAGCAGGACGATCAGCCGACGCGGCCACACACCGAGCATCAGCTGGCGTCCGGGATATGGCGCACGACGACGATCGCGACGTCGTCGTTGAGGCCGTGCTCGGCGTAGGCGTGGCAGTCCTCATAGATCGAGTAGGCGATCTGGCCGGCGCCGCCGTCGCTCTCCTCCGCGATCCGCCGCTCGAGGCGGAACTGTCCGTACAGGCGCCCTTCGCGGCGCGCCTCGACGACGCCGTCGGTGTAGACGACGAGCGACGTGCCGGGCGGGAAGGGGTACTCCTTCTGCTCGTAGTCCTGGTCGTTGAGGATGCCGAGCGCGAGCCCCTCCATGCTGACCGAGGCGATCTCCGGCTCGTCGGGCCCGACCACGCGGCCGTCGTCGAAGACGGTGCCGCTCGGGTAGAGCAGCTTCGGCTCCGGATGGCCGGCAAGCCCGCAGGTGAAGGTGTGGTTGGCCGGGTCGATCACAGCGTAGAAGAGCGTGACGAACTTGCCACTCGAGATCTCGTCGCAGACGACCTCGTTGGCGTAGCGCAGGAAGGCGGACGGCTCGGGATGCTCACGCGCGAGCGAGCGGAACACGTACTTGGTCATCGCCGTGTCAGCCGCAGCCTGCACGCCCTTGCCGGTGACGTCGCCGAGCGCCATCGCCAGGCGGCCATCCTCGAGCTCGAGGAAGTCGTAGAAGTCGCCGCCGATCTGCGGCGCGTCACCGCCCACGACGGCGCTTCGGTACAGGACGCCGTAGTCGATCTGCGGCACGTCCGGAAGGCGGCGCGGCAGCAGGCTCTCCTGGATGATCTCCGCGAAGCTCTTCTGCTGCTCGTACAGGCGCGCATTGTCGAGCGCGAGCGCGGCCTGGTCGGTCACGCTCGCGGCGATGTCGACCTTGTCGTAGGTCAGCTCATGCGCCGGGTCGATCGCGAGCAGCACGAGCGTGCCCATGACGTCCTCGGTCGCCGATCCCGGGCGCATCATCGGCAGCACGGCCAGTGTCGAGCCGCGCTGCAGGAACGGGCGCAGGCGACGCAGCAGCTCGCTCTGGGCCCACTGCGGCTCGTCGGGATCGGAGACGAGCACGGCGCGGCGCGACTGGAGCACCTCGATCGTGATCGGGTCGTCGCGCGACTCGGGTGCGGCGACCATGCGCTCGAGGGCGCCGGAGAGCTCGGGATAGGAGGCGTGGAAGGCGCGCAGCAGCATCGACTCGCCGCGCTCGTCCATCGTGCGGATCCAGACCGCGTCGACGTCGAGACGGTCGGTCATCGCCTCGGTCACGGCGCGCAGGGTCTCCTCGAACGAGAGCGAGTTGGCGAAGGCGCGTGACACCTCATGCAGCGCGCGCACCTGGCGTGCGTTCTCGCGCTCGGATTCCAGCAGCCGCTCCGTGCGGTCGCGCAGCATGCGCTCGCGGGTGAAGGAGCGTGCGTTGAGGATCGCCGAGCCGACGTGTCGGCCGAACGAGCTGAGCGTTCCCTCGCGACCCGAGGCCTGCTCGTCGCCGAGCTCGTCCGGCAGGTCGCCCGAGAACGTCAGCAGGATGAGTCCGAGCGTCTGCTCGCGGCCGAAGAGCGGCACGAGCGCGACGCCGTGGTCCTCGAGGCCCTCGTCGATCGCGATCGAGCGCAGCTTGGCGCCGATGCGATCGTCGCTGCCCGGGCGGTCGATCGTGACGACGGAGCCGCGATCCTCGCCGGAGAACTCCGGCATCCACGTGCGCAGCTGCTCGAGCGCGTCGATCACCGAGGGCGGGATGTTCAGCGAGCCGTGGCAGACCTGCGCGCCAGCCTCGTCGACGAGGAACACCGCCGCGCCGCGCGCGCCGTAGATCTCCGGGACGCTGCCGAGCACGGTGTCGACGATGTGCTGCTCGCTGAGCCGCTCATGGGTGGCGGCGATGATGTCCTGCAGTGCACGCATGCGGTCGAGCTGCAGCTGCTGTGCGGCGGCCTGTCCGGCGCTGTACATCGCTTCCTGCACGCGCGCGGCGACGTCGACGGCGAGCCGCTGCTCCTCCACGCCGAGCGAACGCTTGCCGGAGACCTGGATCTCGATGCCGATGCGCGCATCGCCGTAGACGTCGAAGGTGACGGCGGCGACGTGCGGCTTGCTGGTCGTGTCGAGCTCGAGCTGGAGCGGACGATCGAAGGCCGTGACCAGGGCTGCGGTCATCTCGTCGCCGTCGAGCGAGCCCGCACCGGAGAGCAGCACCGGCGCGTGGTTGCGGTCGCGGCGCCAGGCGCGCACGCCCTCGGCCGCGAACATCTCGTGGAACAGGCGCGGCAGGAAGCGCATCGTGCGTTCCGCGCGGACGCCGGCGACGAGTGCCTCGCCGAGCAGCCGCACGGCGCTGCGGGCTGCGTCGATCGCGCGCGCCGTCTGCTGCTGGGAGACGTGGCGATCGATCACGTGTTGGGCATGCGCGGTGACGATGCGGATGCAGGCGCGGTCGACGTCGTCGAATGGGCGCGCGGTGGTGCGCACGACGTAGAGCACGGCTTGGCGGCCGTAGCGCGAATCGATCGGGAAGGAGGCAACGGTCCGCGCGGCGAGCTCGCGCAGGATGCGCTGGCCGGCGATCGACCAGGTGTCGGGCGGCCCGTCGATGCCGACGAGCTCCTGCTCGGCGACGCCGATCTCCATGTGGTCCAGGTCGCTGCGCAGCGCGCTCTGGGGTGTCTGGCGGGCGCCGCTCGAGGCGAGGTCGAGCACGGGCTCCAGGTCGCGCGCATCGCCACCGACGGTGCGCAGCCGGTCGGTCATCGCGCGCCGGGTCGTGCCGCCGTCGCGCGCGGCCGGGTCATCGATCAGGCGCGTGCGGGTGCCGATCGCATCGGCGACGGCGTCGCCGTGCGTGGAGACCACGGCGCGGGTCTCGAGGTAGCGGCCCGCCGTGTCGCGCACACGCACGACGGCAGAGTCGCTGTCGGTCGCGCGCGACACGATCCGTGCCAGCTCCTCCAGCTGCGATGTCACGTCGGTGTCATCGGCGTGCGCGACCTGTGCGAGGTCGGGCAGCGTACCGAGCGCGGCGCGGCTGCGACGCATCGCCGCTGCCGAGGCGAGCTCGCCGGAGACGACGCCGGCAAGGCGTCGCGCGGATTCGACGATCGCCACGTCGAGGTCATGCTGCGCTGCATCGATCGCGAGCAGCATGCCGACGGGTCGACCGATCCGGTCGCGCATCGGCACGGCGATCAGCGTGCGCGCGCCGAACGTGTCGATCGGATCGCGCTGGGAGACGAAGATCGGGCGCTCGCCGGCGACGACATCCGCGAAGAGCCCGCGATCGACGCGCACGGCACCCGGCAGGTCAAGCTGCGTGTCCGCCACGCCCGTACCCTCGACGCCCGAGGCCCGCGAGTCACTCGCGGCGCGCACCATGCGGGCATGCTCGGCGCCGGGCACGTAGACGGCGGCCGTCGTCATGCCGGTCAGCTGCAGGAGCGCATCGGCGGCGCGCCGACAGGCATCGTCGAAGCTGTCGGCGTCGGCCACCTCGGCAACGGCCGCCGCGAAGCGCTCATACGCGGCCTCGCCACTGGCGTGTCGACGTCCGAGCGAGCGAAGCACCGCGTTCTGCACGGCGGCAAGTCGAACGGCGCGCTCGATCGGGATCGTGTCGCCGGTTCCGTCGTCGTCGCCATTGCTCGGCGCACCGAGCACACGGGTCGCGCGACGCACCATGGCAGTGCTGCGTTCCACGCCATCGGGATCGTCGGCGAAGGCATCACAGGCTGCATCGAGGGCGCGCGGATCGACGGTGTCGCCGGCGAGCGCTGCTGCGACGATGCGGATCGAGGCAGCGTCGACGATGCGGCCCGGATCCAGCGGCTCGCTCACGGCCTCGCGGCCGGCGGTGGCCACGGCGCGGACGACGGCGTCGGGCACTACCGTTGCGGCAGGAGCATTCCCGCCGTTGCCAGCGATTCGCACCTTCTCGTCCTGTGGCGTGTCCCCGCTGGCCATCTGACTCCCTCGTGCGCAGGAATCTACATGGCTGACTGCCCCCACCGCTGCGCACGAGCCGACTTTCTTCACCAAAGCTCGCGACGGACGCCGAGACATGCCGTATGATGTGGACACTGCGCGATGCGCCCCGAGGGGACCACGGGGGAATCAGCCATCGCGCCCCGAATGTATTGCAGTTGGCGCGCGGACTCGCGTGCCCCTCCGTCCCCCGGATGATCGTCCGACGAAAGGCACCTCGTGAGCAACGGCAGCAACCAGAATCGTAAGCGTGGAGGCAGCCAGGGCGGCGGCGGCCAGGGCGGCGGCGGCAACCAGCAGCGACGACGTCGCAGTGGTGGCCAGCAGGGCGGCGGCAATCGACCGCAGGCACCCTCCGGTCCCGCTATGACCGCGCTCGGTGAGAGCACGTACGAAGCCGTGTTCGACCACGGTGGCCAGGGCTACGGCGTCTGGTTCGACGGCATCATCCGCGACGATCCGATGTACAAGCAGTTCTGGAAGGGCACCGGCACGCGCCCGCTCTTCGTGCGCATCGAGGAGGACCGCATCGTCCTGCTCAAGGAAGTCGACCTCGAGCGCCCCATGTCGCTCAAGGAGACCGAGTTCGATTCCGCAGCCGAGACGGCAGCGATCGACGAGGCCGAAGTCGATGCCGCCATCGAGGAGGCCGTCGCCGAGGCGCTGGCCGCCGCAGAGGCAGCGACCGACGATGCGCCCGAGGGCGAGAAGGTCTACACGCCTGAGGAGGCAGCCGCGCTGTTCACCTCCGGTGACGAGAACGGCGATTCGAACTCCGCCAGCGCCGAGGCCGAGGCGGCAGCGCCCGAGGCCGAACCCGAGGCCGAACCCGAGGTCGAGGCCGAGACCAAGCCGAAGCGACGCGCAGCCGTGCGCCGCAAGCCGGCAGCCAAGAAGGCAGCACCTGCCGACGACGCCTGACGGCCCGTCGACACGAAGTACGACACGACGTCAGATACGTCAGCGAACGAGGGCCCCGGGAAACCGGGGCCCTCGTCGTTACGGTGGTCCGTGCGCGTCGTGCCGCTGGATCTGGCCGTCCACGCACCGCTGGTCGAGCGCGCACTCGCCCGGCGCGGCACGCACCGGTCCCACGAGATCTCCCAGTGCCACATGGGTGTGGCGCTGGGAGATCTCGTGGGCTGAGAGGTGGGCTGGGAGCGCAGACGCAGCGAGGGCCTCGGTTTCCCGAGGCCCTCGTCGTACAGATCGTGCTGTGGCTCGCTCGGGTCAGTCGACCGCGATGAGCGCCTTGGCCTGGGCGACCAGCTTGAGCGGGTCGAACGGCTTGCGCAGGTAGCCCTGTGCGCCGCGGTCGGGTGCGTGACCCAACTCGTCCTCGGCGATCTTGCCGGAGAAGATGACGACCGGGAGGTCCTTGACGTCAAGCTTCTCGCGCACGCGGCGGAGCATCTCCCACCCGTCGATGCCGGGCATCGAGACGTCGAGCATCATGAGGTCCGGAATGCGCTGGTTGATCTTGTCGATGCCCTGCTGGGCGTTCGCGCCCTCCACGACCTCGAAGCCTTCGCGCTCGAGGCACTCACGGATGACGGCGCGCACTTCCGCGTCGTCGTCGATGATGAGGACGAGCGGAGCTCCGCCACCGCGCCGCGACTGCGGCAGCGTCTCGCCGCTGGCGCCCTGCATGAATCGGTCCAGGTCGTCGCGACGGAAGCGGCGATGGCCACCTGGCGTCTTGAACGTCTCGACCCGACCCATGTCGGCCCACTTGCGGACAGTGCTCTGTGCCACGCCGAGGTAGCGTGCAGCCTCACCAAGTGTCAACCACTCGGGTGCTTCCTCGGCGGCGCTTGGCCGCGTACTGCGATAACCGGTCATGACCGGGACACTTCCCTTCAACGGCTCAGGTCTAACAGGATTCCGAAGGCTTGATCGGAATCCGTTGCTGGATCATACGCTCGTGCCGCTCATGCGACGTCTCGCGACACTACCGGGTTCGGCGGTCGCGCTCACGTTCGATGTCTCGCACGTTTGTTCAGGGCTTCGCCGGCGTGGCCTTCGCGGCCACCCGAGCCTTGGGCTTGGCGACGACGGTTTTCGTCACGGTCACGGTCTTCGTGGGCAGCGTCGCCTCCACGGTTCCGCGCGACTGCTTCACCGTTACCTGGTCCCGCGTCGAGGCGTCGTCGCCCGAGATCGTGCGGCCGTAGCCGAGGCCCAACACGAACACGCCGGCGAGAACGAGCGTCCAGAAGGCACCCTTGATGACCCCGCGTGCGGCGCGGCGCCGACGACGACGCGAGCGCAGCTGCCGCTGGTCACCGCGGTCGCGCATGTCGCTCGAGTGGTCGGGTCGGTTCGTACGGCTCATAGCGCGGTGCTCATCTGGTAGTCGCTGGCGCGGCGCGAGTAGCGATGGAACGCCGCGTTCTGCACGGTGTCCATCTCCCACGCCCACGGGGATTCGGGAGCGACCTCGTGCGCGATCACGCGGCACCAGGTCTCCGACGGATATTGGATGTTCGCGAGGTCCATCGTCACGAAGATCTGGCCGATGCGCTTCTCGAGCTCGCGCATGATGCCTTCGACGACTTCCTCGAGGATGTCGCGCCTATCCGAATCCGCAGCGACGCGCTGGATGCGGATTTCGCCCTCCTCCCATCGGGAGCGGGCGTATTCAATGGCGGTATCGGGTTCGGCGAATCGACTCACGGTACGTATGATGGGTGCCATGACGGACGCAAAACCATCAGGGGCGGAGGCTACCACCGATCGAGCGGTGGTCGCAGGCCAGATCGGTCGTACGCCGCGCGCGATGGCGGGCGTGGGCGCACGCTGCGTCTATGGGTACCCGGCCGTCACGCAGCAGGCGCCGACCGACGAGCGCGGCCACCCCTTCCCCACGGCCTTCTACCTGACGTGCCCGCACCTGGTGAAGCAGATCGACCGGCTCGAATCCGCCGGCGGCGTCGTGCGGCATGAACAGCGCGTCGCAGAAGACCCCGAGCTCGCGGCGTCGCTGGATCGCAGCAACGCCCGGCATGCGCTGATCGATGACCGTGGCGCAGCGATCGCGGCGAACACGGATCCGCGGCGCCTCAAGTGCCTGCACGCGCACGCGGCGTTCGAGCTCGCGGCCGGCGACCATCCGCTGGGCGCGGACGTGCTTCGCGAGGCGGCGCCGCGCTGGTGCGACGACGGCCGCTGTGCGTCCTACCTGGTCGAACCCGCAAACTGACCAAGATCCGACAAAGGAGTTGCCCGGTCGCCGTCCAATAGAGCGGCATGGGGGCAACACGGCAGCAGTCGCGTCGGGGGACGCGACACTCAGGTGGACAGCTTGCGCATCCGGTCCGTCGACTATTCGGCGAGTCACGGGGCGTGGCGTTCGGCGCGATCTTCATCATCGCCATCGTTGCGATGATGCTCGTGCGACCCCTCGCCATGTCCTTCCTGAGCTGGCACCGCACCGCGGGACTGCTTGAGGAGCGGCGCGCCGAGGTCAACGTCCTCGAGCAGCGCCATGACCTGCTTCGTGAGCAGGTCGAGTACTTCCGGACGAGCGCCTTCGTTGCCGAGCAGGCTCGCACCTACGGCATGACCGCACCCGGCGAGACCGCCTTCGTCATCCGCGAGCTCGTGCACCCGGAATCGGCTGCCGAGTACGCCATCTCACGCCTGCGCAACGCGACGGTCGACGATCCAGTCGCCCTCGCCGCCGGCTGACCCAACGCGTCAACCTGCCCCGAGGTGTGGCGGCTCAGTCGCGTATGCGTGTACTCAGCCGCCACACCTCGGGATTCGGGTGGCCGGAATCGGCTGCCGAGTACGCCATCTCACGCCTGCGCAACGCGACGGTCGACGATCCCATCGCCCTCGCCGCCGGCTGACGGACGCGCCAAGCAGCGCCTCCGCCAGCCGTTCGTGACTTCCTAGGCGCCGTACTCCTCGACCTTGAGCATGTTGGTCATGCCGGGCTGGCCTGCGAGTGCGCCAGCGGTGAACACGACGCGCTCACCCTTGTTGATGAGACCGGAGATCTTGGCGGCCGTCGCGGAGTTCGTCCAGATCGGGTCGCCGCTCTCGGGCATCTCGTCGATGAGCACCGGAACCGTGCCCCAGTCGAGCGCGAGCCGACGGACGGCATGCACGTCGCGTGACGCCGCGATGACCGGGCGGCGCGGACGGTTGCGCGAGACCTGGCGCGCGGTGCGGCCGGTCTCGGTGAGCACGACGATGGCAGCTGCGTCGAGCAGCTCGCCGATCTCGCACGCCGCGTTCGAGAGCGCCTGCGGCACGCTCGAGGTGCGGCGCGATTCCAGGTACGAGCCGGGTGCGTCCATCGCGGGCTCGACGGCGCGCGCGATGCGATCGAGCACGCGGATCGCCTCGATCGGCCACTTGCCGACGGCGGTCTCGCCACTGAGCATGACGGCGCTGGTGCCATCGAGCACGGCGTTCGCCACGTCGCTCGCCTCGGCCCGGGTCGGGTCGGGGTTGTAGGTCATCGTCTCGAGCATCTGGGTCGCCGTGATGACGGGGATGCCGAGCTCGTTGGCGCGACGGATGATCCGCTTCTGCACGAGCGGCACGTCGGCCGCGCCGAGCTCCACGCCCAGGTCGCCACGCGCCACCATCACGCCATCGGAGGCGGCGAGGATGTCGTCCAGGCGCTCCACGGCCTGGGGCTTCTCGATTTTGGAGATGAGCTGCGGGCGGTGGCCGCCCGGCTTGAGCCGCTCGGTCACGAGCTGGCGCAGCTGCTCCACGTCGTCCGGGCTGCGCACGAAGGACATGGCGATGTAGTCGACGTCCATCTCCATCGCGAAGGTCAGGTCCTCGATGTCCTTCGTCGTGAGCGACGGGATGTCGAGCTCGACGTTGGGCAGGTTGACGCCCTTCGCGGTGGAGATCATGCCGCCCTCTTCGACGAGGCAGTCGATCCGGCCGGTGCCGAGCTCGATGTCCTTGACGAGCAGGCGGATGAATCCGTCGGCGAGCATGATCTGCGAGCCACGCTCGACGCTGCGTGCGAGCGCCTCGAGCTTGATCGGCAGCTCGTTCTCCGGGAGGTCCTCCGGCGCGGGCAGGTCGCGCGTCAGCAGCGTCACCATCTCGCCGGTGACGAGCAGGCGCTCATTCGGCATCTGGCCGACACGGATCTTCGGGCCCTGCAGGTCGGCGATGATCGCCGACGGGCGGGCGAGCTCGCGCCCGATCTCGCGGATCGCGGTGACGACCTTCTTGTGGTCCTCGTGCGTCCCGTGCGAGAAGTTCAGGCGAACGACGTTCATGCCCGCCAGGATCATCTCCTTGAGCACTTCCGGGCTGCTGCTGGCGGGTCCGATCGTACAGACGATCTTGGTATGGCGAATGCGGCGCGGCGCGCCCTGACCTGTGAAGTCCATCGTTCCTTTTCCCGGCTGGGTGTCAGCCGTTTGAACCAACTGCGGCGCTCGCGTGCTCGAAGGGACGCGCATAGGTGGCGTCGCTTCCGAGCTGCTCTTCGATGCGCAGCAGCTGGTTGTACTTGGCGACCCTGTCACTGCGACTGGGTGCGCCGGTCTTGATCTGGCCACAGCCGGTTCCGACGGCGAGGTCCGCGATGAACGGGTCCTCGGTCTCGCCGGAGCGGTGGCTCATGACATTGGTGTAGCCCGCGCCCCGTGAGGTGCGCATGGCGGCGATCGTCTCGGAGAGCGAGCCGATCTGGTTCACCTTCACGAGCATCGAGTTGGCGATGCCGCGGTCGATGCCCTCCTGCAGGCGGATCGGGTTGGTGACGAAGAGGTCGTCGCCGACGATCTGCGTGCGGCTGCCGAGGCGGTCGGTCGCGAGCTTCCAGCCGTCCCAGTCGTCCTCGCTGTTGCCGTCCTCGATCGAGACGATCGGCGCGCGCTGCATCCACGCCTCGTACATCGAGACGATGCCGTCGGAGTCGAGCACGGTACCGTCGCCGGCGAGGTGGTACATGCCGTCGCGGTAGAACTCGGTGGCCGCCGCGTCGAGCGCGATGGAGATCTGGCTCCCGGCCTCGTAGCCGGCCTTGGCGATCGCCTCGACGAGCAGGTCGAGCGCCTCGACGTTGGAGCCGAGGTCCGGCGCGAAGCCACCCTCGTCACCGACGGCGGTCGAGAGGCCGCGCGCGTCGATGTCCTTCTTGAGCTGGTGGAAGGTGCGCGTCGACGCTTCGAGCGCCTCGGTGAAGGTGCCGAAGCCGTGCGGCACGATCATGAATTCCTGGACGTCGATCGCGTTGTTCGCGTGCTCGCCGCCGTTGATCACGTTCAGCATCGGCACCGGCAGCGCGACCGGGTCGCCGTAGCCGTAGTTGGCGTGGATCCACTGCCACAGCTCGATGCCTTCGGCTGCGGCGAGCGCGCGTGCGAGTGCGAGCGACACGCCGAGGATGGCGTTGGCGCCGAGGCGGCCCTTGTTGGGCGTACCGTCGAGGTCGATGAGTGCCTGGTCGACGCCGGCGTGGTCGGTCACGTCGGTGCCGACGAGCAGCGTGGCGATCTCGCCATTGACGTTCGCGACGGCGTTGCGGACACCCTTGCCGCCCCACTGGCTGCCGCCGTCACGAAGCTCGACGGCCTCGTGCGTGCCGGTGGATGCGCCGCTGGGAACTGCGGCGCGGCCCTGGAAGCCGCCCGAGAGCGCGACCTCGACTTCGACCGTGGGATTGCCACGGGAATCGAGGATCTGGCGAGCATGGACGCGGGTGATGGTACTCATCGGGCTGTCCTTTCAACGGTGCGGCGGTCGGCGCTACAGGTCCGATCCTCCCGCACCCGGGGCCCCGGCACAACCCGACTTCCACATTGGCTGCCCAACCCATCGCCCCATCTGACTATCCGGCCCGTCGAGCCTCCAGCGCGGCAACCACGCGAACTAGTCAGTCGCGCTCAGCTGGGCCTTGGCGCGCTGGTACCACGCCTCCTGCGCATCCAGCTCCAGCGATGCGAACTCCACGTGCTCGGCGGCCGCCAGCTCGATCGCCAGCTCCACCCGATTTTGGAAGGTGCGCGTCGAATCGGCGGTCACGATCTCCGGGTCGACGCGCAGCAGGCGCGCGACGTTCACCGCCGCGAACAGCACGTCACCGGTCTCGGCTTCGGTGCGCGGATCGGGCGGCATCTCCGTGCCGGTCGGCAACGTCCCGTCGGCCTCGGCCTGGTCGATCGCCTCCCGCAGCTCGGCGACCTCTTCCTCGAGCTTGGCCAGCGCCTGACGCGCATCGCCGAAGTCGAAGCCGATGCTCCCGGCGCG
Source organism: Thermoleophilia bacterium (assembly GCA_025964435.1). GTDB lineage: Bacteria > Actinomycetota > Thermoleophilia > Gaiellales > SKUG01 > JAGQUL01. The sequence goes on along the minus strand of JAOPYV010000124.1, from coordinate 16,682 downwards.
TGACTGCACCTTGCGCGCACGCCCGAGCGGCGGCATCGCCTTGGGGATGCCATCGAACAGGCCGCGCTCCTCCGCGCCGCGCTTGATCTGGTCCCACTGCTCGAGCACCTGGTCCGACGACGTCAGCTTGGCGCCATCGCCGAAGACGTGTGGGTGCCGACGCACGAGCTTGGTGAAGTTGCGGCGCGCGACCGACGCGAGGTCGACCTCCGGGTTGCGCTCTTCACACCACATCGCGAGGAAGCAGACCTGGAACAGCAGGTCGCCGAGCTCGTCCTCGAAGGCCCCGAGGTCGGGGTCCTCACCGATGTCGACCGCCGCCTGTACGGCGCGCGCCTCATCGGCGACCTCCCAGGCCTCCTCCAGCGTGTGCGGCACGATCGTCGCGGCAGTCTGGACCTGGTCCCACGGGCACTCGGCCCGCAGCACCTTAATCAGCTCCCACAACGCAGCGACGGCGGCGCCAAGGGCACCGCCGTCACGTTCGAGCTCTGGTACGGGGACCGGTGTCACTTGTCCTCGGACTTCGTGTCCTCGGTCTCACCGGAGGACTGCTTGGCAGTGTCCTCGCTGGTCTCGGTCTTGTCGCCGTCGCCGGCGGCGTCATCGTTGGAGGCCTTCTCGTCGGCGTCAGCGTCCTTGGCGTCAGCGTCCTTGCCGTCAGCATCCTTGGCGTCAGCGGCCGGAGCTTCCTCGGAGGTGTCGGCCTCGGGTGCGGGCGCCGGAGCCGTGTCCTGCGTCTCGGTCACGGTCTGCGTCCAGACGAAGCCCTTGCGGCATGCGACGTCATCCTCGGCGTCCTTGAGCAGGTTCTCTTCCCACTCCTTGAGGCGCTCGGCCTCGAGCTCGCCCTGGCGCTGCTTCTTGATGTCGTCCTTGACGTCGGCAAGCTTCTGCTTCGTCTCGGGCTTCACGTCGCCGCGCGCCGTGATGACGTGGTAGCCGAAGTCCGTCTTGACCGGCTGCGACACGGCACCGGTCTTCATCGAGAAGGCGACCTTGTCGAACGGCGGCACGGTCTGTCCGCGCTGGATGCCACCGGTCAGCACGCCACCGGTGTCCTTGCCGGACGGATCGGTCGTCTTGGCCTTGGCGACCTTGGCGAACGTCGCCTTGTTGCCGTCCTTGACCTGCGCGTACACGGCGTCAGCCTCGGCCTTGGTCTTGACGAGGATGTGCGCGACTTCACGCGATTCCTTCGTCACGAACTGGTCGGGGTTCTCCTCTATGAACTTCTTGATGTCCTTGTCGGAGATCTTGATGTCGTCGGTGATCTTCTTGTTGAGCTTCGTGGAGATGGCCTGGTCCTTCAGGTCGCTCTTCACGCGCGCCTCGGTGTAGCCGGTGCGCTTGAGCTCTTCCTTGTACTTCTTGGCGTCGCCCTGGAAGTACTGCTCCTGCAGGTCCTTGAGCGCCTTGTCGACGTCCTTGTCAGTGACCTTGACGCCCTGGCGGTCGGCCTCGGAGCGGATCAGCTCACGCTTCACGAGGAACGAGACGGCCTCGGAGCTCAGCTTCTTGTACTCGTCGCTGCCCTTCTTCGGGAAGTCGCGACCGTTGTCCTCGTACTGCTTCTTGGCGCCGGAGACGAGCGTGTCGAACTCCTTCGTCTTCACGTCGGCGCCGCCGACGGTGCAGAAGGCGTCGTCAGGAATGCCACCCAGGCCGAGCACGCCGTCCTCGCCACCACAACCGGTCGCGATGAAACCCGCGAGGGCTACGGGCAGGATGATGCGGGCGATGGTTCGTCCGAGCTGCATTACGAGGACTTCCTTCATTCGATTTCAGGTGCGATATGGCTACGCAGCGTGACACTACCAGACATGGCAGCGTCCACCAGTGACGTTTTCCCGCGCTGGATGCGCGGGTTCACGGCTTTCGACGCCAGCGGGGAAAATCCCTGCAAATCACTTACCCAGGACGCGTGCGGTGGCGCGCAGCAGGTCGAGCGCCTTGGGTGCCGCTTCCTCACGTGTGGTCACGCGAACGCCGAGCTCGCCGGAGTTCGCGTTGTAGACCGCCCAGGGCGCCTCGCCCTTGAGGTAGCCCAGCTGCGTGGAGCTCAGGTTGACCGGCGCGAACGCGACCTTCGGCGGTCCGACCGTGATGCGGCGCGCGCCGATCCGGCCGAGCAGCAGCTTCATGCGACCGAGCGCGACGAGGTTGGAGACGGGCTCGGGCACCTCGCCGAAGCGGTCGGCGAGCTCCTCCAGCAGTCCCTCGAGCGATTCTTCGCTGCGCGCCAGCGCGATGCGGCGGTGCACGTCGATCTTGATCGCCTCGCTGGCGACGTAGTCTGCCGGCACGTAGGCGTGGAGCTTCGTCTCGATGAGCGCCGACTGCTCCTCCACGAGCGGCTCGCCGTTCATCTCGGCAACGGCGCTCTGCAGCATCTCCATGTAGAGCTCGAAGCCGATCGCGGCGACGTGGCCAGACTGCTCGCCACCGAGCAGGTTGCCGGCGCCTCGAAGTTCGAGGTCGCGCATCGCGATCTTCGACCCCGAGCCGAGGTCGGTGAAGTCGGAGAGCGTCGTCAGGCGCGCACGCGCTTCCTCGCTCAGCTCGCGCGCGCTCGGGTAGAAGAGGTAGGCGTGCGCGCTGCGCGTGGAGCGGCCGACGCGCCCGCGGATCTGGTAGAGCTGGGACATGCCGAGCATGTCGGCACGGTCGATGATCAGCGTGTTGGCGGTCGGCACGTCGAGCCCGGATTCGATGATCGTCGTCGCGACGAGCACGTCGAAGTCGCGGCGCATCAGGCCCATCATCACGGACTCGAGCTGCTTCTCCGTCATCTGGCCGTGACCGACGGCGACGCGCGCCTGCGGCATGATCTGGCGGATCTTCTCGGCGGCCTCGTCGATCGTCTCGACGCGGTTGTGCAGCACGAAGACCTGGCCGTCACGCTCGAGCTCGCGGGTCATCGCCATCTTGACGAGCTCCTCGTCGTACTCGCCCACGTGCGTGGCGATCGGCCGGCGGCCCTGGGGCGCGGTCTCGATCACGGTGATGTCGCGGATGCCGGCGAGCGACATGTGGAGGGTTCGCGGGATCGGCGTGGCACTGAGCGCGAGCACGTCGACCTCGAGCCGCATCTGGCGCAGCAGCTCCTTCTGCTGCACGCCGAAGCGCTGCTCCTCGTCGACGATGACGAGGCCGAGCTGCTTGGGCAGCACGTCGCGGCTGAGGATCCGGTGGGTGCCGATGAGGATGTCGAGCTTGCCCTCCTGGAAGCGACCGAGGATCTCCTTGGTCATCTTCGGGGTGCGGAAGCGGCTGACCATGTCGACGCTGATCGGCAGCTCGTCGATGCGCTCGCGGAAGCTGCGCAGGTGCTGGTCGGCGAGCACGGTGGTGGGAACGAGCACCATCACCTGGCGCCCGCCGGCGACGGCCTTCACGGCGGCGCGCATCGCGACTTCCGTCTTGCCGAAGCCGACGTCGCCGACGACGAGGCGGTCCATCGGGTGCGGCTGCTCCATGTCGTGCTTCACGGCGGCGATCGCCGTGACCTGGTCGTCGGTCTCCTCGTACGGGAAGGCGAGCTCGAAGCGCTCCATGACCTCCTCGTCCTCGGGGTAGGCGTGGCCGACGGCGCGGGCGCGCTTGGCGTAGAGGGCAAGCAGCTCGCCGGCCAGCTCGTAGACGGCCTGCTTGGCACGGTTGCGCAGGAGGTCCCAGCGCTTGTTGCCCAGCTTGGAGAGCGTGGGCGCACCGCCGTCGGCACCGACGTAACGCGTGACCTTCCCCATCTGCTCGTGGGGAACGAAGACCTTGTCCGCACCGGCGAAGTCGAGCTTGAGGTAGTCGCGGGTGACGTTGGCGACGGTCTTGGTCTCGAAGCCGGCGAAGCGCGCGACGCCGTGGTCCTCGTGGACGACGTAGTCGCCGAGGCGCAGGCTCGTGAAGGCCTGCATCGCCTGGCCGATCTTGCCGGCGACGCCCGTGGTGTCGGCGCCGGTGACGCGGGTGCGGAAGAGGCGACCGCTCGGCGCGACGGCGAGGCCGAGCTGGCGGCTGACGAAGCCGTGGGCGAGCATCGAGATGGCGAACCACGACTCAGAGCGGCCAGCGTTGGAGTCACGCAGGCTCCGCTCGGCTGCGGCGCCCTCCTGGTCGCCTTCGACGACGGGCGGGCGCAGCGGCGGGGCGTCGCGGCGATGCATCTCGTGGGCGTCGACCTTGCGCAGCTGCTGGCGGACGCGGCCGAGGTGGCCGGCGTGCGGGAAGGTGACGACGACGCGCAGGCCACGTCCGGCGAGGCCGGCGAGCTCGTTCTCCGCCTCGGCAAAGCCGACCGAGCCGAAGACGGGCGGCTGGGCCTCGAAGTTGTGGGTCTGGCCGGCGGCGAGCGGATCGAGGCGATCGGCGGCGCCGAGCAGCTTGTTGATCGCGGCCTCGTCGACGTAGGCGCCGTCGGGCAGGTGGGCGGACATGGCGCCGAGGTCGGCGAGCGCATCGTCTGCGGCACGCTGGACCTGGGCGGCTTCCCACATCAGCAGGTGGGTGCCAGCGAAGGCCTCCCACGCTGCCTCGAGGTGCCCGTCGGCGGCGTCGATGACGGGATCCTCGGGCGCGTCCCCTTCGCCGTGGGTCTGCCACCAGCCGGCGGCGCTGCCGAGGCCGGTCGCCTCGCTGGCTGGCTGGAACTCGATGTGCGTGAGCGGCCCGAGCGAGCGCTGCGTGTAGGGCGAGAACTGGCGGATCGTCTCGATCTCGGTGTCGAAGAGCTCGATGCGCACCGGGTACTGCGCGGTGGTGCCGAAGACGTCGACGATGTCGCCGCGGACGGCGATCTGGCCGCGCTCGTCGGCCTGCTCGGTGCGCTCGTATCCGGCTTCGATGAGGCTGCGCACGAGCTCGTCGCGCTCGATCGTGTCCGAGACATCGACGCTGACGGCGGTCGGGCGAGCCGCGATCGCAGGCACGCGCTCGAGCAGCGCGGCGACGGAAGCGACGACGACGCCGTGACGCGATGCGACGCGGCGGGCCAGCTCACGCGAGCCGACGCGGGCGGGCGAGGGTGCGACGCCTGAGCCGTACTGGACCGCACGCGACACGTACGGCGCGGCATGCCCCGGGCCGACGTACCAGCCGACCGACTCGGCGACGCGCTCGGCGTCTGCGTCAGTGGCGACGACCACGAGGATCGGGCGCGCCTGGACGGCTGCAAGGGAGCCGTTGGAATCAACAGGGCCGACGTTCGCGGCGGCCAGCATCAGCGGCAGCACAGGCTCGCTGATGCGCGCATCGCCCGTGCCCGTGTCGGCGCGCACGTCGCGCACCCAGGCGGCGACTGCCTCATTCGCCGCCGCGGCAGCAACCACGGGCTCGAGCGAGCTGGCAGAAATGGCGCTGGATGTCGAGATCGGACGCGTGCTCACTGTCTGAACAGGCTATCGCACCGCTCGCCTCCAGCGCACACGCGCCTCCGCCACGGCCATTCGTCGTCGCCATTCCCCATCACCATTCCCGATCGCCCTTCCCCATCGCCACTGCTCCCCTCCCCTCCCCTCCCCTCCGCGCGCAGCGCCGTGCTCCGTTGCACTTCCTTCGCGAACTCGTGACAGTCCGCGCGCATCACGTCACATGTCGCTCGTCACGCTGGTTCGGCGGGCTATCCAAGGAGAGGTGACGAACATGAGCATCCAATATGCGACTTCAAGTGCGACACCCACCGGAGTGGGCGTCCAACAACGAGTTCGACAGCTCATGGAGCGTCAGCATGGCGTTGCCCACTTCCATCAGCTTCTGCAATGCGGAATGACCCGCGGCGGTGTCCTTCGCTGGACGAGGAACGGCAGGCTCGTTCGCATCCTTCCGGGCGTCTACGCACTCGGTCACGCCGCCATCTCACTCGACGCCAAGCTCATGGCCGCGACGCTTTCAGTCGCAGGAGATGCTGTCGTGTCGCATCAAAGCGCCGCCTTTTCCTGGGGTCTCGTTCGACGGGCTCCGTCGGCGATTCACGTGACGTGCACTCGACGACACCGGCCGCTTGCCTCCATCCATGTACATCAATCCAGGTTTCTCCCGTCCCGCGATGTCACGTCGCGCACACGGATCCCGATCACGACCGTCACTCGGACGATCCTGGATCTTGGAGACTCCCTCGCCGTGCCGGAGCTCACGAACGTCATGCATGAGGCGGCGTATCGCCGTCGACTCAATGTCCGCGCCCTGGGTCGGGCGATCGAATCGGCAAATGGTCGACTTGGGATCGCAACCGTGATCGCCGCACTGGATCTCGTGACCAGCGGGAGCGCCGGCACCAAGAGCGATCTCGAACTCGCCTTCTTCCGTCTCCTGACCGGAAAGCGATTCCACACTCGACAGACCAATGTCGATGTGCGCGTCCTAGATGGGAAGATCCAAGTCGATGTGCTGTTCGAGCGCGAGCGGCTCGTCGTTGAGATCGACGGACACGGACATCGTCGCTTCCTCACCAAACTCGAGGATGAGGACCGGGATCGCCGTCTCATCGGCGCCGGGTATCACCTCGTCAGGATCCCCGGGTGGCTCATCGAGCGAGATCCGCGTGAGGTAGTCCGCCGCGTCGAACATGCGCTGGCAACGATCAGGGCAGGCACGTGCAATCAGTAGCCGAACCTAGGCCGCTCCGTGTCACCATTCTTGGGGTGTCGCACATGAGCATCCAATACGCGACATGAGGTGCGACACCCCCCCGACCCACCGCCTCCGAGGACGAGGAACGGCGGCTGCGCGACGGTAGACGCGCCGCGGACGGCTGCGGCGCGTCTCAGCTTGGTGAGGCGGTGGCGTTGATCTTGTTCATGGCGACGCGGACGCCGCTGCGGATGGTGAACTCGACGGCGCTGGCGGCATCGAGGGCGAGTTGCTCGACCTCGCCTGCGGACTGGTCCCAGCTCGAGAGGATCCAATCGCGGATCGGGCGGCGGTCGCCGGGACCGGGCCGTCCGACGCCGACGCGCAGGCGCACGAACTCCTTGGTCGAGAGCGACTCGGTGATCGACTTGAGCCCATTGTGGCCGGCGAGGCCGCCACCGACCTTGAGCTGGAGCGCGCCGAAGGGCAGGTCGATCTCGTCGTGCACGACCAACACGCGAGGCGGGCCGAGGTTGAGCGTCGACATCGCCGGCTTCACGCTGCGACCGCTCAGGTTCATGAAGGTCAGCGGCTTGAGCACCGCGACGTCACCCTCGATGTCGGGGAAGGTCCCGACGCCGTAGAGCCCATCGTGCTTGGCGATGAGCGGGATCCGGTGCGCGGTCGCCAGCGAGTCGACGACCTGGAAGCCGATGTTGTGCGGCGTGTCGTCGTACTCGCGCCCGGGGTTGCCCAGACCGACCACAAGCCACCGCACGTCGTGCGATGGCTCGTAGGATTTCTTCTTCCGTCCGAACGCCATGCGTCAGGAACCGACCGGAGCGCGAGCCGAGGCTCAGCCCTCGGTGGATGCTGCCTCGGCTGCAGATGCACCCTCGGCTGCTGCCGCGGCTGCGTCCTCGGCTGCCTCGGCCTCCATGTCGCCACCGCGGGCACCCTTGGCGCCACGAGGCACGGTGATCGCGATGACCGAGGTGCCCTCGTCGTCGAGTACGGTGACACCCTCGGGGATCTTGACGTCCTTGAGGATGACGGTCTCACCGACGTGCACGTTCGAGACGTCGAACTCGATCGTGTCGGGGATGTTGGATGCCTTGGTCTCGATGAGCAGCTCGCGGATGCCCTGCGTGATGATGCCGCCTTCCTTGGCACCGGGGGCCTCGCCCACCAGCGTCAGGGAGACGGTCGTTCGCACGACCTGCTCGAGCGCAACGGCCTGGAGGTCGATGTGCACGAGCGAACCGCGGACCGGGTGGACGTCGTAGTCCTTGAGCACGGTGAGGTGCTTCGCGCCGTCGATCTCGATGTCGATCAGGTTCGCGCCACCACGCAGCAGCGCGGCGAGCTCGAGGTTGTCGGCAGAGAACGAGATGTTGCCGTCGGTGTGGTACACCACGCCGGGCACGCGACCGGTCGACCGAAGGCGTCGTGCCTCGGGGGACTTGTGCTTCGGGTCACGCTTCTCGATGGTCAGGCTGGCACGGGCCATGGTGGCTCCTCGATCATTTCAGGGAAATCGTCATGCCCGAGCGCCCCGAAGGGGTCAGGCGACCCCGAAGCATAGCGGATCCGCGCCGAGTTCGCTCGGCAATCCCCCACGCGACGCAGATCAGCGCAGCAGCGTCTCGACCTTGAGCCGACGATCGCCCGCGTCCACCTGCGCCTTGTCGCGCCCGGCACCGCCGTCCACGATCTCTCGCTTGACCTTGTCGCGGGCCATCAGCGTGTCGTTGCCGGCGAGGCCGTAGAGCTTGTCGACGCCCTTGCCACCGGTCAGCTTGTCGTTGCCGGCGTCGCCGCGGACGTTGTCGTTGCCGACGCCGCCGTCGAGCACGTCGTTGCCCGCCATGCCGAAGATGATGTCGTTGCCCGCGCCGCCCGTGAGCGTGTCGTTGCCCGTGCCACCCTTGATGTCGTTGGCAACCTTGCTGCCGACGATCTTGTCCTTGCCGCGGCCGCCGATGATGTTCTCGACGTCGACCTGGACGTCGTCGCGCTCATTGCGCTGACCGTCGCCCGGCTTGCCCGCACCCATCGTGACCACGAGCGGCAGCGTGCGCGTCGCGTAGGTGACGAGGTCGATGCCGGCACCGCCGCCGATCACGTCGGCACCGAGGCCGCCATCGAGCGTGTCGCTGCCCGCGCCCCCGTCGAGCCCATCGTTGCCGAGGGCGCCGGTGAGCTTGTCGTTGCCGACACCGCCCAGCAGCGAATCGTTGCCATCGCCGCCGTTCAGCGTGTCGTTGCCGATGCCGCCGTCGAGCACGTCGGCGCCTGCTCCGCCGGTCAGCGTGTCGAAGCCGACGCCGCCGATGAACGTCACCGAGCCGGCGCCCGCGACCATCACGTCGCTCGCGCCAGTGCCGACGACGATGTCGACATCCGCCTGCACGTTGTCGCCTTCACCGACGGGTCCATCGCCTGCCGCTCCATCGAGCGTCACGTTCACGGGTCCGGGCCGATCCGCGTAGGTCACGGTGTCGCTGCCGGCGCCACCAGCGAGGCGATCGCCGCCCGCAGCTCCCTCGAGCGCATCGTTGCCGTCGCCGCCGTCGAGCGAATCGGCGCCATTGCCGCCCTGGAGCGAATCGTCGCCGCCACCACCGGCCAGCGTGTCGTTGCCTTCCTCACCGAGCAGCACGTCCGGGCCGGGACCACCGACGAGGTGGTCGTCGCCCGCGCCGCCGGAGAGCGTTGCCGAACCCAGTGCGACGAGCGTGTCGTTGCCACCGCGTCCCTCGGGCGCCGAGACACCGGAGATGACGTCGCCGAGCTCGGTGCCGAGCACGCGCTCGAACCCGGTGCCGACCGTGGAACCGGCGTCCGGAATCCGGTCGTCGCCCGCGACGGCGCCAGCGGTGACGGAGATCGCCACGCCGTGCATGCTGCAGTCGAGCACGTCGGCCCCACCGCTCGAATCCGAGACGCTGTCCGCGCCGCTCGAGCAGGTGACGGTGTCGTCGCCGACCGCGCCGTCGATCACGTCGTTGCCCGGACCGCCGTCCAGCGTGTCCGCCGCATCGTTCTCCGCGCCCGCAAAGCCGGCAAGGATCGTGCTGAAGGTCGTCTCGTCGAGCACGTCGTTGCCGTTGCCGCCGAGGATCGTGTCGGAGCCTCCGCCGCCGCGCACATGGAGGTCGTTGCCCTCCTCGCCGTTCACGTAGTCGTTGCCGGCGCCGCCGTTGAGGCTGTCCGCGCCGTCTCCACCGCGCAGCGTGTCAGCGCCGCCCTGGCCGTTCAGCACGTCGTCGCCCGTCCCGCCAAGGATCGTGTCGTTGCCGGACCAGCCGTAGAGGTAGTCACCTCCAGCGCTTCCCTCGAGGAGCGCGTTGCCGGAGCCGCCGCACAGCTTGTCGCCACCCGAGGTGCCGACCATCCGCTCTGGCGCGTCCACCCAGGCTTCGTGGTGGTCCTCGGTGCCGACGACCTTGAGCGCGTTGGTTCCGCTCGCGCGTCCGAAGCCGATCTCGGGCGACGTGTTGCAGAAGCCACCCGTTCCCGCCGGGCCCGCGCTGGCTGCGACCGAGGTCAGTGGCGTCGCCGCAGCGATCACCATGTCGGGCGTGTAGTCGATCGTGTCGCTGCCGCCACCGAACTCCAGGATCTCGCCGGCAATGGTTCCACTCGCACCGGGGCGCAGCACGTCATCCCCGCCCCTGCCCTTCAGGTTGTCGTAGCCATCCCCGCCCTCAAGGATGCAGCCGCTGCCGGCCGGCGCGGTCAGGAAGTCGTTCTCGAGCCCACCGGCGAGCTGGCACCCCGCCACCGCCGCACCCGTCAGGTAGTCGCCGCCGGCGCTGCCGACGATCACCTCGACGTCGGGCATCACGTTGCTGTCCTGCGTGCCGAAGTTGATGCCGTCGTCCGCGAGGCCGTCAGCCGTCACGCCCACGCCGTTGTTCGTGAAGTCGGCGTGCGTAAAGCGCACCTGGTCCACGCCCGCGTCGCCGTGCACGGTCGTGCCGATCAGGCCGGGGCGGAACACGTCCGCGCCTGCGCCACCGCGAAGCGTCACGGCAATCACCGAGCCGACGCTCGACAGCGCATCGTTGCCGGGGGTGCCGACCACGATCTCGGTCTCGTTGATGTCGTCGAACTCCAACGCATAGCCGTCGGGCTCGTTGCCGTCGTTGGCCGTGACGTTGACCGGTCGGTCGCCGATCCGCTCGGCATAGCTGACCGTGTCCGTCCCGTCGCCGCCGTTCAGCGTGTCCGCGTCGATCGGGGAGATCACGTCGACCCCGAGCTCGGACTGGATCAGCGTGTCGTCGCCAGCCCCGCCGTTGGAGTTGTCGAGGCCGCGACCATCGTAGATCGTGTCGTTGCCGTCCTCGCCGAAGATCCACTCCCGCCCGTTGCTGCCGTGGATCACGTCATCGCCCGCGCCGCCGAACAGCTGCACGAAGTACGGCATGTGCCCCTCGGAGACGAAACGCAGCGTGTCGTTGCCACCCTCCATGTAGACGGCCCACGATCCGAAATCTCCCGTATCGCAGAGCACGGACGTGGACGATTCCACGAGACACAGGTCCGGCATGGCGAGCACGACGCCGTCGGGCGAAGAGATCCTCACGAAGTCGTCAGCCGGGGTACCCGAGTCGAACGGCAGGAACGTCACCGTGAGGTCCTCGCCGAGGGTGGGGGTCGCCGGATCGGGTGTCTCGCCCTGGATGAACAGGTCTCCGCTGCTGTCCGCGACCTGGATCACCGCTTGGGCCGTCACCGGCAGCATCAGGACGCCCGCGAAGAGCAGGGTCATGACCGCCACGACACGGGCGAGGTGTGTTCGGGGAGCGCTGTGCATTGCTACACGTGAGGTATCGGCCTACGGCGCTACCGCTTGATCCGGGCCTCGCATAGACGAATCGCCGCAACAACCTGTGCCATGCCGGGGCACCCTGCAGTACTCGGGCGTGCGCTAGAAGAGCTGGTTCTCGCCGCCGAAGATGCTGGACACGCTCTCGTCGCAGAAGACGTTGCGGATCGTGTCGGCGAGCACGCCGGCGACGCTCAGCACGGTGATGTTGTCCGGTCGTCCGACGACCGGCACCGGAATCGTGTCGGTGACGACGACCTCAGCCATCACGCTGCCGGCGATGCGCTCGAGCGCAGGGCCGCTGAAGACTGCGTGTGTGGCGGTCGCGTAGACCGCGATGGCGCCGTGGTCGAGCAGCGCCTGGGCACCGGCGCAGAGCGTGCCGGCGGTATCGATCATGTCGTCGATCATGATCGCCGTCTTGCCGCGCACGTCACCGATGACGTTGGTCACCTCGGCGACGTTGTGCTGCGGGCGCTCCTTGGTGAGGATCGCCAGCGACGTGTCGAGCTTGTCGGCGAACTTCTTGGCGCGCTTGGCACCGCCGGCGTCGGGCGAGACGACAACGCACTCCGGACCGCTCAGGCCCTTGTCGCGGAAGTAGTTCGCCACGATCGGCACGGCCGTCATGTGGTCGACGGGAATGTTGAAGAAGCCCTGGAGCTGGCCCGTGTGCAGGTCCATGCTCAGCACGCGGTCGACGCCTGCGGTCTCGAGCAGGTTCGCCATGAGGCGCGCCGTGATCGGCTCGCGGCCGGAGACCTTCTTGTCCTGGCGCGAGTAGGGGAACCATGGCATGACCGCGGTGATGCGATGGACGCTCGCCAGCTTCGCGGCGTCGATCATGATGAGCAGCTCCATGAGCTGGTCATTGAGCGAGCCGACGCCGTTGGGGCTCTGGACGAGGAAGACATCCGCACCGCGGACGCTCTCGTCGAACTTCACGTACGTCTCACCGTTCGCGAACTGCTTGGTGATGACGTCGCCGAGCCGGATGCCGAGGCGCTGGGCGATGCCCTTCGCGAGCTCGACGTTCGAGGATCCCGCGAACACCATCAGGCGCTTCTCGCTGGAGCGGGCCAGGGCGGTCTCGCCCCACACGCGTGAGCCGGGCGTGGTCATGTCCTGCTCACCCACGACCTGGGGAAAGCCTGAGACGCTGTCGAGCAGTGTCTCGGTGGAGGCGGTCATGCGATGTCAGCTCCTGATGCTGTGCGGTGCAATGGCTCACGACATCCATAGTGTCGCATACGCACCGGAGCAACGACGCACGGAGTGTCACTTGATCGCGTCGTCAGCGATCAGCGCGGGCCGACGGGCAGCGTGGTTGACATTTTCAGCGTCGTATCAACCGGCGAGGTGTGCGCGTCAGCTCGAGGCACCTTCCATGGTGCGCTCGGCGTAGCCTTCGATGTTCTTCTGGTGGGCGCGGGCGATCGCCAGCGCGCCGGCGGGCACGTCCTTCACCACGACGGAGCCGGCGCCGGTCCAGGCGCCGTTGCCGAGCGTGACGGGCGCGACGAGCACCGTGTTGGAGCCGGTACGGACCTTCGAGCCGATCGTCGTGCGCTGCTTGCCACGGCCGAGCTCGGGCCGGTAGTTGGCGGTGATGTTGCCGGCGCCGATGTTGGTGTCAGTGCCGATCGTCGTGTCACCGATGTAGGAGAGGTGGGGCACCTTGCTGTTGCGGCCGACGACCGTGTTCTTGAGCTCGACGAAGGCACCGGCCTTGGCGTCCTCGTGCAGCTGGGTGTTCGGGCGCAGGAAGGCGAAGGGACCGACGAGCGCGTTGGTGCCGATGCGCGCCTCGCGCACGACCGATCGCTCGACGGTCGCTCCAGCTTCGACCGTCGTGTCGACGAGCTCGGAGGCCGGTCCGATGATCGCGCCTGCTGCGATGCGTGTCGAACCGCGCAGGATCGTGCCGGGCAGCAGGTGCGCATCGGGCGCGACGCGCACCGTCGGCTCGACGAGCACCGTCTCGGGCATCGAGATGGCGACGCCGGACAGCATGAGCTGCTCGAGGATGCGCGTGCGCAGCAGGTCCTCGACCACGGCGACGTCGAGCCGTGTGTTGATGCCGAGCAGCTCCTCCTCGCCCCCAGCCACGACGCCGAGCGTGCGGCCACCGTCGCTGTCGGCGATGCCGAGCAGGTCGGTGATGTAGAGCTCGCCGTTGGCGTTGTCGTCGCTCAGGCGCGGCACGGCGCCGCGCAGCACGTCGGCGTCGAAGGCGTAGACGCCGGCGTTGAGCTCGTTGATCGCGAGCTGCTCAGGCGTGGCGTCGGCCGCCTCGACGATGCGCTCGATGCGGTCCTCCGCACCACGCAGCACGCGGCCGTACGGGAGCGCGACATCGCCGGGAATCGCGAGGGCCGTCGCCACGCTGCCGCGTGACTGGTGTCCGTCGACCACGGCCCGCATCGTCGCGGTGGTGAAGAGGGCGCCGTCCCCGTTCACGACGAGCACGTCGCCGCTGAAGCCTTCGAGCGCCGGCAGGGCGGCGGCGACCGCATCGCCCGAGCCGCGCTGCTCGACCTGGCGCGCCGTCACGACGCCGTCGGGCAGCGATGCCTCGACCAGCTCGGACCCATGCCCGGTCACGACGATGACCCGCTCGGCGGCGAGCGGCTCGACGGCGGCGAGCACCCAGCCGAGCACCGTACGCCCGAGGATCGGGTGCAGCACCTTCGGCAGGTCGCTCTTCATCCGGGTTCCCTTGCCCGCGGCAAGGACGACGACGGCAAGATGACGGGCAGCTGACATGTGGAATTTCCTCTCCAGACGGACTGACTGGGGCGGGAGGATTCGAACCTCCGATCACGGGACCAAAACCCGATGCCTTACCGCTTGGCTACGCCCCATCGCGCGCTACCGGGATCCTAGTCGATGGTTCCCGTGCAACCGAAACGATCGGAGCCATCGAAGTACAGGTACGCGACGCCACACGCACGGGACGCGCCGGCGATCGCAGGGACGATGACCACTATTCCAAGCCATCCGCGCGTGGGCCCAGCCCCCACGCCCAGCACAACTTCGACGCCTTCCGAGGCGGCGACCCCGGTTCTGCGCCCGACGGCCCAGGGCGACCAGCAGCATGAGCGCAGCGGCTGGGCGGTCGGCGGGCTCATCGCCGCGGGCGTCGCGCCGCCGCTCAAGAACGTGCTGCTCGATCGGACACGGATCCTCGCTGCGCGGTCGCACGCCTTCGCCCTGCCCGACGCCGGCAAGCACTGGTACGAGCAGCCGAAGGGCAAGTGGGCGGTCGAGCTGCTGCTCGGCGCCCCGACCAACGACATCGTGCCGATCACCGGTGGCACCGTGCAGCTGCCGAAGATCCTCGGCGGCCGCACCATCCATGACGCCTGGGCGCGCAGCTACTCGATCTCGAACGCGGCGAAGCTCGGCCTGGTCGCGGCCACGGGGCTCGCCGTCGGGACGAACGTGGCGGACGGGCTCTCCACCCACGGTGGCGGCGAGCTGCTCGAGAACAAGTCGGGACGCACCGGAATCCTCGCCGCCGTGGCGGGCGCGCTCGACGTCGGCATCATCGCCGTCGCACTGCGACGTGCGGGCCCGGGGTCCGGGCGCCTGATGCGCTCCCTGCAGGAGCCGCTGCACTCGTCGACGCCGATGGCCGTGGCGACCGCCGCGATCAGCGTCCCGATCATCGCGAACGAGCTCGGCGCCTTCAGCTTCCTCGACACGCCGTCGACGCGCTAGTTCCGGGAGCCGCTCAGCCTGATCGTGTGAGGCCACAGCACCTCGCTTGATCGCGTCGATTCCGTCAGCGCGGTATCGATACCGCGCTGGAAGAATCGACGACACGCTGCGAGTGGCCCCGCCGCATCTGCTCCACGCAGTCGGACTCATACACGCAGTCGGGACTCCTAGCCGATGTCGTCGGTCGCCGGCGCCGTCGTCCAGGCGACGCGCAGCCAGCAGCCGGGGACCGCAGTCGTCGCGACACCTTCGAAGGCGACGCGGTCGGAGTGCGACGCGAGCGGCACGGCCACGGTCGCACCGCTGCCGCAGACGACCGGCTCGCCACCCGCGTCGGCGAATGCCGTCATCAGGCGGTCGACCTCGGGGCTGGCCGCACGGGCCGCCGCAGCGAGGTCGTTGCGCTTGTCGCGCGCCCGCGCGAGGCGCAGCGCAGCGTCGGCATCGGCGGGCAGGCCGCGCGACACCGTCGGGTCGTAGGCGCCGTAGACCGCTGCCGTCGACTGGTGCGTGTTGGGAAATGCCAGCAACCACGGCCGCGGCGGCACGGGCTCGACCTGCTCGATGAGCTCGCCACGCCCGGTCGCCACGGCGGTGCTGCCGGGCCCGAGCAGGAAGAAGGGAACGTCGCTGCCCAGGCTCGCCGCGATCTCCACCAGCTGCGCCTCCTCGAGCGGCGCGCCGAGCAGCTCATGCACGGTGCGCAGCGCCGTCGCGGCGTCGCTGGAGCCGCCGCCGAGGCCGCCGCCGACGGGAATCTCCTTCTCGATCGTGATCCATACGCGCACGCCGGTGCCGATGCGCCGCAGCAGCTCCTCCACGCCGCGCGTGACGAGCGTGTCACCGCCGGGAACGCCGGGCGCCTCGACGAGCACGTCGATCGCATCGCTCTCCCACAGGTCGATGTCGACATCGATCCGGTCGGTCAGGTCGAGCGTCTGCATCACCGTCACGAGCTCGTGGTAGCCGTCCTCGCGCGGCGCACCGACCGCGAGCAGCAGGTTGAGCTTCGCCGGCGCGAGCACGGTCGCACGCAGGGTCCCCTCCTGCTCGACGACCTCGATCCCGTTCACGCGGCGGGTCATGCCGTCGCGCCTGCGTGCTCGAGCGCGGCGAAGACCTCGACGAAGCGCTCGGGTGACACCTGCTCCGGGCGCGCGGCGGGCGCGAGTGACACGGCCTCGAGCGCGGCGACGGTCGCATCGCGTGGAATCGCGCGCTGGGTCTGCAGGTTGTTGGCGAGCGTCTTGCGACGATGCTGGAAGGCGTCCTTGAGGAAGCGTGCGTAGGCCGGCACACGCTCCGGCGCGATCAGGTCGTCGCGGCGATGGAAGGCGATGAGCATCGAGTCGACGCGCGGCGGCGGCGCGAAGACCTGGCGCGACACCTTGTGGCTCCCCGAGCGCGTCCCGCAGGTGCGCACGAGCGCGCTCAGTGCGTTGTAGCCCTTCGATCCCTCGGGCGCGAAGAAGCGCTCGCCGATCTCGCGCTGGACCATCACGCAGTACATGCGCAGGCCGGGCAGGTGCTGCAGCGCCTCGGCGACGATCGGCGCAGC
>JAOPYV010000121.1 GCA_025964435.1 Thermoleophilia bacterium | reverse complement strand
CTGGCCAAGTGTGACGAAAGTGCCGCAAACAGTTCGAAGCTCTGCGATTATTCGGCGAGCGAAGTCCTTGACCCCTCCCCGGAACCAAGGTCACATGGCACGACACGGACGTCGTCCGCCTAGCTCCCACACCATGGAAGGCTCTACCTACATGAAGCGCACCCTCTTGACTGCTGGCCTCTGGGCCACGTCACTCGTCGTCGCCGCCTCCGGCACGGCATATGCCGCCGCGAAGATCACCGGCGCACAGATCAAGGACGGCACGATCACCTCCGCCGACCTCAAGAATGGTGGAGTTGGTTACACCGACATCTCCCGTGGCGCCAAGCTCTCGCTGATCAAGGAAGCGGGCAGCGCAGCAGCCAAGGCAACGCCGAGCTCGGCGAACACGCCCGGCACGACAGGCCCGACCGGTCCCGCCGGTGCCAAGGGTGCGAACGGTACGAATGGTGCGAATGGCGCCGACGGTGCCAAGGGCGTTGCTGCAAGCCTCGGCGGTAAGTTCGATGCGACCGACGTGGCGATCCCGAAGATCGGTGGCCCATTCGTCGCCAACTCGACGGTCGCTGGCACTGTCTCGCTCTCTGCGGGAACGTACCTGATCAACGCGAATGCCTTGTTCGACCGGGTCAACAACAACCTGCCGTCGAGCCCGGTCCTCATGCTTGCACTCCGTGGGGTGCCCAGTGGTGGCGATCTGTTTGGCGCCGACTATGGCACCGCGTTCACGGGTGAATACCCGACCTCCGGCAACCTGGAGCAGACGGCATCGAGCACGCGCATCGTGACGCTGGCTACTGAGACCGTCATCCGCGTCATGGTGTTCGGCTACAACGCCAACCAGTCCGACAACGGCTCGGGGAACTACAACGCGGACGTGTCCGTGAGTGCGGTCAAGGTCGCCTCGTAGTTCGCGACGATTGTCATTGCATCATGCGACGGGGTCGGCACTTGTGCCGGCCCCGTCGTCGTTACTTGACCGAAGCGACGAGGTTCGCGGCGCCCGGATTGACGTCCGTGAGCAGCTGGAAGCCCTGCGCCGCGAAGTGTGAGCCGTCCGGGAAGGGCGATACGCGGGCGCCGGGCTCGCGCCACGCCATGGCCCCTTCGGAAGTCTCGCGAACGGCGGCGACCACGCGATCCAAGCCGTCGCCGCGGATCAGGATGCCGCTTTCGCGCCCGGCCGTGTGGCCGCTGGCGTCCGGTCGCAGCACGCTCGAGGTCGGGTAGGCGGAGCTGAGGATGCCGACGTCGTCGGCCACGAGCAGGTTGATGCGGGAGGCCGTCTGCTGCGCGGATGCCAGCACGACGGGCACCTGGCCCGCCTTGAGTGCCTTCGCGTCCTCGCGGCTCAGCTTCTGCACGACGATCGAGACGTCGACGCCGCGCCGGCGAGCGTTGACGAGCGCATCGACGGTGGTCGGGTCGTCGATCCCCTTGGTGACCCAGGTGATCCGGCGCTGCGCCGAATCGACGAGACCGTCGAGCGCTTCGGACAGGTGGTTCGCGCGCACCGCTGCATCGTTGATGAGCAGACCGCCGCGTCGCGCTGCGTCGGTCGCCTCCGTGAGTCGAGGGCGGGCGCCGTCGCGCCAGGCGCGCGCGACGTCGATCGCCGCATCACGCGTTGCGCCATTGAGCTGGATGAAGCTGTCGACGAGGCCCGAGCTCACGTCGTGCGACACGATGTTGCCGAACCATGCGGCGTCACCGCTTCCACCCTCGCGCGCCAGGAGCTTGGAGTGCTGCCACGCGTCCGGGGCGCCGTCGGCCGCGGCCAGGTTGACGTAGGGATGGACGCGAAGGTCGCCGCTGGCCTGGAAGTCGGCGAGGGCTGGCCGCGTCGCGTATGTATCGCGCAGCAGCAACGGGGAGGCGAGCATGTCCATCGAGCCGCCGCGCTGGAGGCCCGAGGCCAGGGCAGCATCCGCCGCACGCCCCCTGAATTGCATGACGTCCATGAAGAGATGGCCGTCGCCGGCGCGCACGACGTCGAGGAGCGCGCGCTCAGGCGTGCCTGCGCCGACGACGACGCTGCCGATCGCGGCGCTCGAGGCGCGTGCTATGTCGAATCCCCCGGCCATCCCGTCGATCCCCCTGCCTGTATATCGACGCTGTCGCGGCGCTCGTTGCAGGTGCTTCTCGCGCGCGCGCACGCGGGAGCGCCCCCGCAGGCGTCTGCTAGGCTCCGGCGGAAGCCAGATTCGGAAGGTCACTCCTGTGCTCGCACTCAACTTCTATTCGCCCGTGTTCGCCGACCAGCTGCGGCATCGCCGCAAGACGGCGACGATTCGCCTTGGCGACAAGGCCGCCAAGTACACGAAGGGCGAGGTCGTGATGGTGCTGATCGGGCATCGCTTCGGCCCCCGCGAGCTGCTCTTCCACGCCGTGATCGACAAGGTCCACGTCTGCAAGCTGAGCGAGCTGTCGCCCCGCGACATCGAGCACGACAACCCCGAGTTCCGCCGCGTGGAGGACACGCAGCAGTTCCTGTCGCAGCTCTACAACCGCGAGATCTCGCTCGACGACACCGCGACGATCATCAGCTTCAGCGAGATCATCGGCGCCTGAGGCCCGCGTCAGGTCGTCAGGCCGACCGCGCAGAGCACGAGCCAGGCGACGACGCACAGGATCAGTGACGTCGCCGGTACGAGGTTGATTCCCTCGCGCCGCCAGACGAGGAGCAGCGTCAGCGTCGAGCCGAGCAGGATGCTCGCCGCGATCGCACCGTGAAGCCACGCGGGCGCGCTGCTGTCGCGGTGCCACGTCCACACCGTGCTCGCCGCCGACC
This sequence comes from Thermoleophilia bacterium, assembly GCA_025964435.1. Classification (GTDB taxonomy): domain Bacteria; phylum Actinomycetota; class Thermoleophilia; order Gaiellales; family SKUG01; genus JAGQUL01. The sequence goes on along the minus strand of JAOPYV010000121.1, from coordinate 6,244 downwards.
AGATCGCCACGACGCAGAACGTCGTGAGTGCGGTGCCGGCGATCGCGACCCAGCCCGGCGCCCGTCGCCACCACGGACGCGCAGCGCGCGCCTGATTGAGCGCCTCGATGTTGGGCAGGGAGCGTCGTTCGGCCATCGAGCCCGGCCTACCCCGAGCGATGCAGCACTACGCCGCATGCACGCAAAAACGTCGATTCCGGCCGCGGGGCGGCCGCCTGTGCCCGTTTCGTGGCCGCTTTCTGCAACACGGTGGCCGCAATTGCCCGATAGACGGGAGATCACTGTCTCAAGGCGACCTCGGAGTTCCCGCCACATGACTGTCATTCCCCCAGTTGCAGCAACGCAGGCCGGCTACGCAAGCGGCGGCGGCATCATCGACAACATCAAGGGCATGTTCACGGGCGGCGCCGCGCCGACCCAGGCCGGGCCCAAGGGTGATGGCAGCGTCGGGCTCTTCGACGGCGTGGTCGGCAAGGCGCTGATCGGCGGCGGCATCGGTGCGGTGGCGGGCTTCCTGCCCTTCATCCCCGGCGGCCCGATCCTCGGTGGCATCGTCGGCGCACTCGGCGGTGCAGCGATGGGCGTCTTCGGCAACTTCATGAAGATGCAGACGATCAAGAAGGAGAACGAGGCGCAGCTCGCTGCCCTCGGCGTGCAGACGGCCGACCCGCAGGTCCAGCAGATCCTGCAGTCCGGCAACGTCTCCCAGCTCCTGCCACTGATGGAGGGGCAGAGCGCGGCGCAGACCCCGACCACGCAGACGACGACCCAGACCGGGACACAGACCGGAACCCAGGGTCCTGATATCCGCACGGTGACGGATCCAAAGACCGGTATCTCGCAGCAGGTGGATGTCACGACCGGCACGGTCGTCCAGCAGAACCCGACGCCATCCACCTTGCCACCTGTCGTCGATCCGAACGCGACGGCGCAGCAGTCGCCGGTGCCGACCCAGGGCTCACCGACCGCGGCCGGCTCGGGCGGGATGACCGCGATCGGCATCCCGGAGATCCCGATCATGGCCGGCGGCGGCACCCAGTCGCGCGAGGCGCTCCAGGTGCAGGTTCAGCAGCTCCAGCACCAGCTCGACCTGATCCGCGCCTACCTCGAGAACACCAACGAAGAGAACCAGCGCCGCGACGCGCGCTGATTCACCGGCTCGACCCGGGCCACAAGCGTTCGACCACCAGCCACGTCACCGAGGGCCCTGCAGCAGCAGGGCCCTCGTGTCCGTTACGGAGCGATGCGTGGCTATGATCGCCGGCATGCCGCTCGTCCTGCCATTCCGCTTCCCGCTGACCGCCTGGCGCGCCAAGCGCCGCTCCCCCGTCGACATGCTCGAGGAGTCGACGCTGCAGATGCGCGTGCAGCTGCTCGACTGCGACTACAACTTCCACGTCAACAACGGGCGCTACCTGTCACTGATGGACCTCGGGCGCACCGATCACATCGGGCGCACCGGCCTGCTCGGCATGATGCGCGAGAAGAAGTGGCACCCGGTCGCCGGCGGCGTGACGATCCGCTTCCGCCGCGAGCTGCGTTATCGCACGAGCTACACGCTGCGCACGCGCTGCGTCGGCTGGGCCGACGGCTGGTGGTTCTTCGAGCAGGTCTTCGAGCGCGCCAACGGCGACCTCGCCGCGCGCGCCTACGCGAAGGTGGCCGTGCTCGGGCCCGACCGCGAGCGAGTGACACCCGCGACGCACGGCGCCGAGCTCGGCATGGATCCCGTGTCACCCGAGCTGCCTGACAGCCTGCAGTCGTGGCTCAGGAGCGAGCACGGCTGACATTCTCCGTCGTCTCGGCCCCTGCCGGCCGCGGCCGCCCGTGGCCCTCGCGTGGCCCACCCCGGCCTCGCACCTCTCGAACCTGCTGCCCGGCCCGAGCCGGGAACGGAAGAGCAGGTACACACCGTGTCGTGCCAACAACCTGGAGGGGTTGGGCACACACTCGGGAGGAGAACGAAATGGCAGTTGCAGGATTCAGCCCCGCTATGGAAATGAACCAGCTGCGGACGCAGCAGACGCTCGCCATGTCGAGTGCGGCACCGGCAGACCCGGCCGCCGCCGCTGCGGCAGCGGGTGGCACACCGGCCGGCCAGATGGTCGCCGCAGCCGCCGCACCGAGCGGCCCGACGGCAGACGCCGGCATGGCGGCAGCAGCCGTCCAGGAGCCGCCGTCGACGGGCAAGATCATCCTTCAGTCGGTCCTGAAGGGAGCCCTCACCGGCGCTTCGGTGACACTCGGCTTCAAGAGCATGGGTCCGATCCTCAGCAAGATCGGCTGGCTCGGCAAGATCATCGGCTCGGTCGGAGGCGCCGGCGTGCTCGGCTTCCTGACCAAGGTGCCGCTGCTCGGCAAGCTGCTGCCCCTGGCAGCCAAGTCGGGCATCCCCGCCTTCCTCATCACGGCAGCGATCGGTGCTGCGGTCGGCGCCATCGGTGGCGCGATCAGCGGCGTGATCAAGGCCAAGAAGGAGACGGCTGCCTACGCCGAGGCCCAGGCCGCTGCGCAGGCACAGGAGCCGGTCCCCGGCGACCCGGTCAACACCGGTGGCGAGCCCGCCCCCGAGCCGGCAACGGCACCCGTGCCCGCACCGGTCATCCCCAAGTACAAGAGCTGGGTCGTGGCCCGCACCGGAACGACGTCGGTCAAGGGTGGCAGCTTCGGCAGCTACACGGCGAAGAAGGGTGACACGCTCGCCACGCTGGCCAAGCGCTTCCACACCACGCCGGCCGAGATCAAGAAGCTCAACCCGGACATCGGCACCGACGTGGCCGCCGGCACGAAGCTCAAGCTCAAGCGCAAGGTCGTCCCGACCGCCAAGGCCTGGGTCGCCTGAGCGAAGTTTTCCTCCCCGCGGCTTCCTCCCTCCCATCTCCACCGGGAGCCGCAAGCGAGCGCGCCGATTTCCTGACGGTCCTGGTCGACGCGCCCGTGCAAGACAGCTCCATCCCTCCCTCGCACTGCCGAAAGGCCCCGGTTCGCCGGGGCCTTTCGGTCTTCCCGTGGATAGAGCAACCAGCTGACGCCAGGTAGGTCGCCGGTTCGAATCCGGCCCCGGGGATCCGCTACGATGAGCCGCGTCAGCTGGTTGCTCAGCTCGCGCTGAGTACTTGCACTGCCGAGAGGCTCCGGTTCGCCGGGGCCTCTCGTTCCTCTGGCACATCGAAGCGATGCTGGGCAGTGGATGGCCCGGCGGATGGTGGGAGATCATGGGCGGTTCGCGACCACATATGGTCGCTGAGCGCCCATCATCGATGGCGGGCGCGGGCGATACGATGGCAGAGTGGACCAGCCCGCCCCTCAGCGCATCGCGATCATCGGCATATGCGGTGGCGGCAAGTCCACGCTTGCTCGCCGGCTGGGCGATGTGCTCCACCTGCCAGTCATCCACCTCGACCAGCACCATCATCTCCCGGGATTTCTGCCCCCTGACCCGGACGTCTGGCGTGCGACGTACGAAACGCTCGAGGCCGGCGAGAGCTGGGTCATGGATGGGAACTACACGAGCGTGGCGCGGAGTCGATTCGAGCGCGCGGATCTCGTGCTCCACGTGCGTGCCCCGGCGCTCGTCGCTGCGATCCGGGTCGTGCGACGCGCGCTCCGATCACGCGGCATTCCGCGCCCCGAATCGGCGCCCGGCTGCGTCGAGCAGCCCTTCACGCCGCAGTTCCGGAGCTTCGTCTGGTGGGTGCTGTGCTTCAACCGTCGCCAGCGCCCGAAGCTGGAGCGCGCCCTGGCCGGCGTACCGCCCGAGCGGATCGTCCGCGTCAGCTCGTGGGTCGAGGCCGAGGCGCTCGTCGCGCGGTTGGCCGCGTTGCGGTAGATTCGCTGCGTGTTCGCGCTCGCGCGCGGCTGCCGAGCTTTTTCCCCACGCAGTCGTGCAATCGCCGTCGCGAACGGTCCCGTCCAGACAAGGAGCACTGCCCCATGGCTACCACAGCTGAGGCCACACCGAAGGCGCGCCTGCGCGAACTCGGCCTCGATCGCGAAGATGCGATCGCGATGTACCGCAACATGCTGATCACGCGCGGCATCGAAGAGCGGGGCCACATCCTCTTCCGCCAGGGCAAGATCCCCGGCTCCTTCTACACGGGACGCGGCAACGAGGGCGCGGCAGTCGCCGTCGCCTCGGCCACCAAGCCGCAGGACCACCTGTGCCCGCTCCAGCGCGACATGGGCGTGCACGTCACCCGCGGCCTCGAGCCGTGGCGCATCTTCGCCCAGTACATGGGCCGGGTCGGTGGCCCGACCCGCGGCCGTGACGGCAACGTCCACATCGGCGACATGAAGCTCAACATCGTCGGCATGGTCAGCCACCTGCCCGCGATGCTGCCCGTGGCCGTCGGCCTCGCGCTCAGCTACCGCATCCGCAACGAAGCCGACCGCTGCGCCTTCGCATGGTCCGGCGACGGCGCCTCGGCCCGCGGCGACTTCCACGAGGGCGTCAACCTCGCCGCCGTGCGAAAGCTGCCGGTCGTCTTCATCATGGACAACAACCAGTGGGCCTACTCGACCCCGGGCAACCTCGGCTACAACACCGAGCACCCGTCGGATCGCGCCAAGGGCTACGGCATCGAGAACGTCGTCGTCGACGGCACCGATGCGATGGCCGTCTACGAGGCCGTCAAGGCAGCGCGTGACAAGGCAGTCGAGGGTGGCGGCCCGACCGTGATCGAGGCAGTCACGCTGCGCATGGAAGGCCACGCCGTCCACGACGACGCCTTCTACGTGCCGAAGGAAGACTTCGAGACCTGGGCCAAGAAGGACCCGATCGAGAAGATGCGCGCATTCCTGCTCGAGGGTGGCGTGAGCGAGGACGAGGACGAGGAGATCCGCGGGGGCGTCAAGCGCTTCCTCGTGGAGCAGCTCGAGAAGGCCGAGGCCAGCCCCGAGCCCGATCCCTCCACTGCCACGACGGGCGTCTACGCGAGCCCCGAAGAGCTCGACAACCCGCATCACTGATCGAACGATCGAAGAGTTGAGGTAATTGACATGGCACAGATGACGTACCTGCAGGCAATCAGCGACGGCCTGCGAGAAGAGATGCGGCGCGACGAGAACGTCTTCCTGATCGGGGAGGACATCGGCAACTTCGGTGGCGCCTTCAAGGTGACGCAGGGCTTCCAGAAGGAGTTCGGCGAGTGGCGGGTCATCGACTCGCCGCTGTCGGAGACCGCGATCGTCGGTGCCTGCACCGGCGCCGCGCTGGCCGGCATGCGCCCGGTGGCGGAGATGCAGTTCGCCGACTTCGTGTCGTGCGCCTGGGATCACCTCACCACCGTCAGCGCCAAGCAGTACTACCGCATGGGCACGCCGATCCCGATGACCGTGCGCCTGCCCTGCGGCGGCGGCTTCTCGGGTGGCCCGTTCCACTCGCAGATGTATGACGGCTACTTCGCCCACGTACCCGGCCTCAAGGTCGTGCTGCCGGCGACGCCCGAGGATGCCAAGGGCATGATGATCGAGGCGATCCGCGATCCCAACCCCGTGCTCTTCTTCGAGCACAAGCACCTGTACCGCCGCATCAAGGGCGAGGTGCCCGAGGGCCTCTACACCGTGCCGTTCGGCAAGGCGCGCATCGCGCGTGAAGGCGCCGACGTCACGATCATCGCCTGGAGCGCGATGGTGCACGTGGCGATGGAAGCCGCCGAGCAGCTCGCCAGCGAGGGCATCGACGCGGAGGTGCTCGACATGCGCACCATCTCGCCGCTCGACTTCGAGGCGATCGCCACCAGCGTGACCAAGACGAGCAAGGCGCTCGTGCTGTACGAGGACACCCGCACCGGTGGCTTCGGCGGCGAGATCAGCGCACGGATCGCGGAAGAGCTGTTCGAGACGCTCGACGCCCCCGTGCGCCGCGTCGCGACCGCCGACTGCCCGATCCCGTTCGCTCCCGTCCTCGAGCGGGAAGTCCTGCCGCAGACGGCCGATGTCGTCGAGGCAATCCGCGAGCTCTCGGCATACTGATCCGCAAACGCGCGTGGGTGGGTACGACCTTCCTGCAGCACCGAACACCACACCACGGAGATATCGAATAATGGCAACCGGAACCATCGTCGAAGTCGTGATGCCCCAGATGGGCGTGAGCGTGTCGGAAGGCACGATCTCCCAGTGGCTCAAGGCCGTAGGCGACACGATCGAGAAGGACGAGACGCTCCTTGAGATCTCCACCGACAAGGTGGACACCGAGGTGCCGAGCCCCTCGAGTGGCGTCGTGACCAAGCTCCTCGTGCCCGAG
>JAOPYV010000120.1 GCA_025964435.1 Thermoleophilia bacterium | reverse complement strand
ACGGCATCCTCGGGGAAGATCGCTTCCACCGGGCATTCGGGCTCGCAGGCGCCGCAGTCGATGCACTCTTCGGGGTCGATGAAGAGCTGGTCGGGGCCCTCGTGGATGCAGTCCACGGGGCAGACGTCGACACAGGAGCGATCCTTGGTGTCGAGACATGGCTGTGCGATGACGTAGGTCATGGGAGTTATTCTGGCACGGGACCGGTGGTTGGGGAAGCCCTGCGTTCACGGACTCGCTCGAGCTGTGCGGCGAGCGAACGAACGACGGCACCGCGCGGGCTCACCAAGTCGGCGAATTGGCGGTTGTGCTCGAGCAGGTCCTCGTGGATGTGTGGCGCGAAGCCGAGCACGCCCGCACACGCGGGCGCATCGGCGGCTGCAAGCCGTTCAGCGAGGTCCGGGAAGGCCGGCAGGTCGATCACCACGAAGGCCTCGGGATCCGCTTCGAGCGCGGCCAGGAGGCGTGTCTCGTCGCTGAAGCGACGCACCTCCACGCCCTCGAGCAGCTCGAGGCGGCTGGAGGTCATCAGGTCAGGACAGGCAAGCAGGACACGCTTCATGCGAGCTACCGTACACCACCAATGCCCTTCGGCACGTGAACGACCGGCACGCTGCGGGTAAGGACCAGTCGTGCCGACCTTCCGACGCTTCCCGTTCCTGCTCGCCCTGACCGGACTCCTGGCCCTGCTGCCGGCAACCGCGCCAGGATATTCCGTCACGAAGCAGTCCTCTGCTCCCGACGACAACGCCGTGGTGATGAGCCCGGCGAACGAGAGCATCTCGACGGTGCGCGCCGATGGTGGCGCCGCGATCGGCCCCGGTTCGGTGGTGAAGCGACCGATCATCATCCACAACCGCTCCAATGAGACGAAGGGCTTCTCGCTCGACGTCGCTCAGGTGATCGGCACGAGCGCCGAGACCGTTGCCGAGACGCGTCCCGGCGTGCGCGAGGGTGCGGCTGCCTGGGTGACGCTCGAGCGCACGAACTTCGAGCTCAAGTCAGATGAGCAGGCCACGATCATCGCGACGATCAAGATCCCGACACAGGTCACGCCCGGCTCGAAGCCGTTCGGCGTGATCGCCACGCAGACGACGAGCGCGCAGCCGACGAGCGGCGCGGGCATCGCACCGCGCTTCACGCAGACCGCGATCTTCATCGTCGAGATTCCCGGTGATGCGAAGGTCGCCGGTTCCTTCGTGAAGGCCGACATCACGAGCGCGCAGAAGAGCCTCGCCGCGGGCCAGGATGGGAAGGCACCGCCGCGCAACTCGCGCGTCTACGTCGGCCCCGGCCTGCTCGGCGTGCATCGACTGACGCTGTCGGCCGAGTACAAGAACTCGGGCGAGCGCCTGATCGCCGCCGCCGGCACCGTGACGGTCAAGGACATCTTCGGACGCACGGCGGGTCGCTATCCGATCAAGCCGTTCCGCGTCTACCCCGGCGGCAGCGCCGCCAGCACGGTCGAGATGAAGGGCCTACCGTCGCTCGGCTTCTTCCGCACGTCGGTCGAGCTCAAGGCGGAGACCGGCGACCAGACCAAGCAGCTCGACAGCTTCCTGCTCGTGCCGAAGTGGTTCCTGATCGTGCTCGGACTGATCCTCGGCTACCTGCTCTGGCTCGTCGTCCGCGCGTTGCTACGCCGGCGCAGCGAGTGGAAGGGCTACGTGGACGAGTCGGAGTTCGATGAGGCCGAGGCCTCGGAGCTCGACGAATCCGTGGACTGGGACACCGACCCCGTCGCCTGAGCTGGGCGTCGCCAGCGTCGCAGCAGCAGCGCGCCGCCGATCAGCATCGCAAGCACGACGATGGCCGGCACGATCCAGATGCCGAGACCGAGCCCGCGGGCGCGCGGCACCGCGAGGATCGACTCGTCACCGCCGTACTCGTCGACGAGCCCGTCGCGGATCTCCTCCTCCGTCCAGCCCGCGGCGATCGCGGACTGCACCCAGACGCGCATCCGCTCGGCAGCAGGGCTGTTGGACTGATCGAGCGTCGTGTCACAGGACGGGCACATCACGGTCGAGCCGACCGTCTCGAAGGTCGTCTGCGGGGTCGAGCGTCGCTCCTCCAACCGCGGCGCGGGTGCGGCTGGTGCGGCCGCATCGGAGCTGGCAGCCTCGGCACGCGTGGCGACCCCGAGCATCCAGGAGATGACGAACACCCAGGCGACGAGGAAGGCGACGGCGCCGATGCGCGTGGTGCGTCGCGTCGGGGTCATGCGCGGTCCTTGTCCAGCTCGCGGTCGAGCAGGGCGCGGAGCTCCTGGGCGTCGATCGGGCCGTTGACGTGTGCGCTGAGGCGGCCGTCGACGCCGACGATGAAGGTCTCGGGGTAGCCGCCGACGCCCCAGGCGTCCTTGTCGGCGCGGGTGCCGCGCACGATCGGGAAGGTCAGCTCATGGCGACGCACGAACTGGCGCGCGTCGGATTCGAGGTCTTCCTGCCCGGCATCGATGCCGACCACGACGACGCGGCCCTCGTAGTCGTCGGCGACCTTCACCAGCTCCGGCGCCTCGTCCTCGCAGGGGCCGCACCAGGAGGCCCACCAGTTGACGACGAGCACCTTGCCCGTCGCGGGGTCGGCAGTCTGCGTGCCACCCGTGGAGCGGTACCAGCTCGGCAGGCCGGGTGCGCCGTCATCGTCGATGCCCTTGGTGGGAATCGACGGGGCGTCGGGTCGATCACCCGCGATGATCGCGTTGGCGATGTTGGCGCTGGCACGCTCGTCGTTCATGCGGAACCACGTGCCGACCACGAGCCCGACCAGCAGCACGCTGCAGATGATCCATGCAGCAGTCCCCCAGCGGCTCTGCGCTGCGACCATCTCAACCGGCTGGGGCTGCTCGTCCATGCCGCTATCGTATCGGTGTGGCAGGCGCAGCGGCGTCGGTCAGCTCGCTTCACCGAAGATCATGCGGTCGGTCATCCACTCGACCGGCGCACGATCGTCGGTCAGCACGCGGTCGGCGTCGGGCTCGACCTGGACGAGACCCGCGCGGAACTCCTCGACGAGCGGGGCGATCTCTGGCTGCATGAGCGCGAAGCCGCTCGGCGGCCGCGAGCCGCGGGCGATGATCACCTCGTTGTAGCGCTCGGCGCGGTAGCGCCCGACGTACGGGAACACGTCGCGCATCGTGGCAGCGACCGCCTCGTTGATGCGTGGGTCCTCCGGGGTCGAGCCGACGTTGATCGAGAGCACGCCGCCCGGCGCCAGGCGCGACTTGGCGAGCTCGAAGAACTCACGGGTGGTCAGGTAGAACGGGATGTACGGCTGGCGATAGGCGTCGATGTGGATGACGTCCCAGCGCTGACCGTCGGCGCGGTCGAGGAAGGGGCGCCCGTCGGCGGTGTGGACGGTCAGGTTGTCGCCCGACATGT
>JAOPYV010000111.1 GCA_025964435.1 Thermoleophilia bacterium | reverse complement strand
TGGGAGGAGCTGGTCAAGGTCTCCAAGCAGGTGCAGGCCAAGCAGCCCGACATCGAAGGCTTCGTCTTCCAGGGCGCGCGCTCCGAGAGCGGCACCGTCGATGCGCTCGAATTCATGTACGCGGCGGGCGCCAAGATCCTCAGCGAGGACGGCAAGGAGTCGATCGCCGACGAGGGAGATGGCTCCGAGTTCGCCTTCCAGTTCCTGGCCAACCTGATCAAGGACGGCGTCTCGCCCAAGGTCGTCGCGACCTACACGGAGGAGGAGGCGCGGCTCGCCTTCCAGAACGGTGGCGCGGTCTTCATGCGCAACTGGCCGTACGCCGCCGGGCTGATGGAGACGGACAAGACCTCGAAGGTGCGCGGCAAGTTCAAGATGGCGCTGCTGCCCGGCTTCGAGGGCCGCGCCGACGCCAACGTGCTCGGTGGCCAGAACTTTGGCATCGCTGCCGGAACCGACGACCCGGAGCTCGCCTGGGAGGCGCTGCAGTGCCTCGGCAGCGCCGAGATGCAGGCGATCAAGGCGACCGCCAAGGGCGAGCTGCCGGCGCTCAAGGCCTCCTACGATGATCCCAAGCTCGAGGCGCAGATCGACTACCTGCCGCTCTCGAAGGTCGCGATCGCCCGTGGGCTCAACCGCCCGGAATCGCCCTACTACGGTGATGTGACCTCCTCGATCTTCAAGGCGTACAACAGCGTGCTGTCCGGTGAGCTGTCACCGGCAGAAGCGGTGAAGGAGCTCGACCACGGCGTGCAGGCAGCGATCGACGGCAAGGCGGAGATCTGATGAAGGTGTCCTTCCTCGACAAGCTGGACGAGAAGCGGCTCGGCCTGCTGTTCGTCATCCCGGCGCTCGTGCTGATGGCGGTCGTCGCCGCGTACCCCGTGTTCAAGGCGTTCTGGCTGAGCCTGCATCGCTACAACGTCAAGGTGCCCGACGACTACGCCTTCATCGGCTTCGAGAACTACACACGCATCCTCGGCTCGGCGCACTGGTGGGACGCGACCAAGACGACCTTCATCTTCGCCTTCGCCAGCGTCACGGTGGAGTTCGCGCTCGGCCTCTGCATGGCGCTCGTCATGAACAAGGGCCTGGGCAAGGCGACCGGACTGGTCCGCGTCGCGGTGCTCATCCCATGGGCGACGATCACGATCGTCACCGCGCTCGCATGGAAGTGGATCTTCACGCCGACCTCCACGCTCACGTGGATGAAGACCGTGATGGGCTGGTTCGTGGAGGAGAGCTGCATGCTCTGCGGCACGTGGTCGAGCATGTTCGCCATGGTCTTCGCCGATGCCTGGAAGACCGCGCCCTTCATCGCCCTGCTGCTGCTCGCCGGACTGCAGTCGATCGACGCCGAGATGTACGAGGCCGCCGACGTCGATGGCGCCTCGCGCTGGCGCCAGTTCGTCAGCATTACGCTGCCGTCGCTCAAGCCGGCGATCCTCGTCGCGCTGCTGTTCCGCTCGCTCGATGCGCTGCGCATGTTCGACCTCGCCTACGTCATGACGAACGGCGCGAACAAGACCGAGACGGTCTCGATGCTCGCCTACGACGTGATGATCAAGCGCCTCGACATCGGCCTGGGCAGCGCGATGAGCGTGCTCGTGTTCGTGCTCGTGCTCGGCGTCGCCTTCCTGTTCGTCCGCTTCCTGGGCGCCACGCCCGAGGGTGCTGACGAGCCCATCAAGAAGACGCGCAAGCAGAAGCGGCTTGAGGCCAATGTGGTCGGAGCAGGGGTGCAGGGATGAGTGCAGCACATTCAGCAGTGGGTGGGGCGGTGCCGCTCTCGCGACCGGTCGTGCCGTACGCCCCGGCAGCGTCGAGCCCGACCTTCTGGCAGCGCGTGCGCGACCTGCCGTGGACGGGCGTGGGCATCACGGTGCTCGTGCTCTACTGCATCTTCCCGTTCCTCTGGCTGATCCGCCTGTCGATGGATCCGTCGGCCTCGGGCGCGCTGCTGCCGGCCACCTTCACGCTCAAGAACTACGTCGCGGTCTTCCAGAACCACGACTTCCTCGCGGCGTTCTTCAACTCGTTCGTGGTCTCGGGCTCGGCGACCGTCGTGGCGATGGCAATCGGCGGCAGCGCGGCGTACGCGCTCGGTCGACTGCCGGTGCCCGGCAAGCCGTACATCATGTTCTCCGTGCTCTGCGTGTCGATGTTCCCGGGCATCTCGATCATCGGACCGCTCTTCGAGATGTGGCGCAGCCTCGGCCTGTTCGACACGAAGATCGGGCTCATCATCCCGAACGTGACGTTCTGCCTGCCGATGGCGATCTGGTTCATGTCCGGCTTCTTCCGTGAGCTGCCGCGCGACCTCGAGCACGCCGCCTACATGGACGGCGCGACACCCTTCCAGGCGTTCCGCAAGGTGATGCTGCCGCTGGCGGCGCCGGGCGTGTTCACCAGCGCGATCCTCGTCTTCATCGCCACCTGGAACGAGTTCATGTTCGCCATGTCGTTCACGGCGACCAACGCAAGCCGCACGATCCCGGCGACCGTCTCGACCTTCCAGGGCGAGAACAGCATGGAGGTCCCGGTCGGCCTGATCAGCGCCGCCAGCGTCGTCGTCATGCTGCCGCTGCTGGCGATGGTCATGATCTTCCAGCGCCGCATCGTCTCCGGCCTCACCGCCGGCGGCGTCAAGGGCTGAGCGTCGTCGCGCGCATCGGGAACCGTTCGGCCAGGTTCGGCGTCAGAGCTTTCGACCGGCCATGAACGGGAAGGATCTCCCCATGCGAACTCGCCAGATCACCAGCCTGCTGCTCCTGCTCCTCATCGCCCTGACCGTCGCGGCGTGCGGCGGCAGCTCCGATGAGCCCGACGGCGCCGATGCCCGCAACACGAAGCCGGCTGCCGCGACGGATGAGTCGAAGGACGTGGCCGACGCACCGCAGGCCGCCGCGAAGCTCAAGCTACAACTGACGCAGATCGGCTCCAAGGACGGTGGCGGTGTCCCGCTGCCCGCGCTCAACTGCACGCGCTCGATTCCCGCTACCTGCAACGGCACGCTCGAGTGCCCGGCGGCGAAGGACGCCACGCCGCGCGAGCTCGCTGCCTGCCAGTGGCTCGCTACGCCCGAAGCGATCGAGACGCTCGAGCCGAGCGCGGATGGCGAGCGCAAGGTCTGCACGATGATCTATGGCGGGCCGGAGCAGGCGACCGTCTCAGGCACGCTCGAGGGTGCCTCGATCAGCGCGAAGTTCAGCCGTCAGGACGGCTGCGAGATCGCACGGTGGACCGCCGCCGAAGTGCTGTGGGCGAAGCCCGTCGAGCCGTCGGATCCCGCAGTCGTCGGACCCGCCGCCGGCGCCTGTGCTGCGATCGATCCGGATACGCCGGTCGCGAGCCCGCCCGTGACGCCGCCCGCGGGGAATCCTGCCGATGCTGCGGCAGACGTCGTCTGCCCCGATATGGTCGTGCCGCCCGCCTCGCCCGGCGGCATGGAACCGGAGGTCATCACCGACCCGCCCGAGGCGTTCCAGTAGCGCGTCGACGTGCTGTCGGAGCTACTCCGGGACGAGCGACGTGAGCGTGTAGTCGTACAGCTCCGTGAAGTCGGTCTCGCCGAGCACCGACTTGGTGCGCGTCTTGAGGTTCGCCTTCATGCGGACGGCGAGGCCGGTCTCCGCGTACCAGAACTCCGACGCGTCAGTGCCGACGGTGTCGCCCGACTGCGTCGAGGCAACCTTCACGTGCCAGACCTCGACGTCCTCGCCGCCGATCTCCAGCGTCTCGGTGCCGACGAGCGTGCTGGTGTAGGCGAGCTCGGCCTTGCCGCCCTCCTGCGTGCAGGTCCACGACGTCGTGCTGCCCGGCTCGGCGTCGGCCCGGAAGCGCTCGGCGCCGTCGCTGCACTCGTACTCGTTGTCCTGGAGCTGGCCGAAGAACTCGATCTTGCGCGTGAAGCCGAGGTCCTCGAGGCCCGCGTTCGTGGTGCGGTAGTCGCGCTCCTCGATGTGCTGCTTCACGAACACCGCGTTGGCGGTCCACTCCTGCTCGTTGTCCTCGTCGAGCTCGACGACGACGGGGATCTCCTTCGGGAACACGTGGGTGCTGCCACCGAGGATGGTGACGCTCTCCTTGCCGCTGCCGGCGTACGTGTACGTGCCGGGCTCCGGTCGGTCGCCGGCGGTGCCGGGGCGGTCCTCATCGTCGCTGTCGTCGCCGTTGACGATCGCCGCGGCGTCCTTGGTGTCGACCGCGTCGGTCTCGTCGCGCGCGCCGACGAGGCGGACCGCGAAGATGACGCCGACGATGATCAGGAGTGCTGCGAGGCCGAGCAGAAGCTTCTTCATTCCGTGATTCTGCCCGACGCGCCGGTCGTCACGCGGAATGCGGCGTAGGGGCGTCGGATTCGCGCAATGCGTCGTCGAGGCTGCGGACGTCCTTCGACACGATCAGCGCCACGCAGACCACGAAGACGCCGACGGCCATCCCGATCAGCGTGCCCTCGCGCCCGACGTGCTCGGTGGTGAACCCGGCGATGATGAACCCGATCGGCATGCCGGCGTAGGAGCCCATCCAGTCCCACGCGCTCACGCGCGCGATCCGGTCGGCCGGCACCACCTTCTGGATCGCCGCATGCCACAGCGTGTCGAACATGCCGAAGCCGAGCCCGACGACGACGTACCACGCAAGCAGCCAGCCGAAGGGCACCTCCCACAGCATCAGCAGCGGGATCCCGACGGTCGTGAAGAAGAGCACGAGTGACAGGAAGAACGGCCGGCGCAGCCGCTTCCAGCCGGCGAGCCACATGGCGCCGATGACCATGCCGAGCGAGAGCGCCGCGCCGACGAGTCCCCACGAGATCGGACCCTCGTAGACCTCCTGCATCGTGATCGGTCCCACGACCTGCAGCGGACCCTCGAAGAGCATGAGGAACAGCGCCGCGTTCAGCACGATGATCCAGAGCCAGCGTCGCGAGATCACCTCGCGCCAGCCGATCGCGAGCTCGCGCAGGAACGGCTGGCGCTCCTCGTCGCTCTCCGGCAACGGGAGCGAGCCGATGCTCAGCAGCAGCAGTGCACTTACGAGGAAGGTCACCGCGTCGATCGCGATCGCGCCGCCGGGTGTCACGGCCGCGACGAGCAGCCCGCCGCCCGCCAGGCCGATGATGCCGAGCAGGTTGGCGGCGCTGACGATCAGGCTGTTGCCCGCCACGAGCAGGCCCGGATGCAGCAGCTGCGAGACGAGCGCCGTGCGCGCGGGGGTGAAGAACGCCATGCCGATCGACTGCGTGGCGTTGAGCACGACCAGGCTGGTGAGGTTCGCGTTGTCGGTCAGCAGCAGCGTGGCGAGGATCGCCTGGCTGACGAGGCGCAGCAGGTCACTGGCGACCATCACCTGCAGGCGCGGCAGGCGATCGGCCCAGACGCCGCTGAACAGCAGGGCGACGACCATCGCCGCCGTGCCGACGCCGAGCACGATGCCGAGCGCCGCAGGGCTGCCGGTGACATCGAGCACTGCGAACGAGATCGACGCCAGGAATACGGCATCGCCCAGCATCGACGCGCACTGCGCGAGGAAGAAGCGGCGGAAGCGAGGTTCAGCGAGCGGTTCGCGCATCGCCCTAGGCTAGCGGTCGGGCGCGCGCGGGGCCGCCGTCAGCCGAATCTCTCAGCGCGGTGTGGATCCCGCGCTCACGGAATCGAGCGAGCGCCAGCTCCGTCGATTCTCTCAGCGCGGTGTGTGTCCTGCGCTCACGGAATCGAGTGCGCGTGACACCCGAGTTGCGCTCGCGTGACGCCCGAAAATCGCGTGACGCCGTTACGCTGGAGTGGGCGTCGTTCGCTCGCGTGGTGTCGACTGAATCTCCAGGTGCATCATCGGTGTAGCGCTGGGAGATTCGGTGGTGGTCGGCAGTCCACTGAATCTCCAGATGCATCACCCATGCTGCACCTGGAGATTCAGTCGCGTCTTGGGTCGATTCTGTGAGCGGTGCATTCATGTACCGCTGGGAGATTTGAGCGCTGTCGCAGCCCTTCAGATCTGTGAGCGGTGCATTCATGTACCGCTGGGAGATTTGAGCGCTGTCGCAGCCCGTCAGATCTGCGAGCGGTGTATCCATGTACCGCTGGGAGATTCGAGGGTGAGTTCGGGGTGCCGGGCAGGTCGTCGGCGGCGGTGGTGGCGCGTTCCTGGTCGTCGCGCGCCTGCCACGGACGATGAGGTGGTGGCAGGCGCGACGACGGACCGGTGCGGCGCGGACGATGAAAAACGCGCCGTCGGGTTTGCAGTTCCTCCCGCTCGAATGCCTGTAAGGGCGCCCTTGCAGAAGAAAGTTAGGGCGACCTTACAGTGTGTGGCGGCCGCAACGCAACCAGCTGCGCGAACGACTCGCGCATCGAACGTATGTTCGATACAGTGTGGGCATGCCCGACGGATCGACATACGAGCCGATCATCGCCTGCTGTTGGATGCCCGGGTTCCCGCTGCGCGTCATCGCGCATGGCGGGGTCGACCTGGAGCAGCCCGTCGCGCTGGCCTCGGAGACTGCCGCGCATCCGGTCGTGCTCGACTGCAGCGAGGCGGCCCGGGACTTCGGGGTCGAGGCTGGCATGCTCATCTCGCGTGCGATGGGCTGCTGCGCCCAGCTGGAGGTGCTCTCCTGCGACGTGCCGCGCGTCGAGCAGGCGGCGGAACGCTTCGTGCAGCGGCTCGAGGCGCTCGGCGCTGCCGTGCAGCCGATGGAGCCTGGCCGTGCCTTCTTCGATGCCGGGCCGCTGCTGCGCATGTACGGCGGGCTGCCCGGCGTGTTCGCCGAGGTGCTGGGTGCCTTCGGCGGTGACACGGTGCGCGTCGGCGCCGGTCCCAACCCGTTCGTGGCATGGGTCGCGACCCGCCATGCCACGCCCCGTGGCTGGCTGCGCGTGGAGGAGGGCGAGGCGCGGCGGATGCTCGAGCGCATGCCACTGGAGCTGCTGCCGGCAGGGGCCGACCTCCTCAAGCTGCTGCACGCGCTCGGCCTGCAGACGCTGGGCGACCTCGCCTCGCTCGACGTGCACCACGTCGCCGACCGCTTCGGTGCGGCCGGCATGGTGCTCCACGCACTCGCCCGCGGCGAGGATCCCAGCAAGCTCGAGCCGCGGGTGCCGATGGAGGCCGTCGCCGAGCGGCTCGTCTTCCCGGAGCCGGTCGCCAATGAGCTGACCCTCGAGAGCGCCGTGCAGATGCTGGCCGAACGGCTCGCTGACAACCCGCGCTGCGTCCAGCACGCGCCGCGGGCGCTGGTGCTCAGCTGCGTGCTCGCCTCGGGCGGCTCGTGGCAGGCGCGCCGCGTGCTGCGCGTGCCGACGGTGGATCCGCGCAAGCTCGCGCTCGCGATCCGCCCCGCGCTGGGGGAGGTGCCGGCCGCCGTCGAGCGGATGGAGCTCGCACTCGAGGGATTCACCCCGCGCGCCGCCGACCAGCGCACGCTGCTCGGCCCCGAGGGTGACGAGGATGGCAACGCCGAGCGCGTCCAGCGCAGCATGCGCCACGTCCAGGAGGCGCTCGGCGAGGATTCGCTGCTGCAGGTGCTCGAGGTCGAGCCGTGGTCACGCGTGCCCGAGCGGCATGCGGTGCTCGTGCCGCGCCGGTCGACGATGGCTGACCCTGCAACGACTGCCGAGGTCGGACGGGGGGTCTGGAAGTGAGCTCCGCGCTGCGCCGCATCAACGAGCCGGTCCCCGCGCGCGTCTGGCTCGACGCACATGACCGCCCGACCCGGGTCGAGTGGCGTGGCCGCGAGGAGCAGGTCGAGTGCGTGCTCGACACGTGGTGCGTCGACGATGCCTGGTGGAGCGACCACCCGGTGCGCCGCCTCTACCACGAGGTGCAGCTGGCGACCGGCGTGCGGCTCGTGCTCTCGTGGGACATGGTCGCGAAGCGCTGGCTCGCGCAGCGCTAGCTCAGTTGACCGAGCGCTCGGCGATCTCACCCATCGACTCGGAGACGACATCGACCACGTCGAGCAGCTCGTCGAAGTCGAGGTGCGGATCCGTCGTCACGCTCCACTCGTAGCGGTAGGTGACGTCGTCGTCTTCCGGCGCGACCTCGCGCCAGGTCAGGCTGATCGAACCTTCGGGATCGAGCGTCGCGCGCTCGCTGACGTCGTGCGTGTCGATGACCCAGTCGAACTCGGGCGCGAACGCGACGAGCGCCTCGATCGCCTCGTCGGCGTCGACGTCGGGCAGCTGGATCGCGGCGCGCATGTCGCTGGTGCCGCTCGTGTCGGTGATCGAATCCTGGGCCGCGGCGCTCCACAGCTGGGCATCGCCGGGATCGACGAGGTTCTCGATCAGGCGCTGGAAGAAGTTCATCCAGAGCCACTCGGTCATGTGCCGATCCTCTGTGTGGATGATGAGCGCCGGTTCGCCTTGGTAGGCACCGGCGTAGGCGTGCATCTTCGGGCGCGTCACGCCGAGGATGCCGTCGAGGTCGAGCGCCGCATCGGTCGCGATGCTCGCTGCATAGACGTACGGCACGAGCGTGTCGATGAGCCGGCAGATCTCCGCGCCGACGTCGACGAGCAGGTCGCGACCTGCGGGTCGTGCGAGCAGCGGCTCGAGGTCGATCGTCGGGCCGAGCGTCGTCACCGCGGGCTTGGAGAACGGCACGTTCAGGCCGATCGACGTCGTGTCGTGGTGCGCGTCGGAGTGCAGCGACAGCAGGTCGCGCAGCTCGAGTCCCTGCAGGTCGCCCTGGATCGCCGCGAACATCGCGTTGGTCAGCGACAGCGTCGCGGCGTTCGGTGCCGAAGAGCCGCCACCGAAGGATTCGCGCAGCGGCTCGCCGAGCTTGTCCTGCTCGCCGATGGCGGTGACGAGCTGGTCGATGACGTCGAGGTCGAGCCGGGCGTAGTGCATGCCGCGCACGATACCGGTCCGGGCAGGGACAGCCCGGTCGAGTAACCTGTCCACGTGACGACCGACGACAACGACATGCGGCTCTGGCCGGCCCCCGGCGAGACCGCGACGATCCCCGGACGCACGGCGTCGTCGATCGCAGCGGCCACCGCACGCACCGGCCCGGAGCTGCGCGCGCGCGGCGAGGAGCTGCTGCGCACCTCGCTCGGCCCCGACGCTGCCTTCCGCGACGGCCAGTGGGACGCGATCGAGCTGCTCGTCACCGGCCGCGCCCGCCTGCTCGTCGTGCAGCGCACCGGCTGGGGCAAGAGCTCGGTCTACTTCATCACCACGCGCCTGCTGCGCGAGCAGGGTGCCGGCCCGACCGTGCTCGTCTCGCCGCTGCTGGCGCTGATGCGTGACCAGATTCGCGCCGCCGAGCGGCTCGGCGTGAAGGCCGCGCGCATCGACTCCACGAACATGGAGGAGTGGGGCTCGGTCGTCGAGGGGCTCGCCAGCGGCGAGACCGACCTGCTGCTCGTCTCGCCCGAGCGGCTCGCCAACGGCAACTTCCAGAAGCGCGTGCTGCAGCCGCTGCTCAACGACATCGGCCTGTTCGTCGTCGATGAGGCGCACTGCATCTCCGACTGGGGCCACGACTTCCGCCCCGACTACCGTCGCATCAAGGGGCTGCTGCCCAAGCTCGGCGCCGACGCCGCCGTGCTCGCCACGACCGCCACCGCCAACGAGGCCGTCGCCCGCGACGTCGTGCACCAGCTCGGCGGCGAGGGTCACGAGGTCGTGGAGCTGCGCGGTCCGCTCTCGCGCGCCAGCCTCCAGCTGCAGGCGACGCACCTGCCGACCGAGCATGAGCGAATGGCGTGGCTCGCCCAGTATCTGCCGACGATCGACGGCTCCGGCATCGTCTACGTGCTGACGAAGGCGCACGCCTCCCGCGTCGCGGCCTTCCTGCGCGCCCAGGGCATCGCTGCCGAGCACTACACCGGCGGCGGCGCGCCCGGCGGCAAGGAGGAAGATCGCAAGCTCGAGGTCGAGCGGCGGCTGCTCGCCAACGAGCTGAAGGTCGTCGTCGCGACGCCCGCGCTCGGCATGGGCTTCGACAAGCCCGACCTCGCCTTCGTCGTCCACCTGCAGATGCCGCAGTCGCTGATCCACTACTACCAGCAGGTCGGCCGAGCCGGGCGCGCGACCGACGCCGCCTACGGCGTGCTGCTGCACGGCGAGGGTGACCGCCGCATCACCGACTACTTCATCGCCCAGGCCTTCCCGCCGGGCGGCGTCTTCGACTCGATCCTCGAGAGCCTGCACTCCGCGTACCCGATCGGCATGACCGTGCCGGCGCTCAGCAAGCACTCGAAGGTCGGGCGCGCGCTCTGTGACAAGGTGCTCGGCCAGCTGGCCGTGGAGGACGTGCCGCCGGTCGAGAAGCGCGGCTCGACCTGGTACGCCACGATGGCGCCCTTCACGCTCGACACGGCGCGCTTCGACGAGCTGACGCGCCGGCGCCACGCCGAGTACGCGCGCATCCTCGACTACGCCCGCGGCGGTGAGTGCCTGATGGTGCGCATCGCCTCTGAGCTCGACGACCCGACCGCCGAGGCGTGTGGGCGCTGCTCGGTCTGTACCGGCGCGCCCGTCATCCCCGAATCGGTTGACCCGGCGCTCGTGCTGGCGGCATCGGAGTTCAAGGTCACCGCCACGCGCAAGCCGCGCCGCAAGCGTCCGCCGAAGACCACCGCCCGCGTCAAGCGCGCCCGACGGAAGAAGCCCTGATGGGGAACGCCGAACGACGAGCCATTCCCAAGCGGATCCACTGGGCCGTCGACTCGATGGACCTGCGCCCCGGCCAGCAGGTGCTGGAGATCGGCTTCGGCAACGGCATGGCGATCTCGCTCGTGCACAAGCTCATCGCGCCGGACGGGCACATCCACGGCATCGAGCAGTCGGAGGTGCAGGTCGAGCGTGGCTCCTCCCGCAACTCCTGGGCGCACAAGCACGGCATGCTCACGCTTGAGCACGCACCGCTCGCCACCGCAGAGCTGCGGCCCGACCGCTACGACGTCGTCTTCGCCACCAACCTCAACATCTTCTGGACCGGCGACGTCTCCGCGGAGCTCGCCATGATCAAGGCGTCGCTCAGGCCCGGCGGCACCTTCTACCTCTTCTACGAGGAGCCGGCGCCCGCCAAGACCGAGCAGGTCGCGGCCAAGGTCACGTCCGCGCTCGAGACGGCCGGCTTCACGGTCGAGGTCATCCCATCCCCGACGCCGACGCAGTGGGGCGTGCGGGCGGCGGGGTAGTCGGACCGTAACGCCATGTGTGGGTCATGCCGGGTATCGTCCTGTGGGCCGGGGCCGGTCGGATGCGGCCCAACGGGGGCGTTGGAGATAGGTCGGGCACCTCAGGCCATCCGACCATCTGTCCTGTGCTACGAAGCGATGACCTCGACGACGATCGGCGCGACGTAGGCCCCTGACTCCTGGGTTGCCGAGGGGCGGAAGCCGAAGCGCAGCGAGGCGGTGGTGTTGCTGACGCCGAACGGTGAGGTCGCGACGACGTTGCCACTGCTCGCCGAGCTGTCGGGCACGGCGTGCCAGGCACTGGGCGTGCCGGCTGGGCAGTTGAGGGTGGGGGTCCAGCCGAGGCCGCCGGTGGTCGAGCTCAGGCAGGTGCCGAAGGCGGTCGTGGTCCAGTCATTGACGCCGGAGTTCCAGTCGGGCACCCGGATCGTGTCGTAGGTCAGGAGCATGATGTTGGTGCCGTTGTGGTGGCCCGCCGTGATGATGCGCCCGTCGATCCCAAGCGTGACCGCACGCGCGGTGTCGTCCCCGGCAGCAGGGCCGATGCTGTCCATGCCGTCGCTGCTGAAGCTCGTGTCCAGGGTGCCGTCGGCGCGATATACGAGGGTGACCGCCCCGTCCGACGGATCGTCGAGGTCCGCGACGGTGACGATGCGCGAATCGGGTGTGATCATCACGTCATGGGTGGTCCACAGGGTGCCCGGCGGCGTGGTCGTACGCACGACGCCGTTGCCCGGGTAGCCGGGCATCGTCGTGTCGCCGTCAAAACCCGTGTCGAGGCTGCCATCGGTGTTGTAGCGCGCAAGCACGACTGCATCTGAGGCGCCGCCGACCAAGGTACCGCCCTGCACCAGCTTGCCATCCGGCTGCAGGGCGAGCCCGTTGAACGCATTGTCCTGGGTGGATCCGTAGGCAGTCGTGACCTTGCCGTTGCCGGGGTAGCCGGGCATCGATGCGCTGCCGTCGAAGGTCGTGTCGAGCGTGCCGTCGGCGGCGTAGCGCACGAGCACGAAGTTGCGCTGAGGACCGTCGTGGATGACGCCTCCGATGACGACCTTGCCGTCTGGCTGCAGCACCAGGGCGTAGCCGCGATCGTTTGCCGCGATCAAGGTGGAGACGCGTCCGTTTCCGGGGTACAGGGGCATCGCCGCGTCGCCGTCGAACGACGTGTCCCACGACCCGTCGGCCATGAGCTGGAGCACGGTGATGTGCTCTCCGCCCGAGATCATCCCGGTACCCCCGACGACGATGCGTCCGTCGGCGCGCACGGCGAGGGCATGGGCCTGGTCATACCCCTCGCCTGCAACGTCGCGCTCCACGATGCCATTGCCCGGGAAACCCGGCATCGCGGCGTCACCGTCGAAGGAGGTGTCGAGCGTGCCGTCCGGGTTGTAGCGGACGAGCGCCATGTCCACCGCGCCAGCCGTGCCCGCCACGAGGATCTTGCCGTCACCCTGGATGACGATGGCCTGCGCCTGCTCGACGAGGGCAACGGCGCGTACGTTGGTGGTGACGATGCCGTTACCGGGGTAGCCCGGCATCGCGGCGTCACCGTCGAAGCTCGTATCCAGCGTACCGTTGGGGTTGTAGCGCGCGACCATGAAGCGAGGGTCGGCACCGTATTCGGCTCCGGCCACGACGATCTTGCCATCCGGTTGGGTCGCAGCGGCGAAGGAATCGCCATACGTGTTCGAACGCACGACGCCGTTGCCCGGATAGCCCGGCATCGCCGCGTCGCCGTCGAAGCTCGTATCAAGTGTGCCGTCGCTGCTGCGCCACATCGCGTCGTCGGCGCCGTCCTGCTGGTACATGCGCAGCGATGACGTCGCGTTGTTCGAGCCGAAACTGAAGGTGCAGTCGCTCGGCGTGATTGACGTCACACCGGCGGGGATCGGGCCGAAGCCGGTGACACCCAGTCCGGTCGGGCAGCCGGTCGCCGAAAAGGTGGTCTGGCTGAGTACGGTGACGGAGACCGTGACCGCCGATGAGGCGGCCTGTACGCGATCGGGGCCGCTCACGACCGCGGACGCGACACCGATCGCAAGCAGCGCGAGGAACAGCGGGCGGAGGGTGGACAAGCGCATGCCGCTCGAATCGGCATCCCGAAGGGTTCACATGAGCATCGTAGTATCGCAACGCGATGCAGATATTGGGATCATTCGAATCCATGCGTGATTGTCTCACGTGCAAAGCGTTCGAGCGTCACGGGCGGACCTCTGGGTTGCCAAGGGGCGGAGGCCGAAGCGCAGCGAGGCGGTGGTGTTGAGGGTGGGGGGTCATTGACGCCGGAGCTCGAGCTGCGCGGCTTCCAAGGTCGTCTCCTCGGATCCGAATCGCTCCTGCGATCCGATCCATCCGCTGGCGGAGCTGCCGAAGGGCTGAACGCGGAGCGACTAGGTGGCGACGACTTCGAAGACCACGGGAGCGACGTATGCCCCCGGCTTCTGGGTCGGGGAGGGGCGGAAGCCGAAGCGCATCGATGCAGTCGTGTTGGTGGTGCCCGAGGGTGACGTGGCGACCACGTTGCCGCTGCTGCCTGAGTGGTCGGGGACGGCATGCCACGCGCTCGGGGTACCGGTCGGGCAGTTGAGCGTGGGGACCCAGCCGGCACCGCCGGAGGTCGCGCTCAGGCAGGTGCCGAAGGCGCTCGTGGACCAGTCATTGACACCGGAGTTCCAATCGGGCACCGGAAGGCCCTCGTAGCTGAGGAGGAGGAATCCGACGTCGCCGAAGCTCCCGACGGTGACGATGCGGCCGTCGATGCCGAGCGTCACGCCGCGCACAGCATCATCGCCTCCAGTTGGGTTGGCGTAGGCGACTCCGTCGCCGCTGAAGCTCGTGTCGAGCGTACCGTCGGTGCGGTAGACGAGCGTGGTCGCGCTGTCGCCGGCGTTGTCCGTGTCCGCGACGACGACGATGCGTGAGTCGGGCGTCACCATCGCATCGTGCGTCGTGTACATCAACGATGGCATGATCGTGCGCACGACGCCGTTGCCTGGGTAGCCGGGCATCGCAGCGTCGCCGTCGAAGGACGTGTCGAGGCTGCCGTCAACGTTGTAGCGGGCGACGGCCACGCCTTCCGAGCCGCCGCCCAAAAGGGACCCGCTCTGCACGAGCTTGCCATCGGCCTGCTGCGCGAGTCCACCGAAGTAGTTGTCGCTCGTGGAGCCGTATGCGGTCGTGACCTTGCCGTTGCCCGGGTAGCCCGGCATTGCCGCGCTTCCGTCGAAGGTCACGTCGAGCGTGCCATCGCTCGCACACCGGGCGATGGCGAAGTTGCGTTCGGCGCCATTGTCGGTGACGCCGCTCACGACGATCATTCCGTCGGCCTGGAGCACCATCGCGTACCCTCGCGAGGCGCCGGCGAATGCCGTCACGACGCGGCCGTTCCCGGGATACAGCGGCATCGTCGCGTCGCCATCGAAGGTCGCGTCCAACGAGCCGTCGGCGTTGAGCTGGAGGAGGGCAAAGCGTGCGGTTCCGGCGTGCAGCCCAGTGCCTGCCACCACGATGCGCCCATCAGGGCGCACAGCGACGCTGTGCGCCTCGTCGAACTCGCCTGCCATGTCGCGCACGACCTTGCCGTTGCCAGGATAGCCGGGCATTGCGGCATCGCCGTCGAACGACGTGTCGAGCGTGCCGTCGGCGTTGTAGCGAACGAGTGCCATGTCGTCGCTGCCGGCAACCACCGTCCGGCCCGCCAGCAGGATCTTGCCGTCTCTCTGGATGGTGATGGCGAATGCGCGCTCGATCGAGGCGCTGACGCGCACGTCGGTCGTGACGACGCCGTTGCCGGGGTAGCTCGGCATCGCCGCATCCCCATCGAAGCTGGTATCCAGCGTGCCGTCGCGATTGTAACGCGCGACCCGGAAGACGTCGTCGCTGCCGAAATCAGTGCCGGTCACGACGACCTTGCCGTCCGCCTGGGTCGCCGCGGCGAAGGCGTCGGCAGTCGTACCCGTGTTGACCACGCCATTGCCCCGATGGCCCGGCATCGCGGCGTCGCCGTCGAAGGCCTGGTCGAGCGTGCCGTCGCTGCCATGCCACATCGCGTCGTCGGAGCCGTCCTACTGGTAGACCCGCAGGCTGGAGGGGGCGTTGCTCGAGCCGAAGCTGAAGGTGCAGTCGCTGGAGGTGATCGCCGTCACGCCCGGCTGGATCGACCCGAAGTTCGTGACACCGAGCCCGCTCGGGCAGCTGGCCGCCGAGAATGTGGTCTGGGTGAGGACCGTCGCGGTGACCGTCGTGGTCGCCGAAGATGCCGCACTGGAGCCCGGAGGGCCGCTCGCGACCGCGCACGCGACGCATGCGGCAAGCAGCGCGAGCGGGAGCGGACGGATGGCGATGAGGCGCATTGATGGTACATCGACGATCGAGCAGTTTCGCTTGAGCGCGCCGTGCGGCTCGCGAGGTGAGAAGGCCACGCGGTTGGCCGCCCTGACCTGACTCGGAATGCCGCTTGGCTACATGAGCTGAGTACGTGGGCGATCCCGAGACATCCGATGCCGAGCTGTTGCAGCTCGCTCGACGCGACCCCGAAGCGTTCGCGACGCTGTATGACCGCCACGCAGCGGCGATCTTCGGCTGGTTCCTCGCCCGGGTCGAGAATCGACAGGCGGCGCTCGACCTCACGGCCGAGGCCTTTGCCCAGGTCTGGGTGGGCCGCAAGCGGTTCCAGGCGCCGGCGGACAACTCCGCGGGGCCATGGATCCAGGGCATCGCCAAGAACCTGTACCGGCAATCCGTCCGCCGCCAGTCGTTGGCCCTGAAGGCGAGCCGTCGGCTGCGGCTGGAAGCGCCGACCGTGTCGCACGCCGACGACGTCGACGACCGCGTGGATGCCGCAAGCCTCGGGCCCGATGCAATGCGACTGCTGGACCAGCTTCCGGCGGAGCAGCGCGAAGCCGTCCGCCTGCGCATCGTCGACGAGCTGCCCTACGAGGCGATCGCCGAGCGGATGCAGAGCTCCACCGAACTCGCACGAACACGCGTCAGGCGAGGCCTGAGTGCCATCCGAGCAGGCCTGACCGAACAGGGGGTGCCGTCATGAATGAGCCCGAACTGCTGGAGCTGCGCCGTCTCCTGGTCGCCGCGACCTACGCCGACCTCGAGCGGAGCCAGGTGCGACGCATGCGATCGGTCGCGACCGTCGCGGCGGTCACGACCGTCACGGCCGGATCCACGATGATGCTCGGCGGAGTCGCCGCGGCGACGGACGCTGCATCGGACCTTGCTGCGCAGGTGATGGACGTCTTCCGCCGCGACGCGACCGGACCGTCCGAGACGAAGGTGCCGCGTGAGTTTGCGGAGGAGAACGAGCAAAGCGGCGCGATGACGCCTGAGATTCCGCAACCAGCTGAGCCCACGTCGCCGGATGCCGGACGGTTGCTGCTCGCGCATGAGGAGCCGGGCATCGTGGCGCGCATTTACGCGACCCCGACCAAGGACGGACAGTCCTGCTTCATCGCCAAGATCGACTGGGATGACGACGACCAGTCTCGCGGCGGTGCGTGCATCCAGGACTTGGATGCGGAGTGGCCTATCTCCGTTCTCAGTGGCGGAATCCGCCCTGACGCGCCGACGGCGATCTACGGCATCGCATCAGACGCTGTCGCTTCGGTGCGGGTTCGTGCTGATGGCGTCTGGACCGACGCGGTCATGGGCGAGAACGCGGTGATCTGGTTCGCTCAGCATGATCTCGCGATACCGGATCAGATCGAAGTGCGCCTGCGTGATGGAAGCACACACGCGCGCCCATTCCACCTGGATCGACCAGCGTGGCTCGGACAGAAGCGAGGTGCGGCATGAACGTAGTTGCATTGATCGGACGGATTGGTTCGCGGGTAGATTCCTCGAACGAAGGCGTTCATTTTGTGCTCCTCGTCTCAGGGGAGAAGCCCGACAACTTCGTGCCGATGTATGCGTCTGCTGACAAGGCTGACACCATCCTGGACGCTGCACGGCGGGGCTGTGAGATCGCGGTCGATGGTTTCCTGCGTCGCGCACCAACCGGCGGGCTGCTCGGCGGACCGATGGTCGTCGTCGTTGAGCGAATGGTCGTCCTCGCGGACATTCGCACGCGCTCGTCCTCTTCGAATCGGGAATCATTCGGCTCGGTGAATTAGACTGCCGGCTTCCACTGTCTGCGGGAGTCGTGCTCGTGCCAAAACCCGACGTTGCCCAGGAGCAGTTCGTGCTGTTGGGTGAACGCGTGCGCCGCATTCGCGAGGGCGCTGGACTTTCACAAAGCCAGCTTGCCACGAAGGCGGGCATCAGCCGCACGTCCCTGCACATGGTCGAGGCTGGTACGGGCAATCCGAGGTACGGAACCTTGCTGGCTCTCGCCGATGCCCTCGGTATCGGCATTCATGTCCTGATACCGCGCGGCTGACCTCGAACCCAGCCTTTCCAGCAGTAAACATCCCGGCTTGTGTTCAGTATAATGAACAGGTATCGTTCTCGATCGCAGCCAAGTTCATGCCTGCAGACGTGATCCCGGGGGATAGGAAATGAAGTCCAAGCTAGCCATTCTCGTAGCTGTTGCTGCGCTCAGCTTCATGGGAGGTTTCGGGGTTCAGGCAGCTGCACCAAGGGAAGCCGCAGCCTGGGATCAGCTTTACTTCTACGACAGTGTCCCAGCCGGGTGGCGCAAGTGGGCTCTCAACCCTGGTGGCTCGCTCCAGTACGCCAATCGTGACTACGGACGAGTCTTCCACAGCGGCTACTTCTCCCACACGTTCCGCTTGTACTCGAACGGTAATGATCTTCACACCTCGGCATCGTTCGGAAACCCGCTGGTTCAGTCCGGATGGGCGCCCGTGTATGGAATTGAAGCGATCTCCTGCTGGAACCGGTCCGCGTCGTCCGCGACGGTGGCAGCCTGCCACTCCGAAAACTTCTGAGGTACACGATGAACAAGCGAAATCTCATACTCGTGGTCCTGCTCGTCGCGGCAGCAGTCGCGATCCTCCCGCTCGCCCAGGCTGCGCCGGGTGGCGCGTCCGGACAGGTTCCCGTTCGAGCGGCCGATCAGCTTCGGGCGGCGATGGATCGCACCAACGCTCCGTTCTCCAGTAGCGCACGCGACACCATCCGTGACGTGCTGCCGACCGAGCGAGGGCTCGACGGCGATCCGCCGCTGCGGAGTGACCTTGCTTCAGCGGCTGCGGCGCGCGTCTTGCTTGCCTCAGGTTCCAGTCAGATCGTTGTCGTCCCGGCCAGGGGCAGTGACATCTGCTTCCGTATCTCGAAGGGTGCCGATTCCCGGACGATGGGGTGCATCGCGGATCTCTCCGCCACGGGTGTGCTCGTGACGATGCGTGCTGCTGAAGGGCGCCTCCCCGACGAGGTCGCCGGCCTCGCCGCGAGCGACGTGGAGTCGGTCACTGTCGTGACGCGGACGGGTGAGCTCATCGACGTACCGGTCGTCAACAACGCGTTCTTCTGGACCGCGCCGGAGAACTCCGTCCGCGTCGAGAAGGTGCTGACGGTCCGCAACGGCGTCACGACCGAGGAGATCTCACCCGAGCTCCTCAGGCCGACGGACTTCTAGGGCGCTTGCTGCTGCTCGACGTCGCCGCCGCGTCCGAACAGCAGGTAGGCACCGACGCCGGCAGCGGCGACTGCGGTGGCAGCGCCGCCGATGATGAGTCCCTTGGGTAGCACCCTGGGGGTGGCCGTCCTGCTCTCGGTCCACCTCATCGACATCTCCGACATTGCCTGGTCGATCTGCGACACGGCCTGTGGATCCCGCGTGAAGATTCCCAGCTCCCGCGAGATGCGACCGCTCGACCCACCGCCGGTCAGCGAGCGCTTGGAGAAGTGGGCGGTGCCGAAGTAGGCGCTCGGCTCCGACGTTGCCATGTCGGCGACCATCACGTTGCCGTGGAGGCTCGCCGCGGCTCCGGTGTATACCTTGACGCCGCGCGCCTTCGCCGCCGCGACCTTCGCCTCGAGCTCCGGGCTCTCGTAGCGCTTCGTCGCGATGTGGAGCGTCTCACGGGAGTTGTCGACCATGTCGTACACGGCCTTCGTGAGGTAGCGCGAGCCCGACCGTGGGTCGTTGACGACGATCCCGTGCGACGCAGCATCCAGTGCCGCCGCTGCCATCCTCGGCGTGTCGTCGGCCACGCCGGCACGGGTCAGCTCGTCGAGTGCCCGCGCCGCGTCACCCTGGAACACCGCAGTGAGGTCCTTGCGTCCATGGGTCCGGTCGTTGATCGCCGCGGTTGTGACGAGCCCGTTCGTGTAGTCGGTGACGAGGGACTTGGCGTGGTTCTTGTGCGGCGACGCGCCGTAGGTGTTCGCCGTCAGTCCCGCGCCCTTGAGGCCCGTCGTGGAGTTCTCCGGGTCCAGGAGCAGCTCAGCCGTGAACCCGTCCTTCTGCAGGGTCGACTGGAACGAACCCTGGACGGCCTGCTCCTTCATGATGAACACCTCGGCCGAGAGCGTCGACTCGGCCCCCGCCACCATGTTCGTGATCTCCGTCATGGCGTTCGAGCCGCCGTTGACGATACGTGCGCCGTCGAGTGAGCCGATCATTCGCCGCTCCCTGCACTGACCGCGTACGCGGTTCCGACGGCGGCGCCGGTCGCGACGCCGCCCAGGGCGATCTTGCCGGCCCGGCTGTCAAGCATCGCCTTCGCGCCGTCCAGCGCGCCTGACAGTGCGCCGGCAGGCTTCACGCCAACGGCACGAGGATCGAGCGGTACGTCTGCTGCAGGGCTTGCGAAGGTGATGCCGTCCTCGTCCCGGCGCTCCCTGACCTCGGTACGGAGCGTGCGCCAGCGATCAGTAGCCGCCTCGGAGGCCTCCTCGAGCTCGGTGAGCCGTGCGCGCTGCGCATCGGACACCGGCGTGCCAGCCTTCTCGAGCTCGGTGATCTTCTCCCGGTACTTCCCGAGCTCATCGATGTGCTGGTAGTGCGACCGCGTCTGGGCGAACTCGTCCGCGAGGTACACGGGCATCTGCTCCGCGTCCATGGTCTTGAGGACCTCGTCGACGGCTGCCTTGTCCTTGACCACCATGCCGAGGTCGCGCGCCTTTCGGTAGGCGAGGTCGCCGTTCGCGAGCGACCGAGGCGAGAAGTGGGCGGTTCCGAAGTACATCGAGTCGTCGGCCACGAGCAGGTTGCCATGCATGCCCTGCGAGCGGATGTCCGAGAAACGGACCTTGACGCCACGCGCAGCGGCCTCGTCCACGAGCTTGATCATGCGTGGATCCGAGTAGATCTTCGTGGACACGACGATGTTCTCGCGTGCCTTCTTCACGAGGTCGAAGACGCTATCAGTGAGGTACGTGGCGCCAGCCATCGAGTCATTGACGACGATGCCGAACTTCGCTGCCTCGCGCGCGGCGGCAGCCATCTTCTTCACGTCCGCGCCGATGCCGGCGTCGATCACTCCACGGAGCGCCGCCGCAGCGTCGCCCTTGAACGAGGTGACGAACTCAAGTCGTTCCGCGGTCTTCGACGTGAACGCTCCGGTCGTGATGAACGCCTCGAGCTCACCGCCGGTCTCGCGGACGAACCCCTTGGCGTGGTTCTTGAACGGAACCTCGCCGTACGTCTTCCAGGTCGCTCCGACCTCGTCGAGCAGCTTGCCGACCGGCGCGTACTTCTCGGGGTCGAGCAGGTAGCGCTGGCTGACGCCACGCTCGCCCATCTCCCGGATGACCTGCTCCGTCGGGGCGTGGTTCAGGTAGAAGATCTCCCCTGCCATCGACTGCTCCGCGCCATCCGCGAACTTCGCGAAGTCGCCGAGCGACGAGCGTGTCAGCTGCACCCTCAGGTCGCTGACCTCACGCGTGATGCGTGCGATATCTGCCATGCGTGGCTCCCCTTTACACGGCTGTCCCACAACAGCCGTCCCCTGCCGGTTCATCGTTCTGCGGCGCCATCGTGTTTCAGGCGTACAAAAAAACGTGCGACTGGAGGAGAAATCCGGGGCGGCGGGAACATCCTCGCCATGGCCCTACGGTTCACAGTGGCGACAGGAGCGTCGACGGGCAAGCCGTCGTGGTGGTTGCTGGACGATGACGGCAGGCGTATCGCCTGGGCCGGCACCTTCTACAAGTCGATCGCCGACGCGCACGCGGCCGCCCTCGCGTTCAAGGCCGGGGCCCAGAGCTGGCGCTACGAGATCTACATGGACGACAAGGACCAGCCACGCTGGCGCGCCAAGGACGGCAAGAAGCTCGTCGCCGCCGGCCACGCGCCGTTCCGCACGCGCTCGGAGGCGGTCACCGCCGCGCACTCGGTCAGCAAGGACACGACCTACGCGAGCGGGCCGAACCCGCCGACGGGCGGCTAGGCGTGCCAGCCGAGCGTCAGGCAGCCGGCGGTTGGGTACGGGCCCTGCATGAGCCCAGCTCCCACCACCACCTGTCGCGGCGTGCGCGGCGCGACCGTCGCCACTGACAACACGCCCGAGGCGATCCGCGAATCGATCCGCGAGCTCGTGCTCGAGCTCGTCGTGCGCAATGCGATCGAGCCTGACGACGTCGCGAGCATGATGTTCACGACCACGCCCGACCTCAACGCGTCGTTCCCGGCCGAGGCCGTGCGCCACATGCCGGGCTGGGAGTTCGTTCCCTTCCTCGGTGCCGTGGAGATGGCGAAGGCCGGCGCGCCCGGTCGTTGCATCCGTGTGCTCATACTGTGGAACACTGCACGCGGCCCGCGTGACATCGACCACGTCTACCTGCGTGGTACCGACGCGCTCCTGACTCCTCCCACCACCAGCAAGGACACACCCGAATGATCATCGTCATGAAGCCCAGCGCCACCGCCGAGGACACCGCAGGTGTCATCGCACGCGTGGAGGAGCTCGGCTACCGCGCGCACCCCTCCAGTGGCGAGGAGCGCACGGTGATCGGCGTGATCGGTGACGACCGCCCGGTCGACCCCGACGCACTGCGCTCGCTGCGCGGCGTCGAGCAGATCCACCCGATCCTCGCCCCGTACAAGCTGGCGAGCCGCGACATGCACCCCGAGGACACGATCATCACCGTGCACGGTGGCGCGACCTTCGGTGGCACCGCCATCCCGGTGATGGCTGGCCCGTGCTCGGTCGAGGACGCCGAGTCGACCTTCGCGATCGCCGAGCAGCTGCAGGGCATGGGCGTGAAGGTGCTGCGCGGTGGCGCCTTCAAGCCGCGCACCTCGCCGTACTCCTTCCAGGGGCTGGGCGAGGAGGGGCTGAAGATCCTCGCCGAGGTGCGCGAGCGCTACGGCATGGCGGTCGTGACCGAGGTGATGACCGCCGAGGAGGCGCCGCTCTGTGACGAGTACGTCGACATCCTCCAGATCGGCACGCGCAACATGCAGAACTACCGGCTGCTCGAAGCGGTCGGGCGCACGCGCACTCCGGTGCTGCTCAAGCGCGGCATGAGCGGCACGATCGAGGAGCTGCTGCTGGCGGCCGAGTACATCCTCGCCGGCGGCAACGAGCAGGTGATGCTCTGTGAGCGCGGTATCCGCACCTATGAGACGGCGACGCGGTCGACCTTCGACATCAACGCGGTGCCGGTGCTCAAGCAGCTGACGCACCTGCCGGTGATCGTCGATCCGAGCCACGCCACCGGGCGTTGGGACCTCGTCGAGCCGATGTCGAAGGCAGCCGTAGCCGCCGGCGCCGATGGCTTGATCATCGAGGTGCACGCGGATCCGAGCCAGGCGATCTCCGACGGTGCGCAGTCGCTGCGGCCGGAGGCATTCGCCGACCTGCTGCGCAGCGTCGAGCGCGTGGCGCAGGCGGTCGACCGAAGCCTCGACCTCGCGGCCGTGAAGGCCTGACCATGCTGCTGCGCGACGCGACAGTCGGCATCGTCGGGCTCGGCCTGATGGGCGGATCGCTCGGGCTCGCGCTCGACGGCAAGGTCGCGCGCCGGCTCGGCGCTGATGTCGACGAGGCGGCGGCGACGCGCGCCGTCGCGGGCGGCGCGATCGACGAGGCGATGACGGAGGCGCAGCTCGCTGCGAGAGCCGACCTGGTCGTGCTGGCGATCCCGGTGCGGCGCATGCTCGAGCGCATTCCCGTGATCGCCGAGCAGCTACGTGACGGAGCGATCCTCACCGACGTCGGCAGCACCAAGTCAGACATCTGCGCGGCCTTCGACGTGTTGCCGGAGCGGATCTCCGCGATCGGCGGACACCCGATGTGTGGCCGCGAGGTGTCGGGCATCGACGCCGCAGATGGCACGCTCTACGTCGGCGCGCGCTGGGTGCTCGTGCCGACCCAGCGCACCGACCACCTCGCCGACGCGCTCGTGGGTGAGCTCGTGCAGGCGGTCGGCGCAGACGTGATCGAGGCGCGACGCGAGGACCATGATCGCGCCGTCGCCACGGCCAGCCACCTTGCCTACGTGAGCGCGCAGGCGCTCGTCGGCTCGCTGGGGAACGCTGACGGCGTCACCGATGGTCTCGCCGGACACCTCGCGGCGACCGGTTTCGCGGGCGCGACCCGCCTCGCAGGCGGCAACGTCGACGTCTGGCTCGACATCCTGCTCACCAACCGTGAGCACGTCCGCGAATCGATCGGCCTCTTTAGCGCCCAGCTCGCCGACTTCGCGGCGCTGCTCGACGACGAGGAATCACTGCGCCGCGTCCTCGAAGCAGGGCGCGTGGCGAACGCCTGAGGCTGGAGAAGCGCGACGGGCGCGAATTCGGCGCATCGAACGTATGTTCGATACGATGTGGGCATGGCCTCGTTCGAATCCGACTACGTGGAGCTGCATGCGCATACGGCGTTCTCGTTCCTGGATGGAGCGTCGCAGCCGGATGAGCTGGCGCTGGCCGCGGCCGAGCTGGGCTACACGCACTTCGCGGTGACCGACCACGACAACCTCTGCGGTGCGCTCGAGTACGCGCATGCCGCGAAGGCTGCCGGCGTGCGCGGCATCACCGGGGCGGAGCTGACGGTCGAGGACGACCTCGGGCGGCTCTGCCACGTGACGCTGCTGGCGCGCACCGAGGCGGGCTACGCCAACCTCTGCCGGCTCATCACCGAGTCCTATCGCGCGCGCGGCGCGACCACGGGCCCGGGCAGCGGGGCCTCGCGGCGACCCGCAGGGCGCGAGGTGGTGCCCGGGCGCCCGCCG
>JAOPYV010000109.1 GCA_025964435.1 Thermoleophilia bacterium | reverse complement strand
GCTGGGCGCGTGCCTGCGCCTGCTCGATCGTGTCGCAGGTGATGAGGCCGAAGCCGACCGGGATACCGTGGTCGAGCTGCACGCGCAGTACGCCGTCGGTCGTCGCCGAGCAGACGTAGTCGAAGTGCGCCGTGTCGCCGCGGATGACGCATCCGAGCGCGATGATGCCGGCGAAATGGCTCGTCTCGGCGAGCTCACGCGTGGCGAGCGGGATCTCGACCGCGCCGGGCACGGTGACCGCGCGGATGTGCTCCGCGCGAGCACCTGCTGCGACCAGCGTGTCGACGGCGCCCTGGAAGAGCGCGTCGGTGATACCGCCGTTGAAGCGTGCCACGACGATCGCCCATCGCGACCCACCGGCGGTGCCGGCAGCCGTGGTGGCGTCGACGCCCGCATGCGCGAACGCCCCGGCCTGAGCCGGGGACAGTCCGTGGTCAGCGGACAAGTGTCGGCTCCGCGAGGCGCGCCGCGTCGGTAACAATGCCGTTCAGGTCGGCGCGCTCGAGCAGGTGACCGAGCCGATCCCGCTTGGTCTGCAGGTAGACGTGGTTGTCGGCGGTCGCGTCGGTCTCGTGCGGGATTCGCTCCGAGACCGGGACGCCGAACATCTCGAGGCCGGCGACCTTGTTCGGGTTGTTGGTCAGCAGCTTGACGCTCGTGACGCCGAGGTCGCGCAGGATGTGTGCGGCAGCGTGGAACTCGCGTGCGTCGGCGTCGTGGCCGAGCTCGGTGTTCGCATCGACCGTGTCGCGGCCGTTGCTCTGCAGGTCGTACGCCTTGAGCTTCTCGACCAGGCCGATGCCGCGACCTTCCTGTGCGAGGTAGACGACGACGCCTGTGCCAGCTGCCTCGATCTGGGCGAGCGCTCGCTCGAGCTGCTCACCACAGTCGCAGCGCTTGGAGCCGAACACGTCGCCGGTAATGCACGAGGAGTGCACGCGGACGAGGACGTCGGACTTGCCGGTGACGTCACCCTTGACGATGGCGATGTGCTCGACGCCGTCGACGATGCCCGTGAAGCCATAGGCCTCGAAGTCGCCATAGACGGTCGGCAGTGCAGCCTTGGCACCGCGCGTGACGTGCAGCTCGGTGCGGCGGCGGTACTCGATCATGTCCTTGATCGAGATCATCTTCATGTCGTGCTTGGCGCAGAACTCGATGAGGTCCGGAACGCGGGCCATCGTGCCGTCGTCGTTCATGACCTCGCAGATCACGGAGGCGGGCTCGAGGCCGGCCAGCTTCGCGAGGTCGACGCTGCCTTCGGTCTGGCCCGTGCGCTCGAGCACGCCGTGTGCCTTGGCGCGCAGCGGGAAGACGTGGCCGGGGCGATCGAGGTCGCTCGGCTTGGCGTCGGGCTTGGCCGCGACGCGGATCGTGTGGGCACGGTCGGCGGCGCTGATGCCGGTCGTGATGCCCTCGGCTGCCTCGATGGAGACGGTGAACGCCGTCTCGAAGCCAGCCTTGTTGTTGGGAGCCTGCAGCGGCAGCGCGAGCTGGTCGATGCGGTCGGGGCTCAGCGTCATGCAGATGAGGCCGCGGGCCTCGATCGCCATGAACGTGATCTGCTCCTCGGTGATGAACTCGGCTGCGACGCAGACGTCGCCCTCGTTCTCGCGGTCCTCGTCATCGACGATGACGACCATCTTGCCTGCCGCGTAGTCCTTGATGGCAGCTTCGATGGATGCGAACGGAGACTGTGACATGAAGGGAGCCTTGCCTTGTGTTGTGGGCGCGAGGGATCCGTGGTGGCTCCCGCTGCAGCCTATGGCCGATTCCGTGGGATTCTACCGTGTCGCGGGAAGCAGGCGTGCCACGTACCGAGCGATGACGTCCGCTTCGAGGTTGACGAGCTCCCCGGGCGCGAGCGCGCCGAGGTTCGTTCGGTGCTGCGTCTCGGGAATCAGCTGCACGCGAACGCCCGTCGAATCGACGCCCATCACGGTGAGCGATGTGCCGTTGACGGTGATCGAGCCGCGGTCGATGCAGAGCCGCAGCACGTCTTCGGGGACGTCGAGCTCGAGGTCCAGCCACCGCCCCTCGGGGTCTCGCACGGTGCTGCGTACGGTGCCCACCGCGTCGACGTGGCCCTGCACGAGGTGCCCGCCCAGCGGCTGGCCTGCACGCACGGCTGGCTCCAGGTTGACGAGCATCCCGGGAGCGAGCCCGGCAAGTCGCGTGTGGCTCAGCGTCTCGGGAAGGATGTCGAACACCAGCCGCCGGGTGCTGGCAGTCGCGTCCCCATCCAGGCGCAGCTGCAGGTCGGCGGGCGCCGGCTCCGTGCTGACGATGGTCAGGCAGCAGCCGTCGACGGCGACGGATTCGCCCGGCAGCTCATGGATGCCGGGGGCATCGAGCACGAGACGGTGGGGCTGGAGGTCGACGATGCGACCGAGTGAGACGACGATTCCGGTGAACACACCGGGAGCATGCCAGACGGCGGGTGGCTCAGGCGACGTCGGCGTCGACGCGCGACATCGGGACGTCGGCCTCGACGGGAATGCGGATGGGTTCGGCGAGGATCTCGGGATCCATCGCGGAGCCGGCTCGGTCGGCGAAGATGGCGACGACGAACAGGAGGACGAAGGAAGTCAGGGTGATGAGGGCAAGCGTGAGGTCTTCCATCGTCGTTCTCCGTGGTGCGTTCTGGCGTGGGCTTGGCTAGAGGGCTCGCGGCAGTCGAGCAATCCCTCGTGCACCGCCTTCCGGTTCTCCCACGGCGAGGCCGAGACCAAACCGCGTCCACCGGCCATTCGACGGCCGGAGCACACGATCTTCGCAACCTCGCACGTTGGGATTCCGATCCCGGACCTCCTCCTGGGTGATGTAGGTAATTCCACCGATTAGGTAGACGCGGAGCTGTCGTAGATTGATGTTGCGAGGCAGCGAAGCACACACCGCCCGGAGAGATCGGGAACACGGAAGGCTTCTTGCGAGCGCCACGGACAGACCGGATCGCCAGTCCGGATGT
>JAOPYV010000099.1 GCA_025964435.1 Thermoleophilia bacterium | reverse complement strand
GTGGCGCGATCGACGACTACGGCGAGTCGATCCACCTGCTCGAGAATGGCCAGATCCTGTTCTCCGGCTTCTGCTCCAATGGGGCCAACGATGACGCGTGCATCATGCGCCTGAACGCGGATGGGTCCTTGGATCCCACCTTCGATGGCCCCTCTGGAGGCGGCAACGGTGTCGTCCTCGTGCCGATCGGGGTCGGCAACGACGACTCGGCGCGGGTCCTCCTCCAACAGGACGGCAACATCGTGCTCGTCGGCGACTGCGTGAATGGCGGCCTGCGTGCGTTCTGTGCGGCGCGGCTGACGCCCGCTGCAGGCGCCTTCGACGTCACCTTCGATGGACCGTCCGGCACGGGCAACGGTCGCTTCGTCCTGCCCGCCGGCGCTGGTCACGTGGATGTCTTTGACGGTGCCATCCAGGAGGATGGTCGGATCCTGATAGCCGGCAAGTGCAGCGGTGCGACGGATGACTTCTGCATGGCGCGGCTCGAGACGACCGGTGCACTCGACCTGAGCTTCGACGGGCCGAGCGGAACCGGCAACGGCATCGCCACCCTAACCAAGGTCGGCTACGAGGCCGCGTACCGCATCATCGTGCAGGACGACGGCATGATCGTGCTCGGCGGCGAGTGCGACGACAAGATCTGCGTGACGCGCACGACGGCCACCGGGGCGCTCGACGTCGCCTTCGATGGGCCGACCGGCACCGGAAACGGCCGCATCGAGCTGATGACTGCACTCGATGGCTACGTTGGCGGGCTGGCGCATCGCTCCGATGGCGACATCCTCATGGCGGGCGGCTGCTCCGACGGTGTCAACGAGGAGTTCTGCCTGATGATGCTCGACGGCGGCAGCACGATCAGCAACTACTCCAGCACCGGAGCCGGCGGCGACACCGATTGGGCGAGCGCCGGCACGACGAGCATGTTCGCAGCCTGCCTGCGCAGCGTCGGCGGCGGAGCCACCACCGCATGGATGCCGAGCGACCCCTGTGCGATCGCTGACGGAGCGCAGTGGAACGCGATCCCGGCGGCTCCCGTGACCATCGCCACGACTGCGGTCGCCGAGCCGGACCCGCCGGACGCCGTCGCGCGCCTGCGCTTCGGGCTGCGCACGACCGCGACCCAGTCGCCGGCCACCTACGTCGCCCCGATCACCTTCTCCATCCTCACGCCCTAGAGGTCACGGCGCCGCGCGACTGATACGCTCACCGACACGATGGTGGCAGCGAAGAAACAGCAGGGCGACGGGCGCAAGGTCATTGCAGAGAACCCGAAGGCACGCTACGACTACGCGATCCTCGAGACGATGGAAGCGGGCATGGTGCTGACCGGCACCGAGGTCAAGTCGATGCGCGCCGGCAAGGCCACCATCAAGGAGGGCTACGTCAGGCTCGACGGTGGCGAGGCGTTCATCTACGGGATGAACGTCGCGACGTACGAGCAGGGCAACGTCTTCAACCACGAGCCGATGCGCACCCGCAAGCTGCTGCTGCATCGCAAGGAGCTCGAGGACCTGCACGTGCACACCACGCGCAAGGGCAACACGCTCGTCCCGCTGTCGCTCTACTTCAAGGAGGGGCGCGCCAAGCTCCTCATTGGCGTCGCCAAGGGCAAGGACAAGGGCGACAAGCGCCAGGTCATCGCCGAGCGCGACATGAAGCGCCAGGTCGACCGCGAGCTCAAGTCCGCCCGCTACTGACGCGCTGACGGTTCCCGGTTGCGCACTTGCGGGTTCCGGGGTTCACTGGTCGTAGGGACAGGAGTCCGACGTCGTGCAAGGGACTGCACGAGGGCGACGGGCACCACTGGGGGACGACACGATGTGTGGAACGACTGGCATTGCGCCGAAGATTGCGACGCCCACGACGGGCGTGGCTGGACTTTCTGGCGGAGGAGCGGCCGCGGCACCAGCTGCCGCGACGAACCATGGCCATGCGGCCGGTGAGGCATGCCCGCACGAAGGCACCCAGGCTGGCGCAGGCGCCGCGCAGGTTGCCGGCGGCGGTGGATCAGCGCTGAGCGCCGCGCTCGAGCAGCTCAAG
Organism: Thermoleophilia bacterium; assembly: GCA_025964435.1. Taxonomy (GTDB): domain Bacteria; phylum Actinomycetota; class Thermoleophilia; order Gaiellales; family SKUG01; genus JAGQUL01. Next base: position 31,079 of record JAOPYV010000099.1, on the reverse strand, counting down.
ACCGCGCTCGACGAGCTCAACAAGGTGATCCAGAAGATGGGCAGCGGCACCAACGTCGCCGGCGTGCAGGGCACCCAGGCCGAGGCGACGCAGTTCGTGGCCCGCGCCTCGACCGAGACGTCGTACGCCAGCAACGAGGACAACGACTACGAGCGGCAGGTCGTCGACCTGATCAACAAGGAGCGCGCCAAGGAAGGCCTGGCGCCGGTCTCCTACAACGGCCAGCTCGACAACGCTGCCGAGAAGCACGCCTCGCACATGGCGAAGGTCGGCTCGATGGCGCATGACGGCATCGGCGACGGCGACCCGGGCGAGCGCATCCGCTCCGAAGGCTTCGCCAAGGGCTGGGGCGAGAACGTCGCCACCGGTCAGACCTCACCCGAGCAGGTCGTCAAGGAGTGGATGGCGAGCCCCGGGCACCGACGCAACATCATGGACCCGAACTTCCGCCAGATGGGCGTCGCCTACACGACCGCCGAGAACGGCCGCTCGTACTGGGCGCAGGAGTTCGGCGCGGCCTGACCAGCCACCCGGTAACGCATTCCGGCGACGCGGGGACCAGCCCACGCGTCGCCGGGGAATATCGTCGGGATGACGCCAGCTAGCCGGCGTACTGCGCCACGAGCGACGCATCCTGGCTGATCGCCGTCCTGACCTCCGGCGAGCCGAGGCCCATGGGCGTCACGCCCTTGGTCACCTCGTACTTCTTCACCGCCGTGGCCGTCGCCGCGTCATAGGTGCCGGTGATCTTCCCGTCGTAGTGGCCGATCGTCTTCAGCTCGGTCTGCAGCTTCTTGGCAGCCGCTCCACGCGAGCCCACCTTGAGCGTGCCGCCCGAGGCCAGTGGCGCCGCGACTGCCTGCGCCGCCGACTGCTGCTGCTGGGCAGCCGCCTGGGCTTCCATGTTGAGCGTCGCCTTGCGCTTGCCGACGAAGTGCGTGATCGCGGCACCGGCAACGCCGATCGCTGCACCCGCAGCCGCCATGATGCCCTTCGCCGCCCAGCCACCGGGGCCGAGGTTGGTGATCCACGCGATCGGGAGGAACGAGGCCGCGAAGCCGGCACCCGCACCGAGCACACCGCCGATGAGCAGCTTCTTGACGAGCGAGCCACCGGGCTGGTCCATGCCGGCTCCCTGCGCCATGTAGGCACCAGCCGAGGTGGTTCCGCCAGTGAACGTCGTGACGCCCCCGCCCTTCACGGTGGCGACGGCTGCCTGGGGCTTGGTGGTGGGCGTGATCGCCGTGGTCGTGGAAAGTGCTGACAGGCTCATATGGTGTCCTTCTCCCGAGGTGACAAGCGTCCGAAGTTCCAAGGACGCATTCACCGGGGTATCGCGGCGTGCTGGCCTTTTGGTTCATTGCGGCCACGGAATGGCCGCCTGGGGTCGGCGCGCAGCGTGCCAGATCGGTTGGTCACAGCGACCCGCATGGGGGAGCGAGCCGGGGCCGAGGTGGTCGATACCGGTACTACACGGGGCGCGCACAGTCCGGCCCCGGAGTCGTCGGAAGGAAATCATGGGCATCCACACTGTCCTGCACGTCGTGAACGCCGCTCTGCTGCTCGGCGGCCTGGCCTCGCTCGTCAAGATCTCCCGTGGACAGACGCACGAGGGGCGACGCTTCCTCGCGATCGTCGGCCTCTGCCTGTTCACGACGGGCTCGCACATGATCGTGGGAGGCGTGCTTGCGCTGCGTGGACCAACCTTGCTCGTCGTGGACTGTGCCAACCTGATTGCGGTGCTCCTCCTGGTGTGGAGCCTGCAGTCCGGGCTGCGCGCGATGCGGTCGAACTCGCTGCGTATGGAGCAGGCGTGCGCCGAATACGGTCGCGCGCAAGGCGACTACGACCAGCTGATGAGCCATCGGATCTGCAATCCGCTGACCGTCATCGATGCGGGTGTCCAGCTGCTGATGACACTGCCTGACCTGTCGCCTGCCGCGCGCGAACAGTTGCTGGTCAACATGGAGGGCGCGACACGCGCCTTGCGGGCGGTGTCGATGGAACTCCACGCGATCCGCCCGGAGGAGCGCGGATTCGATGGCGAGGTTCGTGCGGCCATGGTAGCCGCAGGGTAGGGCTGATACGCGTGCTGGACGGCGCGCTATGATGTGGGAGCTAGCCATCTACACGGGGGCGACCTGGCTTCGACAGGGTCGATCGTGCGGATGGGTTGCGAGCCGAGGATGTCGGTTGGCCTCGTTAATCAGTCCGGCACTCAACAACTGCCACGAACAACGTGAGCACCAGCGAGGGCAACCTCGCACTCGCCGCCTGATCCTCGGATCAGATGACGAAACCCCTGGTCAACGGTCGCCCGTGACGTAGCCAGGTATCAAGCGGGCTTGCTGGCACCACAATCCACCTCGGTGGTGCCGGGACTTTCAGGAGGTGGGTGGCATGAGGCAGCTTGCCTGTGGAGCGTCCTCACGCCGAGAACAAATTGCAGGCTACGCTCGTAGACGCCCATACCAATCCGGCCGTGGACGCGGGTTCGATTCCCGCCGCCTCCACTGAAACCCCCTGTTTTGCAGGGGGTTTCTTTTTGTGGTTTTTTTCCCGTCAAAGTGGCCTTCGGAAAGCACCTGCATACCGCCACAATTTGCGCGAGCAGGCGATTTCCGCCTCGACACGGCCTGTAAGCAGAGCCGTCTGTTGGTGCTTCAGATCGTAGCGACCGTGTCCCCCTGCGGCGACTATTAGTCCGACAAAGACCGATCGATGGCCATGCGGCAGTGGGCGTACGCAGTGTCGATGTACGCAGCTGAGGTGACATCCATGCGCGCCGCGAGGGCGGCGAGTTCTGAGCATGCGAGCACGACGGCTTCAGATCCCTTTGTGACGAGATCCTCCGTCACCGACGTCAACAGGTGTTCGGCGGTGTCACGGAATATGCCGTGAGTGAGCTCGTCATAGATCACTCGATCGATTTCTGCGTGTTCAGTCTGGGGCGCCTGGATGGCGGTGATTCCGCGGTCTCGCAGAGCATCGACGAGGAAGGACATTGACATCGTATACCGAGTGCCGATTAGTCCTACCTTCTCGTACTCCATCACTCGACACTCGTGCGCGATCGCATCTGCAATATGGATAAAGGGCACGGTGATGGCTGATTCGATCGCATCGGCCGCGGTGTGCATTGCATTTGCCGCGACCAGCACCAGATCGGCTCCAGCGTCTTCCAGTCTCGATGCGTGCCAAGCAAGTATCGCCCCGACGTCGTTCCACCGGGCCTGAACCTGTAGGCGATCAATCTCGTCGAAATCGATGCTGTCCAGCAACACGCGCGCGGAGTGCTTACGGCCGAGTCGTTCGTGCGCAATTTCGTTCAAATGCCGGTAATACGTCGCAGACGAATGCCAGGACGTTCCGCCGATGACACCGATAGTCTTCTGCTCTGACATCTACCAGTCCTGTTCGCCGATCCCGCGTGATCGTATCGTTCATAGCCGGGATTGTGTGATTGGTGGTGCCCGCGGCGTTCAACGGAGCTGGTCGATGTCCGATCGTCGGTGCAGCGTGTCGATCGCGACGGCCGCTCAGCATCCTCGGCTATGTCCCTGACGCGTGGATTCGCCCAGCGCCGAGTGCAGGCCGACCTTCGATCGATCGTAGCGTGTTCCAGCCCGCAGAGACAGCGATCAGTCAATGACGGCATCGAGGAGTGACCTCAGCCGCTGGACGTCCCCTTCGATCGCTGCGACGCACGCCTCGACGTTCTCGTGCTCGGTCGTTCGGGACCAGTCGAGGACGTAGCCGACATCCCGCGCGAGCTGCTCGAAGAAGATTCGTTGCGTGCGTCCGTTGCCTTCGCGGAACGGGTGGATGGCGTTGATCTCGGAGAAGTAGTGCGTCAGGCGATCGACGAAGTCGGTGCGCTCGAGTCCGCGCAGGTGTGACTCGTCGGCGAGGCTCGAGAGGAGCTGGTTCGCCTGCTCCTCGATGTACTCGGGTCGGCAGAACGGATGCGTGCGCGCGAGCTCGCAGGTGCGGATCTCGCCGGCCCACGGATAGACGTCCTGGAAGATGGTGCGGTGGAAGGCCTGGAGGTGAGGGAGGTCGTAGCCTCCCGGCAGTCCGTGCATGCGGATCGACTGCTCGCGAAGGAGCGAGGCGCTGCGCTCGGCGTTCTGCAGTTCGACGCGGTCAGTGATGCCGAGTCTGTTGCGCAGGCAATCTGATGCCGGGTCTACGTAGGGGTCATGCACTCGCTCGATCGGCGGTCGTGCCGAGCGCGATCTGGATCGCCTGCTCAGTGGTCAGCTCGCCGGAGGCGACCCGCTTCATGAGGTCGAGGTCGCGGTCTGTTGCTTCGAGTCCCTCGAGTCGCGCGGAGGCGACGGAGTTGTCGATGGCGCGCTGACCGGTGAGCTCTGCGTAGCGTTCTGCTGACACGATGACGACCTCCGGCTTTCGATGTGCGCCGACGTAGATGGGCTCGGCACCTGGCTCGCGCACGTCCTTCATCACCTGGGCGAGCCCGGTGCGGGCTTCGCGAACGGAGAGGATGCGCGGGACGGCCATATCCCCAGTATATCGCATGGTGTACCCGTATGGTTACACAAGCGTGTACACGTTACGGTTTGGCGTCGCTATGCAACCGGTATTGAGTTGGATCGCGGGTTCGATTCCCGCCGCCTCCACTGAAAACCCTCGCTTTGCGGGGGTTTTCTTTTGTGGTTTTTTTCCCATCACTCACTGCTCGTCACGTCGTGCTCGATGAAGACAACACGTTGTCCGGCTTCCCGCAGCTCCCCTGCGAGCTGCTCGCCGGCGTGGCCTGGATCGCCATGGCGGCGCCTTCATCCGCGAGTTGACGAACCGTTGCCTTGCCAATACCGCTTGCCCCACCGGTGCCCAGCGCCCGCGGTCGTTGAAACGCTTCACCCGCTCCTTGGATCTGCTTGATGTGGATCGTTGATCGCTGCCCTCGCCAGCCGCCAACAACCTGATCATGGCCCCCGGGCTGCTGCATTCGGAATGGCCGATCGAAGCGACCTCATGGACATCCGCGGACTGGCCCCGGGCAGGGGATTTGCTCCTTTTTTCGTCCTTTAGGCGTCGGAAAAAGAAGCCGATGGTCACCGGTGTGAGCGTTACATCCTCAATCTGCATATCAACCATCGCGGCGGTAGCCTGGCTCATCGCCGGGTTCGTCGGCGTGGCGCAGGGGGCGAACTTCACCGCCGGCCAGAACGCGACCCTCCACTTGGGGGGTCCCGACTGGACCCGGATTCGCGCAGGCACCCGTGGCGACAGGGCATTCGGGCGCCCCACGAGCGTCACGTCCGACGGCACGCGCGTCTATGCCACCGACGAACTCGGCAGCCGCGTCGCCCAGTGGAACGCCTTCCCCACCGCGAACGGCCCGGTGTTCGACGCGGTGCACCTGAAGCCCAGCGGTGCCGAGCAGCTGTTCAACCCGACGTTACGGTGCGCCTCGAACGGCGCAAGCCGCCCCTCCGACGTGATCGTGGCGGGCGGGCGCATGGCCGTTGCCGACAACGGCAACACGCGGGTGCTGCTCTGGAACACGGCACCGACGGCGCCGGACACCCCCCCGGACATCGTCTTGGGGCAGCCGAACATGACGTCGTGCGCCTGGCCGGCGGCAGGCACCGACGATGCAACCACGATGTTCCAGCCTGCCGGGGTGTGGACGAACGGCACGAAGGTGGTCGTCGCCGATGCGGGCAGCAACCGCGTGCTGGTCTGGAACACCTGGCCCACTTCCAACCAGCAACCGGCGGATCTCGTGCTCGGCCAGCCGACGGCGACCTCGACGGCCTCGGGCGCCGGCACGACCGGGCTCAATACACCCACCGGTGTGTACGGGGACGCAGCTGGCACCAAGCTGGTGATCGCCGATACCGACAACAACCGGGTCGTCGGATACAACACCTGGCCCACCGCCACGGGCCAGGCATTCGACCGGGTCTTCGGCCAGCCAGACCTCACGACCACTACCTCCGGCTGCACCCAGGCGAAGATGAACGATCCGCGCGGGATATGGACCGACGGAACGAAGACGGTCATCGCCGACAAGACCAACCACCGCGTGCTGTTCTGGGATGCCTGGCCGGCAAGCGCGGTGGGCACCAACGCCAACCACGTTCTCGGACAGTCCTCGTGGACCGCATGCGGAGGCAATCGCAGCCAGGCGGCCGTCGGCGCCGACACGCTCTTCACGCCGGCTGACGTCTGGTCGAACGGCACCCGCGTGCTCGTCACGGACACTGGCAACCAGCGGGTCCTCTCGTGGGCGGCGTGGCCGAGCGGGATCACGAACACCGCGGCGGGCTTCGTGCTCGGCCAGGATGCGATGAACAAGGCCGGAAACTCCGGGTATGACAAGGACCTCACCTTCACGCACGACCGCACGACGCTGTCCGAGGTCGGGATCTGGCCACTGGCCATCCCTGGCGGGGGGTTGTTCGTCGAGGCGGCGGAGATGCACACCGGCCGTTGGTGGGCGACACGCCCCGCCGCGACCAACACGCCTCCGACGTGGCGCTTCCACCAGTCCAGCGACTTCTACTCCTTCAGCGACGGCGTGAATGGCATCCGCGGAGCTGCCACCGCCGACCAGCCCCAGGGGTCGTGGAGTGATGGGACCAAGCTCATGGTGACCGACTCGTCGAACAACCGGGTGCTGGTCTGGAACACCCTCCCGACCGTGGAGAACCAGCCCGCCGACTTCGCGCTCGGGCAGTCGTCGCTGACCGGGGTCAACAACGGGCGTACGCAGTCGCTGCTGACGGATCCAAAGGGCGTCGCCTCCGACGGGACCAAGGTCGTCGTGACGGACCAGAACAACAACAGGGTGATGATCTGGAACAGCATCCCTGCAAGCGGTGCGTCACCCCCGGCCGACGTCGTGCTCGGCCAGCCGAACTTCACGAGCGGGACCTCCGACAACGGGGGAACCAGCGCATCCTCGATCAGCTACGCCGTCGGGGTCTCGATCTGGAACGGCAAGCTCGCCGTCGCCGACAACCACCGCATCCTGATCTGGAACACGATCCCGACGACGAACAACCAGCCCGCCGACGCCATCATCGGGCAGACCGCAGCCAACCTCAACGGCTCCGGCGGCATCGCACACGGCACGATGGGGGTCTCGATGACCGACAACGCGATCTTCTGGACGAACGACTGCGGCGCCATGGTGCTCGACCCCATCCCGACGTCGGGCTTCGTAACGACCGGCGCGCAGCAGATCGGCACGCCGAGCTGCACCAACAACGGCACCTGGGCCCAGAACAGGAACGCGCAGTCGACGGGCATCAGCGCCCTCGACGGCGCCGTCTGGATCGGCTCCGACTACGGAGCGCGCGTGCTGCGCTGGGACGACTCGATCGCGCCGACGATCACCGTGGCCTCGACCGTCACCACCAGCTGTGTCGGCGCGACGATCGAGTGGGAAACCAGCGAATCGGGTTCGTCGGACATCCTGTTCGACACCGTCCCGCGCGCGTCGTACGCGGAATACACCATGTCATCGCTCGATCCGACTGCGTCCGGCCCCACGCATTCAAGGACGATCACGGCCGCGCCCGGCACGTACTACTACCGCGTGCGCACCACCGACTGGGCCTCGCTCGTGACGGCCCTGCCCGCTGAAGGAACCTTCACGATTCCCCCACCGTGCCCGGGGCCGACCACGATGTGGGGCGACGATGTCAATGCGCAGGCGGGGCGAGCCAACCCCAGCCTCACCAACGCACCGCCGATCCGCTCGTCGGTGTTCCACACCTCGTTCGTGAACGCGGCACCGGCCGCGGCAGACGCACTGAACGTCCAGACATGGTCGACGCCGCCGGAACATGCGGGAGGCGTCTGGCACGCCAACGGCTCCACCGCGGCCGACCCCGGCGGCACCTACACCGGCGCGATGACGCCGGTCAACGCCCCCCCTTACGTCGCGAGCCAGTTCGGGCAGGCCCTGTCGCTCGACGGCACGACCCAACGCGCCACCATCCCCCACAGTGCCGCGCTCACCGCTACCAACGGGTTCACCGTGGACGCCTGGTATCGCACCAGCGACATCGGCAACACCGCCAATCCGGTCATCCTGGAGAAGGGGCCGGGAACGGGCTGTTCGGGCGACTGCACATACTCCATCCAATTCAGTTCGGCCGGCCCGCTCTGCGCGCAGACGATGGTGGGAGCGGTGGCCAAGACGGCCTGCTCAAGCGCCGCTGCCGGCAACGCGACCGTCGACGGTCAATGGCATCACGTCGCCTACACGATGAGCACGACGAACGAGATGCGTCTCTTCATCGACGGGCAGCTCGTGGCGGGTCCGGTAGCAGCGGGTGGCGCGGCCGACCAGAACGCGAGCATCCTGGGAGTGGGTGGCTCGGCCGCCGGCGGCAACCATTTCCACGGCGACATCGACGAGATCCGCTTCGCGCCCACCGAATACGTCGCCGCCGCCGTGCTCGGCTACTACCGCGCCAAGCGACCCCACCTCGAGACGATCTGGGACTCGGGGACCACCGCCCTCGGCCCGAACTGCGCGGCTGCCGCGCGCTGCGCCGACTCCACCTACTCCGGCCCTGCCCAGATACTGCGCGACGGCGCACGCTACTGGCAGCGGGCGCGCCTGCGCATGCAGCCGACCGGCGCCTTCACGCTCTGGGGCGTGCCGGACTGGCTCGAGGTGGCGGCGAACACCACACTCACGGTCTCGGTCGGCAGCACAATGCCGCTCGGCACCGTGCTCCCAGGCACGGACGCCTTTGGCTCCAGCAGCGTCAACGTCACCACCGACTCGGCGAGTGGCTACCAGCTCACCGCCCACGATGAGAGCGACACCTGGGGCCTGGCCGAGCTCGTGACCAACACTGCCACGATCCCTGATCGTCAGAACGGCGCCGTCGCCCCCGCGTCGTGGCCTGCTGGGGCTGCCGGCTTCGTCGGCATCACGGTGCGCGACGCGACAGGCGGGCGCCTCGCCAAGTGGGGCACCGGCACCGGCACCGCGCAGGGCGACATGATCAACAACCTCTACACGGGCCTCGAGAACTCGTCCGAGGTCGAGCTCCACCGGAGATCCAGCTACAGCCTCGTCACCGACACGGTCGTCCTCACCGTCCGACTGAACCCGTCCACCACACAGAAGGCCGCCGACTATGACGGGCTCCTGACACTCACTGCCGTCGCCCTGCCCTGAACCTCGTTCCAATCCCGCAGGCAACGCCTACCCGGGATCGTTGCGGGCAGGTACGGGTCATGACCGACGTCGACGGTTCATCAGCGCAACCTGGCTTGCACATGGTGCGGGTTGGGCTGGTTGCGGCACCGGAGCTGCCCCGGCGCGTTGCACTCGATCTGGTCGACCGACTCCCACGACTGCTGGATCGCAACTTCGGCGGACGCTGGCATGTGGAACTTGCCGAAGACCCCTTGCTGGCTGGCCGCGCCGGTGTCGACGACGTGCTGGATGCCGGAAGGGACGCGCGCAGTGCGGCAGGATGGGATGTCGCCATCTGCCTCACCGACGTGCCACTGCGCGACGGGAAGCGACCCCTCGTCGCGGCTGTGGACAGGCACGACAAGGTTGCTGTCGTCAACATCCCGGCGCTTGGTCTCACCGCGCTCGGCGGTCGAGTGCGCACGATGACGGTCGCACTGCTTGCCGACATCATGGAGGAGGCCCTGGAACGCGGCCAGCAGCCCAAACGGCGCCTGTCGGCCGGCATGGTGATGCGCCGCGAGGTGGTCATGGATGGGCGCCCTCAGGTCCGTTACCTGGCACCCGCGGGGACCGGTCATGTCCGTCTGCTCAGTGGAATGGTGCGAGCGAACCGCCCGTGGCGCGCGTTCAGTGGACTGTCGACCGCCGTCGTGGCGGCTTTCGGGACCGGCGCATACGCGCTGCTGAGCCCGACGATCTGGCAGCTGAGCGGTGAGCTTGGCTGGGGCCGCCTTGTGGCGATCATGGTCTGCGCCGTCGTCGCGATGATCGTGTGGTTGGTCGTCGGCCACGAACTCTGGGAGCGGGCCGATGGGAACACGACGCCCAAGGAGGCGGCGCTCTACAACTCGGCGACGTCGCTCACGCTGGCAATCGCGGTGGCGTGCGGCTACCTCGCGTTGTTCGTGCTGCTCTTCGCGGTGTCCGGACTGCTGATAGAAGGCGGCGTCTTCCAGCAGAACGCCGACAACGCTGCAGGCATCGGCGCGTATGCATCACTCGCGTGGCTTGGCGCCGCGATCGGCACCGTGGCCGGTGGCCTCGGTTCGAAGCTCGACAACGCCGATGAGTTCCGCTACGCGACCTACGGGCACCACCAGGGTCGACGACGGGAATCCGGAAACAGCGAAGCCTGATCGCAGCCGGCCGCGTCGGCCACGGACAGCGCGTGCCGTCAGCTCGCACTGGGGCAGCTGATGATGGCGCTCACCACGCGCTCGAGCGACTCGTCACGCATGAGCACCGACGGCTTGAGCGAGAGCACGTCTCCATCACTTCCTGCGGCGTCGGCGATCACGCCGCGCTCGAGCAACTCCGTGGATACCTGGGAGGCCTGATCCTTCGCGCCCGCGAGGGCCCAGAAGGCGCCCTTGCCGCGGAGCGTGAACGACGTCGCGTCCTCCACCCGCCGGAGTGCGCCTTCGAAGTGGCGGCACAGGGAGGCAAGGTCGTACTGGGAGTGCAACGCGAGCACCTCGAGGATGGCTGCGCACGTGAACGGGTGCCCGTAGTAGGTCGAGGAGAGCCTCGGTGCGTCGTCGCTGCCCCAAGCCGCATCGGCCACGTCGCTCGTCATCACGACGGCCGATCCCATCATCCCGCTGCACAGCGCCTTGGCGAGCGTGAGCACATCGGGCCTGCACTCGATGCCTTCCATCCGTACTCCGGTTCGCCCGCAGCCGGCGAGTACGTCGTCCAGGATCAGGAGCGCGCCCACGCGATCGCACGCCGCCCGCAGCCCTACGAGGAAGCCGTCAGGTGGAATCACCACCCCAGCCGATCCCTGCACCGGCTCGACGATGACGCATGCCGTCCGCTCACTCAGCTCGGGCACCTCGCCGAAGGGCACATGTCGCACGTCGTCGAACGAGAACGTGGGCGCGAACGCCCGTCGTGCGTCCGGGGTGTCGGACGCCGCCACTGCGCTGCCGAAACTGCCATGGTAGGCGCCCTCGAAGGCGACGATCTCCGTGCGCCCCGTGGCCGCCAGCGCGGTCTTCAGAGCTGCCTCCACGGCCTCGGCCCCGGTGTGCAGGATTCCGACCCGCAGGTCTGGCGATCCCGGCCACCGTGCGCCCACCCATTCCACCAACGCCTGCTCGGCCCGCTCGCGGATCGCAGTCGTCTGCGTGGAACCCACGCCCTGCGCGAGCTCGGCCGGGGTGTAGTGCTCGAAGATCCGTTCAGCGACCAGTCCGTGCCCCCACAGGCATGCGCCCCAGCCCATCGACAGGTCGATGTAGTCGCGCCCGTCCGTTGCATGCACGAATTCGCCGGTAGCGCGCTCCCACACAGGCGCGCCCTCCTTGGGCGACCAGATCGGCAGGTCGACGCGGTTATGGTGCCTGGTCGCCATGTCTGCCTCCAGATACGTGGGCTCAGGGCAAGATCGCCACGCGGCGGCTGGTGAAACCTCGGCAGGCGACATCAGCCGTGCGAATGCGCGCCAGGCTGCAACCGGCTCCGTCGGGATCCCGCACGTTGCGGAGAGTCGTCGTCATGCCTGTCGGATGGGGTACGGTCCGGCCATGGACGATGTGCAGCCAGAGCAACCGTCAGACGTGTTCGTCGTCGGCGTGGTCGCGGCTCCCGGTGACGCGGCGGACCTGGCGACCGAGCTTGCCGCCGAGCTTCCGGTCGAGCTCGCCGAGCGGTTTCCCGGGACGCGGTGGGAAGTCGACGTGCGGGTCGCAGGTCCGCACGATTCCGCCGCACGCGTCGATGACCTCGTCGACACGGTGCGACGCCACCTGCTGGATGCGGGCTGGCACCTCGCGGTCGGCCTGAGTGACTTGCCGCTGCACGCCGCGAAACGCGCGGTGGTCGCCCACTCCAACGCGACGAATGGCGTCGGCCTCGTCTCGATCCCGGCGCTTGGCGCCATCAGAGTCAGGCAACGACTCGTGCGGGCGGTGGTGCACGTGATCGAGGGGATGCTGGGCGAGGCTGTCTCGGGGGGCGGAATCGGCGACGAACCACGACGCGTGCAGCGGATGCTGGACCGGCTCGGTGAGCTGCGGTCACCACTCGGGATCGTTCGCGCCGCGGATGACGGGTCGGTCCGATTCATCGGTGCCGTCGTGCGCGGCAACCTGCGCTTGCTCGTGGGCATGGTCCACGCCAACCATCCCACGCGTGTCATCGCTCGCCTCTCACGCGCGACGGTGGGCGCCCTCGCGGCCGGCACCGCCGCCGTCGTGCTGCGCGATATCTGGCTGCTTGCAGACTCGACGTCGTTCCTCCGGCTGGCGGCGCTCGCGGCGACCGGCATCGCGATCACCGTGTTCGCGCTCCTGGTCGCGCATGGACTCTGGGAGCGAGCACGCAGCGCCCATGCACGCGAGCGAGTCGTGCTCACGAACGCGGCGACGGCGATCACGATCACGCTGGGAGTGCTGGCTCTCTTCGTCGCACTGGTCGCGTTGTTCGCCGCCGGCGCGGCGTTGCTCATCCCCTCCGCGCGGCTTGCGCACGAACTGGGGCATGGAGTCGATGTCGTCGACTACCTGCGGCTCGCGAGTTATGTGGCAGTGCTCGCGACCGTCGGCGGTGCACTCGGCTCACTGGTGGAGAGCGATCCCGCCGTCCGCAACGCGACCCACCTGCAACGCGCGGATGCGAGGACGGAACGGCACGGCGCGGAACGGCACGGCGCGGCGCTCGACACCGACTGACACATTCGAAACCGGGCACGGCACGGGATCGGCTGCCCGGAGGGGTCAGCCGATCGCCGATGGTTGAGGAACTCCGTGCTCCCCGGGTGCGACAGCTCCCGCACCACCGAGGCCGTACACTCGCGGTTCCGTCACCGGCTCGTCGCCGGGGCTTCCTTGGAGGCCGCCCCCTCGGCCGTGGCTGCATCCTCCGCCTCGAGGACCAGGCGTCCGTCCCGCGCGTCCACCACCACGCGACCGCCCGGTTCGAGCCTACCGTCCAGGATCATCTCGGAGAGGCGGTTCTCGAGCTCCCGCTGGATCGCTCGACGGAGGGGTCGTGCTCCGAACTGCGGGTCGTACCCGCTCTCGGCGAGATGCGTGAGTGCGGAATCCCGGACCTCGAGTTCGATCTGCTGTCCGCGGAGCCGTCGTTGTACTCGGTCGACGAACAGGCGCGTGATGTCCAGCAGCTGCGATTCGGTCAACGCCTCGAACACGATGATCTCGTCCACCCGGTTGATGAACTCGGGTCGGAACGACGTCGTCAGCATGGTCATCAGCTCGCCCTTGAGCTCGTCGAACGCGGCTGCCTCCGGGTCCGTCACCTGCGCGTAGCGCATGATGCGGTCCGACCCGAGGTTCGAGGTCATGATGATGACCGTGTTGGAGAAGTCCACGGTGCGGCCCTGTCCATCCGTGAGCCGGCCGTCGTCGAGCACCTGCAGCAGGATGTTGAAGACATCGGGGTGCGCCTTCTCGATCTCGTCCAGCAGCAGGACGCTGTGCGGGCGTCGGCGTACTTTTTCGGTCAGCTGGCCACCTTCGTCATAGCCCACGTAGCCCGGAGGCGCCCCGACGAGCCGACTCACGGTATGCCGCTCCTGGAACTCGCTCATGTCGATGCGAGTCATGAGCTGCTCGTCGCCGAACAGCACATCTGCAAGCGCACGTGCGAGCTCGGTCTTGCCGACGCCCGTCGGGCCCAGGAAGAGGAAGCTGCCGTCGGGTCGTTGCGGGTCTGCGAGGCCGGCGCGAGCGCGCCGAACAGCCTCTGCCACCGCCTGCACGGCCTGGTCCTGTCCTACGACGCGCTCATGCAGCAGCGTTTCCATCTGCGACAGGCGCTGCTTCTCCTCCTGGGTGAGCTGCGACACGGGGATGCCCGTGGCACGAGCCACGACTTCGGCGATGTCCTGGGCAGTGACCTGTGGTGCACGTTGGCGCCCAGCGGTGATGCCGTCGAGCTGTCCCTGCAGGTCGCTCACCTCGGCGCGCAGCTGGTCGGCTCGTTCATACCGCTCGCTTGAGACGGCCTGATCCTTCTCACGGGCGAGTCGACGGATGCGCTCCTCCATGTCGCGCACGTCTTCCGGCTTCGTCTTGATCCGCAACCGCACCCGGGCGCTCGCCTGGTCGACCAGGTCGATCGCCTTGTCAGGCAGGAAGCGGTCGGCCACGTAGCGATCCGACAGCTCAGCCGCGGCGAGGATCGCCTCCTCGGTGATGCGAACGCGGTGGAAAGCCTCGTAGCGGTCCTTCAGCCCGGTCAGGATCTGGATCGTCTCATCAACCGTGGGCTCGCGAACGAGCACGGGCTGGAACCGTCGCTCCAGGGCGGCGTCCTTCTCGATGTTCTTGCGGTATTCGTCGAGCGTTGTCGCGCCGATGACGTGCAGCTCCCCACGCGCGAGTGCCGGCTTGAGCATGTTCGCGGCATCCATCGCCCCTTCGGCGCCGCCAGCCCCGATCACCGTGTGCAGCTCGTCGATGAAGACGATCAGCTCGCCGGCGGATTCGACGACCTCGTCGATGACGTTCTTGAGGCGCTCCTCGAACTCGCCGCGGTACTTGGTACCCGCGACCATGCCGGCCAGGTCGAGCGCCACGACCCGCTTGTTCGCCAATGTCTCGGGGACGTCGTCGTTGGCGATGCGCTGAGCGATGCCTTCGACGATGGCGGTCTTGCCGACGCCCGGATCGCCCATCAGCACCGGGTTGTTCTTGGTGCGGCGCGACAGGATCTCGATCGTCTGCTCGATCTCGTCCGCGCGACCGATCACGGGATCGAGCTTCCCCTCGCGCGCATCCTTGGTGAGGTCGCGGCTGTACTGGTCGATGGTCTTCGTCGCGCTGCTGACGTTCTCCGCCCCGTGCGCGTCGACGCCACGGACCACGCCCCCGCGGAGCGTCGTGTGCGCCAGGCCGAACCTGCGCAGCAGCTCGCCCGCCTGCGACTCCTCGTCCAGCGACAACGCGAGCAGCACGTGCTCGGGTCCGACGTACGAAGCGCCCAGCTCGCGCGACTCGCGATACGCGTTGAGCAGTGCTCGCTTGGCTTCGGGAGACAGGGTCGGAACCTCATCCCTCGGCTCGTCGCGATCTGCCTCTTCCTCGACCGTCTGCATCACGGCCTTGGGGTCGGCACCGACCTGCTCCAGCACGTGTCGAACCACGTCATCCTGGAGGGCGGCGTGGAGCAGGTGTTCGGTGTCGAGGTCGGGGCTGCCCCATTCCATCGCGATCTCTGCCGCGTTGCTAAGGAGCTCGTTCGTCGCGTCGCTGAAGCGCTGTGTGATGTCCACCTGCTCGGTACGGCGCTGCATCGGCATCTGGCCACTACTGAAGGCCTCTATGCCGGGGCCGAACTGGCTCCGGAGGCTTCCACCGCCGCTGCCCGCTCGATCGAAGAAGTCGGAAAAGAACTCGTCGAACAGGCTGCCTCGCCCGAACGAACCCATACCACCAGCCATCTCGCACCTCCGCTTCGTTGGCGGACCAGGGGCAGTGAGGGCACCAGGTGGATTGGCCGGCGCGACCCGCTCGTGGTTCGCGATGTCCCGCGGTCGATGCCCCGGTCAGATTGGCCAAAACCTGGCTGTTCCGACATTCGCCAGTTTGTGCAGATGGCGGCACGAGGAGCTGCAACGCCATGGATTCGACCGGCTCGGCCTGTCTCGCACGGACGGCGGACGCCGGCCCGCCACGCGGCGGTCATTAGCAGGCGTCGGATGCTCGCGCGCCTGCGGCACGCTCGGTGCTCCGTTGTCGATTCCCGGAGAGTGACGATGGCCGCGCTGCGCGCAGCTCGAGGCTTACTGGGAGTGGTCGAGGGCGACGCCCAGGCGGAGCTCGACGCTGCTGCCGTGGTCTGGGGTGGTGGCGATGCGGACGTCGCCGTCATGTGCAGCGGCGATCGCCTGTGCGATCGAGAGGCCCAGGCCGGCGCCTGCACTCGTGCGCGAGCTCTCCGCCCGGGTGAATCGGTCGAATGCGTGGGTGGCGAACGCCGGATCGATCCCGGGGCCTTCGTCGCGCACGTTGATCACGAGCTCGCCCGGCGGCCGGAGCTGGGCTCGGACCGTGATCGCGCCTTGGCCGTGGCGGAGGGCGTTGTCGACGAGGTTGCTGAGCGCCTGGGTCAATCGGATCGGGTCTGCGGAGATCGTCAGATCGGGGGAATCGATGGTGATCGTGCGCCCATCTTGACTCGCCCGGGCGGCGAATCGGGTGGCCAGGTCGCGGAGCAACGTACGTATGTCGACGTCGCTTCGCATGATCTGGAGCTCGCCCTGGTCGGCGCGTGCGAGCAGCAGGAGCGATTCGGCGAGCTGGATCAGTCGGTCGACTTCGATCTCGCTGGAGCGAATCGTCTCCAGCAGGTGCTCGACCTGTTCCTGGGCCGACTTGCGGCCGAGTGTTGATGTGGCCTCGGCGAGCGCCACTTCCAGTTCCATCTTGAGCAGTGCGAGCGGTGTGCGTAGTTCATGACTTGCATCCGCAGTCAGCTGGCGTTCACGCTGGAGGCCGGCGTCGAGCCTGGACAGCATCGCGTTGAGCGTTTCGGCGAGGTGCGACAGCTCATCTCGCGAGTGGGGAACTGGCAGGCGTTGCAGGGAGCTGCGTGTAGTGATGGCCGCGGCCTCGCGACGGATCCGTTCCACTGGACGCAGCGCCAGCGCGACGGCGAGGTAGCCGATCCCGGCAATCAGGGCGATCGCGATGGCCGCCCCGATCGACAAGCCTCGACGCAGCGCCTGCAGCGCCCTCGCGTCTGACCCGGTGGACGCACCCACGATCACCACGACCTCGCGGTCGTCGAGCTGCAGGCGCTGCATGCGCAGGACGACGGGTGGGTCATCGCGTTCCAGCACCCGGGTCAGGTTCGCCGGCTGGGGCGAAGCCCGATCGATCAGGCGGCGTGGGAGGACTTCCGCCCCGTCCAACTCACCGCTGTCGGCAAGCACACCGCCCCGGGCGTCGACCACCTGTACGAACGTGTTGTCACGGTCGGCGAAGTCCAGCTCGCGCACCCGATCCGCATCCTTGGCGCCGCGAACGACCGAGCCGGTGTCGTTCAGGCGGGCCGTGAGCGCTTCGACGCGGGCATGGTCGAGTGAACGCGAGGTGTGGTCGTACACGTACAGGCCGATTGCAGCGAATGCGACGGTCATCGCCGCGGTGACCGCGAGCGTGATCCGCAGTCGAATGCTGGGGTGGCGCAGCTTGGCGGGGAGAGCTGTCACGAGCGGCCGCCGTCGCGTCGAAGGCGGTAGCCGGCACCACGGACGGTCTCGATCGAGCGCAGGCCGAAGGGCTGGTCGAGCTTGGCGCGGAGGTGGCGCACGTAGACATCGACGATATTGGACTGCGCTTCGTAGCCGTAGTCCCACGCATTGT
Organism: Thermoleophilia bacterium; assembly: GCA_025964435.1. Classification (GTDB taxonomy): domain Bacteria; phylum Actinomycetota; class Thermoleophilia; order Gaiellales; family SKUG01; genus JAGQUL01. Next base: position 13,544 of record JAOPYV010000099.1, on the reverse strand, counting down.
CCAGCAGCGTGTCGCGGGTCACGACCGAGCCGGCATTGCGCATCAGCAGCTCGAGCACTCGCATCTCGGTGGGCGACAGCTCGATGATCGAGCCTGCTCGTCGCACGCTCAGCGCGTCCGGGTCCAGCTGCAGGTCGCCCACAGTCAGCACCGACGCATCCGTTGGCGCGGCTGGCCGGCGCACCAGCGCGCGCAGGCGCGCCTTGAGCTCGGCGAGCGCGAACGGCTTCACGAGGTAGTCGTCCGCGCCGGCCTCCAGTCCCTCGACGCGGTCGGCGACCGCGTCGCGTGCGGTGAGCATCAGTACCGGCGTCCAGATGCCTTTTTCGCGCATGCGACGGCAGGTGGCAAAGCCGTCTGGACCTGGAAGCATCACGTCGAGCACCACGACGTCGTAGCGGGCAGCTTGCAGACGATCGATCATCGTCGGGCCCGTGCCGACCACGTCTACGTGGGCGCCGTCAGCGGTCAACCCTCGCCGCAGCAGGGCTCCCATCTTGATGTCGTCCTCGGCGATGATGATGCGCATATCGCGCATTCTCCCAGCCGAACATGAATGCGGGATGAAAACCACGCGTCGCGAGCTCGGCGACGAGATCGAGAGCGGGGGCGGGCGTTCATCGAATGTTCACCTAGCGCGAGCAGCATGTTGGTCGGACAACCGGTTTCGCCGGACACCACCACTCGAAGGAGACTGACATGAAGCCATCGAAGCGAACCATCCTGATCGGCACCGTCTGCGCGGCGCTCGGATCACTCGGCGGCGGCTACGCGCTCGCTGCTGGAGGCAGCGAGGACGCCACCGAAGGTCCTGAGACGGCGATCACCGGCTCGGCGCTCGAGGAAGCGAGCGCTGTCGCGCTCGACGAGGCCGGGAGCGGAACGGTCACCGGCACCGAGATCGACGACGAGGAGGGCAAGTACGAGGTCGAGGTCACCCATGATGACGGCACCCAGGTCGACGTGCACCTGGACGCGGACTTCTCGGTCGTGGGCACCGAAGCCGACGGCAACGAGCGGGGCGAGAACGACGAGTCCTGAGCCAGGCATCCACAAGGAGGCAGACCATGCGACATCCACATCCGAAATCAACGGGCGTACTCATCGCCGTCGCGAGCATCGCGCTGGCGGGCTGCGGCGGATCGGCCGAGGTGTCGGCGGGCCCTGGCAGCGCTGAGCGCTCTGGGGACTCTCGTGCCCACGCGTTCCCGCTCGGCGACGAGCCAGTCCAGCTCGATCCAGCGGACTTCTCCACCGACATCGACAACCCGTATTGGCCCATGCGGGTCGGCAACCGCTGGGTGTACGAGGAGACTGACGCGACCGGCAATCGTGGACAGGTCGTGGTGGAGGTCACCGATCGCACCAAGAAGATCGCCAACGGCATCACCGCTCGCGTCGTTCGCGACACAGCCACCGAGGACGGCGTGCCGGTCGAGATCACCGACGACTGGTACGCCCAGGACTCGACGGGCACGATCTGGTACCTGGGGGAGTACGTGACCAACTACGAGGACGGCAAGCCCGTCGATCACGACGGCTCGTTCGAGGCAGGCGTCGACGGTGCGCTGCCCGGCGTGATCATGCCGGCACAGCCAAGGCCTGGCATGAGCTACCGGCAGGAGTACTACAAAGGCGAGGCAGAGGACAACGGCGCGATCATCACCGTCGATCAGGAACAGGTGGAGGTGCCGTTCGGCTTCTTCAAGAACGTACTGATGACACGCGACCTGTCGGCGACCGAACCCAAGGTCCAGGAGCTGAAGTTCTACGTCAAGGGCGTGGGACCGTTGTTGAGCATGCACACCGACGGCGACGGTGAGCGAGCCGAACTCGTGGAGTTCACGGACGCGACTGCGCGTGACTGACTGGATCATGATGCCCGTCAGCCGCGGCCTCGTGCCGCGGCTGACGTGTCTTCGCGGTGGGTGGTTGGCCTCGCGTCGCTGCGGGCGGACCGTCGGGGTCACGGCTACACTGTCGGCATGTTCGACACGCGGAAACATCGCCCTGGAGATGCGACGCTCATCGATGAGTTCGTGCGGCGACAGCAACACGTCACATTGATGGCGGCCGCGCCCGGTGAGGCGCCGCAGGCGAGCATCCTGCCGTTCGTCATCCTTGACGATGACACGATCGAGCTGCATTGCGTCCAGGCAGATGCGACATTCGTTGCGGCGATGGCCAATCCGCATGTGACCTTGCTCGTGTCCGACTTTCTGGCCTACACCCCGCACGAGTGGATCGATGCCGAGGACGCATCGGAGGCAACCTTGCAGTTCGAGGCCGTGCTCATGCGAGGCGTGGCAACCCTGACGACGGAGCCCCGTGAAGTCGCGGCTGCGTTGGCGCGACTCATGGATGTCTACGGGTATGGACCCGACGCACGCCCGGTCGCCGACGACGAGCTGTACGGGCCTCAGCTGCGTCGACTGGCTGCGATGCGAATTGACGTCACCTCTCGGCAGGCGAAGTTCAAGGTAGGGAAGGGCGACGTACAGCAGCGACGATCGATCGCGCAGCATCTTCGCGAACGCGGTGAGCCCAATGACCAGCGGGCTGCGGTGGAGATCGAACGTCTCGCCCCGTTGCTTGCGCCTGCGATCGACGAGACCGGTTCGCCCGAATCGCCAAGGAAGTCATGACTTCCCATGCACCTCGGCGCGTCCGTTCCAACAGGTCGATGTCTTCGGCGAATCCGCCTTGGCGGGGAATCCCGTTGCAGTCGTACTAGATGGGACTGGCGTGTCGACGTCGACCATGCAGGCCTTCACGCGTTGGACGAACCTCTCGGAGGCCACGTTCGTGCTTCCCCCGACGCGGTCGGAAGCGGACTATCGCCTGCGAATCTTCACACTGACAGGCGAGCTGCCGTTCGCCGGCCACCCAACGCTCGGGAGCTGCCACGCGTGGCTCGAAGCGGGTGGCCTTCCCGAGAACCCGCAGCTCATCGTCCAGGAGTGCGGCGCCGGACTCGTCCGCATTCGGCGAAGCGATACCGGCCTGCTCTCGTTCGCGTCCCCGCCGCTCGTCCGCTCCGGACCGGTAGATGCCGCACTCAAGCTGGAGATCCTCGCCGAACTCGGGGTCTCCGTGGCCGACGTCGTCGACATGGCATGGATCGACAACGGCCCTGGATGGCTCGGGGTGCTGCTGCATGACCCTGCCAAGTCCGCAGATCGAGCGGGTCCTGACGTCCTCGCCGAACGGCGCGCCGGTGGGGTGACAGTACCGTCAATCCACGTATAGACGTCGGTTAGGGAGTCGTTCAGTTGGGGCGTCTGAGCACCTGAGACAGCGTTCAGGTGCCGCCCGATAGCTCGTTGATGGCGTGGGACGCGCCACACGAGGAATGGGACAGGACGAATGAGCTTCATCAATGGACTGACACTGCAGTCAGGACGAAACGCCACCTTCGAGCCATGGCGGGGCAACACCCGCTCGCTGGATGCGACGACACGAGCGGGCGAGATCACCGCCGACAGCCTGTTCGTCGGCGCTGGAACGACTGCAGGGGTGCTCGGCGTGAAGCGCGCCCTCCAGGGCGGCGGTGCCGTTGCCCGCATCGGCGCCGCGCTCGTCGCCGGTGCCGGCTTCACGGCCGCGGCGGTCGGCCTGACGAACCTGTTTGCACCTGCGCGGCCTGTGCCGAAGCCTGATCTCCGACCTGACCCGGCGTCGAGCACGAGCCCCGCGCCGACACCGGCCGCGAGCCCGACCCCCACGGCGACCGAGGCCGCAGCCGCTACGCCAACCGCCACGCCGACCGACACGCCAGCCGCCACACCGACCGAGACGCCCGATCCCGTCGTGCCGACCAAGGGCGTGCCGAATCCCGACCCCGGCCACGAGTACGTGATCCCGCCGCACGGCGAGCCGGATCCGACCGCTCCGTATGTGCCGATCAAGGGGATCCCGCATTCCGATCCGGACTACGTCTACGTGATTCCGCCGCACGGTGAGCCGGATCCCACAACGCCATACGTACCGATCAAGGGTGTTCCGCATCCTGACCCGGAGCACGTGTATGAGATTCCGCCGCACGGTGAGCCTGATCCGACGGCACCTCGCTGACCGCCCGACGGACATGCGAGCGCGTAGTTGTCCGCAACCAGGCAGGAGTGTCTACGGAGGCAGCAGGTCCCATGGCTGGCGATGCTGGGGTTAGAAGATCAGCAACCCAATCAGAAGGCACATCATGGCCACCACACCACGCACTCCCATCGCCGCTCCTGTCGTCAGCAAGGTCGCGACCGCGAGTGCCCTACCGGCTGAGAATCCTGCCACGGTGATGAGCATCGGTGCCCTCCGCGCGATGGCTGCGATGCGCATCTCGCTCGGGTTCGTGTTCCTCTGGGCGTTCCTCGACAAGGCATTCAGCCTTGGCTTCTCGACCGGACGCAACGCCGAGACGGGGGCAATCGACTACTTCGGTGATGGCGCCTGGATCAACGGCGGCTCGCCGACCGAGGGCTTCCTCAGCTTCGGCCTCAACACCAAGGAGCCGTTCACGAGCCTGTACTCCAACCTCGCGGGCAACGCGGTCGTCGATTGGATGTTCATGCTCGGCCTGCTGGGTGTCGGCGCGGCGCTGATGCTGGGCATCGGCATCCGCATCGCTGTTGTCAGCGGCATCGCGATGATGACGCTCATGTACACGGCCGGTTCGATCTGGGGCGCCAACAACCCGGTGATCGACGACCACGTCATCTATGCACTGGCGCTCGGCGTGATCGGCTTGGCGGGCGCGGGTCGAACGTGGGGGCTGGGCAATCGCTGGCGCTCGCTCACCGTGGTCCAGAACCACGCGTTCCTGCGCTGATCCGAAATCCCGACAAGGCCCCTGCCAGCTGGCGGGGGCCTTGTGGGATGGATGCTAGGGTCCCGCCCGTGACCCCACTGCATGAAGTTGATCCGACGATCCTGCTCGTCCTGAACCTGGCGGGCACGTTCGTGTTCGGACTCAGCGGTGGACTCGCTGCAGTGCGCGCGCGTCTGGACATCTTCGGCGTCATGGCGCTGGGCGTCGTCGTCGGGCTCGCGGGTGGAATCACACGCGACGTCCTGATCGGCATCCCGCCGCAGACCTTCCGCGACTGGCGCTATCTTGTCGTCGCCGGTGGCGCGGGGCTGGTCGCGTTCCTCGCGCCGCGGTGGCTCGATCGACTCGGGCGGCCGATCCTCATTCTCGATGGCGCCGGACTCGCGCTGTTCTGCGTCACTGGCGCCAGCACGGCGCTCGATCATCACGTCGGGGGCCTCGAGGCTGTCGTGCTCGGGGCCATCACCGGCATCGGCGGCGGGATGCTGCGCGACATCATCCTCCGTGAGATACCGATCGTGCTGCGTGCAGGCCTCTATGCCATTCCAGCCCTCATCGGGGCGTCGATCGTCGTGGTGGCGTACAAGCTCGGCATCCACGGCCTCATGGTGCCCGTCGCCGGCATCGGCGTCTGCTTCCTCATCCGCCTGATCGGCATCCACTACGACCTGGACATGCCGCGTCCACCGGAATGAGACGGCCCCCGCCGCTGGGGCGAGGGTCGTCTCATGGGTGGCGCTGCTGGCGATCCATCGCTCGGTGTCAGGCGCTGACGGTGAGCGCGCTGCCGTACTGGGTGCCGAGCGTCTCCTGCAGTGCCATGTGCATGTAGCCCATCGCCTCGAGCTCATGGGCTCGACCGAGCGGACCGGCGTCGACGGCATGCATGCCTCCGTCGGTGGCGAGCTTGCTGACTGCCTGCTTCGCCTGCTCGTCGTCGGATGCGATGAGCACGTCGAGCGTCCGGCCGGCGACGTGGCCCTCGACGAGCGTGCCGGCGAAGGTCGTGTTGAATGCCTTCACGACGCGAGCGCCGGGCGCGGCGTTGGCGATCTCCTGCGCGGCGGAGCCTGCCTGGAGCTGGAGCGGTTGGAAAGTGTCGAAGTCGACGGGGTTGGTGATGTCGACGACGATCTTCCCGTCGAGCTGGTCGCCGTAGGTGTCCAGGACGCCGTGGACGGCACCGTAGGTGATGGCGAGCACGACCAGGTCCGTGTCCAGCCGGTCGCCGACGATGCCCGCCTGCGTGCTGGCCCCAAGCTCGCTGGCGAGGCCCTGTGCCTCGTCGCGCTCTGGTGTCAGGAGACGCACAGCGTGTCCGCCGGCGAGTGCTCGTGTTGCGATGCCGCGTGCCATGTTGCCGGCGCCGATGATGGTGATGTCCATGGTAGATCCTCCGTGTGGCCTGTGGCCGTTGGTTGTGCTCGACACTTCGCAGTGTTGCCCCGCCTGGACGTGCTCGGAATGGCAAAAGGCCGGCGCTCCATGGACGAAGAGAGGACGTGATTCTGCGCATTGCCGCTGCTACCGCGAGCGGCGCGGGGGAGGCTCGATGGCATGGACACCACCAAGTACGTACCCAAGGCCGGTGACGTCGTCGAAGTCGGCGTGCACTACGTCGGCGATGTCAGGCGGCTCGCAGAGATCCTCGAGGTGCTGGGCGAGCCCGACCACCCCCACTATCGCGTGCGCTGGGACGATGGTCACGAGAGCGTCTACTTCCCCGGGAGCGACGCATCGATCCGTCCCCGGCATGCGGCCGACGGCGCCGGGTGAGGACGTTGTGGCGCAGCGGAGCCTTCGTCGATCGGGACCAGGCCGGTGACGTGCTCGCGAGCACGGTCACGATCCATGCGAAGGAGCTGGTCGATCCGATCGTGGTCGCGCTGCCCCGCGGCGGCGTCCAGGTCGCCGTGCCGGTCGCCCACGCGCTGCACGCGCCGCTGGAGATCGTCGTCGTGCGCAAGGTCGGCGCGCCACAGCAGCCGGAGCTCGCCATCGGCGCGGTCGACGAGGACGGCGAGATCCTGCTCGATCGGGAGCGGACCGACGAGATGGGCCTGACTGCGGGGCAGGTCGGCGCCCAGGTCAGCGGCGCGCAGGAGCAGCTTCGGAGCAGGGTCGCCGTGCTGCGCGGCGACCGCGCGATGCTTCCGTTCGACGAGCGCGACGTCGTGCTGGTCGACGATGGGTTCGCGACGGGGATGACTGCGCGCTGCGCCGCGCGCTACCTCGCGCGCCACGGCGCCCGCCGCGTGATCCTCGCCGTCCCGGTCGCACCGGCCGAGCTGCGTGATGATCCGGCGGAGGAGTTCGACGTGGTCCTCTGCCCGTACTTTCCCCGGCAGCTCCGTGGGGTCAGCGCCCACTACCTCAGCTTCGACGAAGTCACCGATGCCCAGGTGCGCGACATGCTGGCCGCTGCCGGGCAGTAAGCGCGTGACCCCGTCTTCAGGAGCAGCACATGTCAGGCATGACCGAGCAAGGCAACATCGTCCCGCGCGTCCGTGCGGAGCGTCCGATCGAGGCGGGCGTGACGATCGGCCACGTGCACCTGCGCACGGCGGACATCGATCGGATTCGCGCGTTCTACGTCGACCTGCTGGGCTTCGACGTGGTCCTGGAGGCACGGGGCGTCCCGGGCTGGGGTACGACCGGCGACATCCTCTTCGTGAGCGCTGGGGGCTACCACCACCACCTCGGGTTCAATACCTGGAAGTCGGCCGGTGGAACCCCGCAGGCGGACGGGGCTACCGGCCTGCACCACGTCGCGCTCAACTTTCCCACGCAGCACGGTCTTGCCGACATCGTGCATCGGCTGCGCAGCACCGAATGGCCGATCCGCCAATCGTCGGATCACGGCACCCACCTTGCGGTGTACGTCACCGACCCGGACGGCAATGACCTCGAGCTGTGCTGGGACAGGCCATGGGATGAGTGGACGCGCGATGCGGACGGGCACCTCGAGGGCATCTTCGGTGATCTCGACCTGGACGACTTCCTGACGCAGCAGGGATTCGGCGAGGCGCAGGACTAGGATGGTCAGACGATCCAACGAAGGGTGAGGGGCGACACATGAAGACGATGACGTGCAAGCAGCTGGGCGGCCCGTGCGACACCGCATTCCAGGGGAAGACGGCCGACGAGGTCATCAAGGCGCAGGACAAGCACCTGAAGGAGATGGTTGCGGGCGGCGATGCGGCGCATGCGCCGGCGCTCAAGGCCATGCAGGGTCGTTGGAAGAACCCGATCGGTGGCATGGGTTGGTACATGAAGACCAAGAAGGCATTCGCCGCGCTGCCCGAGGATTCGTAGCGCCGGATGCCTGATCAAGCAGACCCGGCGTGATTCGTCGCGGTGGTTCGATTCGCTCCGGTTCACCCGCGGAGCGGCGGGAAGTGGAGAGACGAATCCACCCAACGAGGAGTTTCGTCATGCCACTGTTCATGGATGTACACAACGTCGAGGGCAAGCTCTCGGCCCAGGACGTCGCCGAAGCGCACATCAAGGACCTGGAGACCCAGTCCAGCTACGGCGTCTCGTACCAGCATTACTGGGTCGACGAGGACCAGGGCAAGATCTTCTGCCTCGTCGAGGCGCCGAACGCCGAGGCCGCGATGCGCGTCCACAAGGAGGCGCACGGACTCGTCGCCGACGAGATCTACGAGGTGCAGCAGGGCTGAGCCAGTGATCAGCTGCCGGGCGGCGGACCCAGGCGCAGGTGGCGTCGCACCTGGAACGCTTGGTCGAGCCGCGCGGCAGCTGATCCCTCGTGTCCCTCGAGCAGCAGCGCCCGGGTCAGCAGGCCACGGAGCTTGTCGGGAACCGCGGGTTCCAGCGATACCTCGGCGGGGCGCAGCTGTGCGCCGATCATCAGGTCGTCCGCGGCGAGCCGGACGACCAGGGTCTCGCCCCCGAGGTCCATCTCGTAGATGACGGTGTCGTGTGGGACACCGTCGGTCGAGGTTCCGAGGCGCTCGAGGCTGCCGCCCAGGTCAGCAAGAACGCGGCGTGCCTGCCACGCCGTGACGAATGCCGCCTTGACCCTGCCGCTTCCGGCGTCGCCGACGACGTATGCGCCGTTGGTCATGCGGCAGTGCTCGTCCGTGGCATAGAAGCCATCAGGGGCGGTGTGCAGGCCTCGAACCCGTGCGGCCGACAGGCCACCGACATCGATCGTGAGGTCCGCGTCGATGTCCTCGATCCGAGCGCCGGGCACGCCAGCGACCATCGAGATCCCGCGAAGCTCCAGCTCCCGCTCGACATGTGGAGGCGGGTCCGCCCCGAGGAACTCGAACGGCGCGGAATCCTCGGTGACGACGAACAGGTCGACATGCTCCCGGCGGTCGTGCGACCTGAGCCATGCATCGGTGAGGAATGCGAGCTCGTATGCCGGTGCCGGCCATGTGCTGTCGGGCAGGATGCGAATCGCCATGCTCGTGCGCCACTGGGTGTCGAGGAGGTCCTCGAGCTGGGAGCGCAGCGCGACCGCGTCACGGAGCGTTCGCAGGCGCGATCCGGCGGCGCTGTTCGGCACGGTTCCCGGGGCTACGACCAGTGCGTCCCACGACAGCGTGCGGCCGCCGCTCATGCTCGCGCTGGATGTCGACATGTCGACGCCGGCGACATCGCCGATGAGCAGCTTGATCCCGAACTGCGGAAGCCGGACGTCCAGGCGGACATCGACCAGCTCCTCTTCCACGCCGAAGGGGACATAGACCAGGTTGGGGGCAATGGTCAGGACTGGGCTGCGGGCGACGAGCGTGACCCGTGCGTCCGGAAAGCCGAGCGCGATGGTCAGCGCTGCCTCGACCCCGGCGATACCACCTCCGATGATGACGACGCGCGGCCCTATACGCGTGGTGATTCGCTCGCCCATCTCGCCCTCCCGTGGGTGTCCCTGTGACGCTTCCCGGTCGCGCGTCCAGCTCGAGGCGGCGTCAGCGGTCTGTGCGAGCTTCTGCGGGCGCTCGCACGCGTATTCAGGTCGCGCGGCGCAGGAGCCACGGCGTGAGCAGCGCGAGCGCAGCGGCGAGGGCGGCCACTGCGACCATGGCGATGCGCAGGTCGTAGTGGTCGGCCCACACGCCGACGTAGGCCGGACCGAGCAGGAAGCCGGTGTAGGCGACGGTCGAGACGAGCGAGGTGGCGCGGCCGCGTCGGGATTCGGCGACGGTCCGCGAGACGATGCCCAGCACCGTCGGGAAGAGCACGGCCGTGCCCGCACCGGCGACGACGAGCCCGGCGATGAAGACGGGTGCGCCGTGCGCGGCGGCGACGATCAGCGATCCGGCCGCGGCGGCGGTGCCGCCGAGCACGAGGACGAGCTTGGCGTGGGCTGCGCCGAGCGTGCCGATCGACAGGCGTGTCGCCGACACGATGGCAGCGAACAGCGCCGGCGCGAGCGCGGCTTGGCCGTGTCCTGCATGGAGCACGTCGCGCGCGAAGATCGCGCTCCAGTTCTGCTGCGCGCTCTCGCTCGCGAAGGCCAGGGCGCCAAGCGTGCCGATCAGGAGCAGGGGCATGGTCGCCGCACCGCGCAGGCCGCGGGCGGGCTCGGGAGTATGATCCGCGCCGTGCTCCGCGATGTCAGGCCCGCCGGCAGGAAGTGCGCGCAGCATCGTCGCCGCGGAGACGAGTGACATCGTCGCGACCACGAGGAACGGAACGACGATCGGCAGCTCGAGCGCCGCCACCGCTGCGCCGCCGAGGCTCGCCAGCACGACGAACCCCGAGAGCATGCCGTGGGCGCGCGTGATGATCGGCCGGCCGGCGTCCTGCTCCGCGCGGCCCGCGACCGCATTCATCGCCACGTCCGCTGCGCCGCTGGCCATGCCGACGACGAGCAGGCCGAGCGACAGCGTCACGAGCGAGGTCGCGCCGAGCACGACGGCGACGCCGGCAACGCCGAGCACCGCGATCGCGTACGCGGCGAGCCGAAGACCCCAGCGATCGAGCGCGCGCCCGATCAGCAGCATCGCCGGCAGCGCGCCCGCCCCGACGCAGAGGAGGGCGAGTCCAAGCTCGCCCGCGTCGACACCGGCCTGGTCACGGATGCGCGGGATGCTGGCGCCCCACGCGCCCCAGAACGAGCCGAAGCTCGCGAATGCGACGAGCGTCGCGACGACCTGTGCGCGGGAGCGTTGTGCGGGGCGGGGCATGCGACAACCGTACCCGTCATCCACAGGTTCTGCGGATATATATTGATTATCGATAGATTATGGGCTACTATCGATGGAAAGGCGGTGCGATTCGATGCATCGTCGTGGTCGGGGAGCCGGAGCATGGATGAGCGACCGATGAAGCACCTGCGTCTCGCCGTCGTGCCGCTGCGGATCCTGCTGGCGATGACGTTCGTCGCACTCGTCGTGGCGGAGGCCATGTCCTTCCCCGGCATGTTCGCGCACATGGCGGAGGAGTCACCGGAGTTCTCGCGCGTGCGCTGGCCGCTGCTCGCCGTCTGCGAGCTCGGCATGATCTGCGTCCAGGTGGTGATCGTCAGCACGTGGCGGCTGCTCACGATGGTCAACGAGGATCGCGTCTTCAGCAGGGCATCGCTGGTCTGGGTCGACGCGATCGTCTGGTCGACCGGCGTCGCGTGGCTATTGCTGTTCGGCCTCTTCGTGATGGTGCTCGCCACCTCCGATGATCCGGGCAATCCTTTCGCCGCCCTCCTGGTGCTGCTGCCTGCGACGGCATTCGCGCTGCTCATGGTGGTGCTTCGCGCGCTGCTGCTGCAGGCGACCGCGCTGCGTACTGACATGGAGGCGGTGATCTGATGCCGATCGTGGTGCGGATCGACGTCGAGTTGGCGAAGCGCAAGATGAGTGTCGGGGAGTTCGCGGAGCAGGTGGGGCTCACCCCCGCCAACGTGGCCGTGCTCAAGAACGGACGCGCCAAGGCGGTGCGCTTCAGCACGCTCGAGGCGATGTGTCGCGTGCTGGAATGTCAGCCGGGCGACCTGCTGGAGTGGGTCGACGACTGACCACCCCGTCAGGGGAGTCGGCATGCTCGACGGCGGCCACTGGTCCCAACTCCTTGTCAGGAGAAGCTGGGACCAGTGGGCGGGATGTCGTCGGTCGACCTACTTCGTGCCGAAGTGCTGGACCCAGATGCCAGCTGCGTACCCTGAGAACCTGCCGCGCACGAGGCCGATTCCCTTCGCGTTGTAGGAGGCGTTGAGGATGTTGGCGCGATGTCCGCTCGAGTAGAGCCATCCGCGCATGATCGAGCGGGGCGTCGAGCGGCCGCCGTTGTCGGAGCCCCACGCGATGTTCTCGCCCCAGCGCGTGAAGCGCGTGCCGGAGGACTTGATGAAGTAGTCCCATGCGCGACCACACGCCGTGTGGGAGAACTGCTGGCAGCGCAGGATGTCAGCGGCCTTGCGCTCCGCAGCGAGATCCAGCGCGGCGTTGGCGACCGTCGGGCGCAGTCCCTGCTTGCCACGCGCGTAGTCGACGAGGCAGTGCATCGCTGCTTCCTGTGCGGCGACGGATGCCGTCGAGCTCGTCTGGCCGGCACACAACGTGGTGGGTGCGAGCAGGTAGTCGTACTGCGTCGATGTCGTAGCGGCCTGCGCGCCTGGTGCGGCGACCAGCCCGGCGGCCAGTGCTACTGCTCCGGCGGCCACCGCGGCATAGTTCCGACCGCGAGCGCGCGGGGTGGTGAGGATGCTGGCTGTCATTCGAGAGTGTCCTTTCGGGACTGGTCCTGGGTGCGTATGAGTCCACTGAGGCCGCCGTCCAGTTGCATTGGCGGCTGCCCGACAACCCCACGCAATTCCCGTGCGCGGCGTTGACGAAGTGGCTGACGTCGTCGACCGTGACCTGTGTAGCGACGGCTCGAATCGGAGATCCTGTAGTAACGCTTCGAGAAGCGACGCATATCGCCTCGCTGGCTCCGATGGGGGGTAGCCAAGTTGCTCGCACGGGTGATTTCGGGAATCGTGCGAACGTCGATACATGTCGTGTCAGCGACGTGCAACTCAGGGGGGAGACGTGAACGGCGGCGTGGGGATGCACATCGAGGATCGCACGCGGGTCGAGGACGTGTTGCGTGGCGAGATCGCCCGAATCGCCGCGACTTCCTCGGTTCCGGTCGAGATCGAGGTCAGGACGGGGGACGTCGAAGTTGCCGCCCGTGTGCTCGACGTGTTCCTGCGGGCATGTGAATCGCTGATCAGCGCATCGACGCGCGCCGGCGCGACCCGGATCGGCATTCGCGCATGGGATGCGGAAGGTTGGCTGATTGCCCGTTTCGTGGATGGCGAGCGCGGATCCGTGCAGGGCGCCGCGGGTGGCATGCGGATGGCACTTGTCGATCGCGACCTCGGTGCGGTCGGCGGACGATCGTCGCTCAGCAGCGATCCGGCGATGGGTACCAGCGTGATCGTCCAGGTGCCCGTCGTGATGCAGGTGGTGGGCGTGGCCGGGTCGTAGCGAACGATTCGGGCAGGAGTCCCCACATGGGGGATGTTACGTTGGCCACATGATGCCGATACTGAGACATGCCCAGCGCTGCCGATGTAATTACGTGCCTCCTGATCGACGACCATCCGCCCCTTCGACACGGCGTACGCGTCGGACTCGAAGCGGGTGGCGATGCGCGCGTCATCGCCGAAGCCGGCTCCGCCGAGACGGGGCTCGTGGCGATCAGGGCCGAGCCGCCGGATGTGGCCGTCGTCGACTATCAGATGCCGGGCATGAACGGCATCGATTTCGTC
>JAOPYV010000098.1 GCA_025964435.1 Thermoleophilia bacterium | reverse complement strand
ACGACGCGTCACCGGCTGCGACACCAGCCTGCTCGAACGCCGCTGCAGCGGTGGCAGGCGCCGGGAGCGGAACGGCATGGTTGCTCGTATCGCTTCCCGGCCCGAAGGCGACGCCTGCGGCAATCGCGAGCGCGACCAACGCGACTGCCGCGAGGGAGATGCGCAGTCGCCGTCGATCGCTGCTCCGGCCGGGTTCGCGCGCTGCTTTCGGGACGTAAGTCGATTCGGTGGCGGTGCGCATGCGAGCGAGCTCCTCGGTAGTGGGTTCGAGCTGGGTGCGCTGCACGCGCATGGCTTCAATGAGGTCGTGGTCAGTCATCGCTACCACCCTCCTCCGGGTCGGCTGGTTGATCGAAGCCGCGTTCGCCGTCGAGCTCGCGGCGCAGGCGGGCACACGCGCGGCTGAGCCGGGCCTTCGCGGTGCCCTGGCGGATGCCGAGCGCCGTCGCGATCGCCTCGTGCGTCAGCTCCCCGAACACGAAGAGCAGCAGCACGTCGCGCTCATGCGGGCGCAGCGCGGCCAGCGCTCGGGCAAGCACGGGCGCCATGCGCCGCGCATCGAGTCGGCCGTCTGCGGCAGCGAAGTCGTCGCCACTCATCTCGACGCTGCGAAGCGACGTCAGCTCGAGCCAGCGACGCTCAAGCCGGTGGTGGTGCATCAACGTGCGGGCGGCGATGCCGTACAGCCAGGGCCGAGCGCTGGTGAACGTCAGGTCGAACGAATCCCGGCGTCCGAACGCGACGGAAAAGACCTCTCCGACGATGTCCTCGGCGCGCTGGGGTCCGACGCGGGCGGCGACGAATGCGAAGATCGCCTGCACGTGCCGCTCGAAGACCGCCGCGAAGCGCGCCGGATCGTCGAGCGACGCCGCGATCAGCTGGGCGTCGGAATCGGTCTCTCGTGGGATGTCACGGGTGGTGGTCACCGAGGATGATTGACGCGAGCGGCATTCGGGTTACCGATTCGCCCCGACTCTGAAGTACGCACTCGACTGACGCTTGATCGCCCCGGACCTCGTCCGCACTGTCGCGACAGCAGTGAGATCCTGAGCACCCGCCGCGGATGCGGCATGACGGTACTGGAACGTAGCGATGCCGGTACGTCCAGGCCGAAGCTCAAGTGAGGTCCGGACGCGCATGAGCGTCGACGACCCTCGTCGAACAGCGAGGACGACGACGCTCTTGACGTCCATGTTCGCGATCACTCGAACCCTAATGCGTGTCACGCGCCCGTCGATGGTCGTCTCGATCGCTGGAACCGGTGTGCGCCGCTTGTCAGACAGGGCTCGTAGTCCGAGGTGGTCGAAGTCGAGAACCGTCGGCACTCGGAAGTCGGCGACCCCAGAACCCCCTGTCAGGTAGTCATCGTGACACTCACTGCTGACCTGCCAGAACGTGCGACCGGCCGGCAGATCACGAACCCTGATGGGGAATCGCTTCTCGGAAAGATCAATCGTACGCATGGGCGGGCGCATGATCCCGCGCGGGTCCACGTTCGTTCCGATGTAGAGCTCGGCGGGGCAACCGCCATCGCCAGGTCCGTCGAGCGTGAAATTGGTGTACCGACTCTGCTGAACTGTCACCCCGCCGCTCGGACGCATTCCCCATGCCGACTTATCCTCAGGCGCACCGACAGCCCCCGCCAGAGGTCCGCCAATCGCCAGCTGCACGACCACGCCGGCGACGGAAAGCGCGACCAACAGATGGAGCATCTTCCTTCGGGGGCGCAGGGGATTCCTTTGGTGGGATCGGCTCATGGCAGCGGTATGCCCACGTGTGCGCAGCCCATCACAGCAGCAGGCCGATGGACAGGCACGTCGTGACGACTTCAGCCCGAATGACGGGTCGAGGCTCGAGTCCGCTCATCGGCTTACATGAAAACCCTCGCTGTGGCGGGGGTTTTCCGTGAATCCCTCTCGATCACTCCGCCGATTCGCAGACCAGCCTTCCCTGGCGGGAGCGGACGAGGTTGACGGAGGAACCAGCGACTGAGCGGCCAACTCATCAGCCCCGAAACCGGTGCCATAAATGGCTCGGTTTGCAGGCAGTTCTCACCGCATCGGTGAAACCAGCCCAGTGCCCCGGAAGAGCATTTCCATTTCCTACCGGCACGCAGCTAATGCGCGAACTGCAAACAGTGCGCTAATTAAAGCAAGCGACGTCTACGGCCGATGCTGTCGGCTATGAAGCCCTCCCGTTCTTTGGCGCGCCCGCTCTTCCTTTCAATCATCATCTCCGTGGTCACGACGATTGCTGCGGGCCCAGCTCTCGGCGCGGGCGAGGCAGTGACGTACCAGGGCACGACTGCGCATGATGGGGCGATGACCACGTCGTTGCCGGCGAGCCCGTCGCTCAAGTGGAGCCGCGATTTCGGCAGCCCGGTTTCCTATCCCGTGATCGCGCGCAACAAGGCGTACGTGACGGTCAAGGACACTGTCGGGGGCGGCGTGCAGCTCACTGCCGTCGCCCTGGACACCGGCGTCGTGGCGTGGACTCAGCTCATCTCCAGCACGTACTACTCGCCAACGCCGGCGTACGAAGACGGGCGCATCTTCGTCGTCAGCACCGGCGGGCTCGCCAGCGCCTGGGACGCCGACACCGGTGCGGCACTCTGGTCTCGTCAGCTCTCGCAGTCCTCGTTCAGCGCACCGCCGACGGCCAGCGGGGGCATCGTCTATTACGGCGGCGCCGGCTCGGGCGGAAACGTCTACGCACTGGATACCGCGACCGGAACGCAGCTGTGGACCATGTCGGTCGCCAACGGAGACAAGTCGTCGCCCGCGGTGGTTGGCGGACGCGTCATCGTGAGCTACGCGTGCCTGAAGTCGTACGCGTTCGAGGCGCTGACCGGCGCGACGCAGTGGACCTACTCGACCGGCTGCTCGGGCGGAGGCGGCAAGACGGTCGCGGTTCACGGCGGCAAGGTCTACGCGCGCGACAGCGGGGGCAACAAGATCTTCGATGAGGCGACCGGCGCCGACCTCGGTACATTTACCTCCACGCGGATCCCGGCGTTCAGCGGCTCAAAGGCCCTTTATCAGACGACAACCACGCTCTCGTCGGTCGACACCGGCACGGGCGTCACGGCATGGTCGACGACCGCCCCAGCGACGCTGTCGATAGCTCCAGTCACCGTCGGCAATACGGTGTACACGGGATCGTCGACCGGCGCCGTGACGGCCTACGACGCAACCTCCGGCACCTCGACCTGGTCCGCCAACGCCGGCTCCGCGATCACCGCGCCCGACGAGCAGAACGTGTCGCAGCCGCTTGTCGGCCTGGCGGCTGGCCAGAACACGCTGCTGGTTCCGGCAACCAACAAGCTCGTCGCCTACGGCTGCACCGGGGATGCGACGCCGCCGACCGTTCCGACGATCACCTCGCCGACCGCCAGCGCCGTGCTGCAGGGCAAGCCGACTGTTACGTGGAGCGCGTCCACCGATGCGGGCTGCGGTCTGGGTCACTATGAGCTGCTCGTGGACGGCAAGCAGGTCGGCACCGATGCACTTCCCGGAACCTTGACCATGTCGCCAACATCGTCACTCACTGACGGTGCCCATTCGCTGACAGTGCGAGCGGTCGACGCGGCCGGCAACAAGTCGACGTCGGCGGCGGTCAGCGTCACGATCGACCGAACGCCCCCGACCATCACGATCGGAGGCCTCCCGACGGGCGTCTCGTCGAGCACATCCGCGTCGCCGACGATCTCGGCCAGCGACGGCACGGTCGAGTGCAGGCTCGATGCAGCGGCCTGGGCTGCATGCGCTGTCGCGCCGACCTACTCCTCGCTCGCCGATGGCGTTCACACCTTCTCGGTGCGATCAACTGACACGGCGGGCAACGTCGGCACCGCCTCGCAGGCGTGGACCGTCGATACGGCCGCTCCGGACACGACGCTCTCCGGCGGGCCAACTGGGACGGTTTCCTCGGCGAGCGCCACGTTCAGCTTCACCGCGACTCAGACCGGGTCATCGTTCTCCTGCCGCCTCGACGGCGGGTCGTGGCTGCCATGCACCTCGCCAAGGAGCTTGACCCTCCTCGCGCAGGGAGCGCACACGTTCGACGTACGTGCGATCGATCCGGCCGGAAACGTCGACGGCACCGCCGCCACACGGAGCTGGACCGTCGATACCCTGGCGCCCGACACGACCATTTCGACGGGACCCAGCGGCTTTGTCACTTCGACGTCCGCGGCGCTTTCGCTCGCCGCGACGGAGACGTCGACGTACGAGTGTCGACGCGACGCCGGGGCCTGGACAGCGTGCTCGTCGCCTGTCGCATACTCGGCGCTCGCGCAGGGGTCCCACACCGTCGACGTTCGCGCGACTGACGGGGCCGGCAACGTGGATGCCACCCCCGCGACCCGAACGTGGACGATCGACGGTGTTGCACCGTCCGGGTTCCTGCAGGTCGCACCCGTCGCCGCGAACATAGCGCCACTGACGATCGCCGGCTCCTCTGCCGACGACCGATCTGGAGTCGCGAGCATCGTGGTGACGTATGCAGGTGCCGAAAATGGCGCGCTCTGCTCCCCCGCTGTCGCCGCAAACTGGAGCTGCGACTGGCATGTCGAAAACCTGGCGGCGGGCAATTACCAAGTGGTGGCCATGATCACCGACGCTGCCGGCAACTCGACCGCATACTCTGCGGGATCGGTGCTCCTCTCAGCAGCGGTGACGGTTCCAGGCCTGCCAGGAACGAACGGCACAAATGGCACCAACGGAGCCACGGGTGCCACGGGCGCAACCGGCGCGACGGGTGCCACTGGGGCGACAGGCGCGACCGGTCCCCAGGGAGTTCGGGGCGTCGCCGGACGTGACGCTACCGTCGTATGTGTGGTCAAGATGGTCAAGGGCAAGCCGAAGGTCACCTGCGCCGTCAAGTTCGCCGCTGGCCGAACCGGCGTAGCCAAGGTGCAGTTGAAGCGCGGCGCCAAGGTCGTTGCCTCAGGTCGCCAGAATGTGCGACGCGGGCGCGCCGCGGTGGCCCTCAATGCGGGCTCGAACGCTGTCAGTGCCGGACGCTACGTACTGGTCGTCACCGTCGGTCGCGGCGCTCCGCTGCGCGTTCCCATCGACTTGGTCGCCTGACGCCAGATCGGTGCGCGCAGCTGTCGCGTGGACCGCGAGCGCGTGCAGGCGGTTGCAGCAGAGGCGGCCAAGGAATGGCCCCGTGCCAGCAGTCCTGCCCACCGCGACGCGTGAACCGCACCGCCTCACATTCACCGATGCTGTGGTGACGACGAATGCCCGCCGGACACGGGCGCTGACGAGACCAGGGGTGAACGACATGCGCATTCCCAGCGAATCACTGGCGATACTTGCGACGGTGGCGGGCGTCGGTTCAGCCGCGGGCCTGGCCGGCGGAGCCATGCTGGGGCACGGGTGGAATCAGGCCGAGCCATCAACGAGCAACCCACTCGAAGTGCTCCTGGGTGTCGGGCTGGCAGGCGGAGCCGTTCTGGCACCCATCGGCGCCACGGCGGAGGTCGCAAAGTCAGCACAGAGGGGCGGCGCTCGAGCGGGCGTCATCGCCCTCGGGGCGGTCAGCCTCGCAGCAGCGGTGGGCGCAACCGCCGTCGGACTGCACCTCGGGGACCAGTACGCGAAGTCATTCCAACGCTGAACCCTTGTCACCATCGGTCGCGGCGCTCCGCTGCGCGTTCCGATCGACCTGGTCGCCTGACCCCGAACATCGACGGTACACGTACGAATCCCGCGGCAGCTGACGAAGGTCTTGTCCAGCATTGGCTCACACAGCATCAGGCAGGACGTCCATTGACAGCACTCGCGGTCCGAATGAAGGGGTCAGCGGTTCGGGTCCGCTCGTCGGCTTGCGTATGTTCCCGCACCGCGGGACGCCCTTCGAGCACGCTCCGCACCTGAACCCCGACTGCGCTGCCTAGGTGGCGGTGACCTCGCCGGATGCGTCAGCGCTGGTGGACGGCGAGGTATCGCGACCCGCGACGTTCACCATCGCGATGACCGCCCCGAGCACGAGCGCTCCCAGCCCCCACTCCCAGCCGGCGAACCCGTCGACGTCGAATACGCGGTCGAGCGAATAGCGACCGGGCCCGGTGGTGGCGACTGCGATCGCGACCGCCACGATCGCGAGGTTGTACTCGTAGCCGCCCGACGCGCTCCAGAACCCCGAGCTCCAGTGCACGGTGGCGATTGCGGTGAGCATGACGGCAGTGATGAGCAGCGCTGCAACCGGCATCGCCAGGCCGAGCGCGAGCAGCAGGCCACCCACGAACTCGGAGAGCCCGGCCATGGTCGCCGCCACGCGTGGCGACCGAACGCCCATGCTACCGAGCCAGCCCGCGAACCCCTCGATGCCCGGGCCGTCCCACCACCCGAAGAGCTTCTGTGCGCCGTGCGCTGCGATGGCCAGGCCGAACACTATGCGCAGCAGCAGTAGACCCAGCGATACGTCGACGAGTTCCACGATCGTTCCCCCTTGTTCTCGCTTCCCAGTTGCAGGTGCCCCGTCCCGCGGCAGTGCAACGGATCCGTTCAGCCCTGCTCCAGCATCGCGCGCAGCTTGGCGGACATGACATCCGCCGAGTAATCGCCTTCGTAGCGGATGCCGTTCACGAAGAACGCAGGGGTGCCTTCCACGCCGCTCTCCACCCCGCTGCGGAAGTCTCGTTCCACCTTCTGCTCGCAGTAGGGCTCGGTGACGTCGCGCCGGAAGCGGTCGAGGTCGAGAGCGGCCTGTCGTGCGAAGGTGACGAGCGACTCCTCGTCGAGTCGGTCCTGATTGGCGAAGAGCGTGTCGTGCATGTCCCAGAACCGGCCCTGCATCCCCGCGGCCTCCGCCACGATGGCGGCCGGCAGTGCGAAGGGGTGCTTCTGCGTGATCGGGTAGTGGCGGAACACGATGCGCAGCTCCGACGGATCGAACTGCTCACGCAGCGCCCGCTCGGTGGCGTTGGCCGTACGGCAGTACGGGCACTGGTAATCGCCGTAGAAGACGAGCGTCAGGGCGGCGTCGGAGTCGCCGAGCGCGTGGTCGTGCTCGTCGACGGGGACGCTCAGGTGTGGCGCCGCGGTTCCCTGCGGCGCGAAGAGCGAAGTGGTCACGGTGGGCTCCTGTCGTGGTATGTGCACCGGACCTATGCCTGCTCACCCGCCGCGCAAACGGGGGAACCCGCCGAAGCTGCCGGACACCGCCGGACACCGCCGGACACCGCCGGACACCGCCGGACGACCCCGTGCGTCG